>JAUIIP010000076.1 GCA_030431555.1 bacterium
TGTTGAGCAGCGCCAGCTGCGTTTCGATGGCTTGCAATTGCGCATCGACATTGCCCGCGATGATCTCGATCTGCGGGTCAATCTTGGCTAGGTTCTTGAGCCACTTGATATTCCCTTCTGTGGTAAAGAGGGCCTTGCGCAGCACTTGCAGCCCTTCGAGCCTGCTCATCCCATCGAGAGCAGTCAACGAGCTTCAGGGCACGTTCAGCGTGTTCGTCCTCGGTGCGGATAACAAGGTTGAAATGAAACAGATTAAACCCGGACCCAAAGTAGATAAGCTTGTTATTGTCGAAGAGGGGCTCAAACCTGAGGACAAAGTCGTCGTCGAGGGTCAGCAAAAACTACGACCTGGAATGCAGGTGCGGCCTGTGACGTCGACCCATGCGCAGAAAGGAGATTCCGAAAAGCCCGAATCATGAGTGCTTTTTTCGTAAACCGTCCAATATTCGCGATGGTAATTTCCATCGTAATAACAATTTTTGGAATTGTCGCCGCTTCCACACTTCCTATCTCCCAATACCCCGAAATAACTCCAGCAGAAATTAAAGTAGAAGCAACTTACACCGGCGCAAATTCTGTTGCGGTCGAGCAGTCTGTAGCGACGCCGCTTGAGCAGAAGATCAACGGCGTCGAGAACATGATTTACATGAAGTCCGTTAATTCGGGCGACGGCAAACTGAGCCTAACGGTGTCGTTCGAGGTCGGTGCCGACCTAGACAACTCGAACGTGCTGGTACAGAACCGCGTATCTGAAGGAACAGCAAGCCTGCCGGAAGAAGTGAAGCGCCTCGGCGTAACCGTCAAGAAGTCTCTTACCTTTCCCTTGATGCTCGTTACGCTTAGGTCTCCGAATAATACCTTCGACAATAATTTCCTAACCAACTACGCCACGATTAATATAGTCGACGAGATAGCCAGAATCCGCGGCGTGGGTCAGGTTACCACCTTCGGCGGCTCCGAGTACGCCATGCGAATTTGGGTCAAGCCGGACAGACTTGCAAAGCTCGGCCTGACAGTCCCGGACATTACGCGGGCAATTCAAGAACAAAACATCATAGCTCCAGCAGGGAAAATCGGAGCACCCCCCGCCCCTCCCGGAACCGAGTTTACCTATGCCGTGCAAACCCAAGGTCGTCTCGAATCCGAAAAACAATTCGAAAACGTAATAGTCCGCTCGAACCCTGACGGCTCTCAGGTGCTGCTGAAGGACGTAGCCCGAGTCGAACTTGGCGCCCAGATCTATAATTCAATCGGGAGACTCAACGGCTCGTCGGCCGCAATCCTTGCGATATATCAGCTCCCGGGTTCGAACGGGCTGGAGGTGGCTGAGAACATTCGCAGCACCATGAACCGCCTCGCTGAAAAGTTCCCCTCAGACATAAAACACTCGATTTCGCTCGACACGACGCGCGCAATCGACGCCGGCATTCACGAAATCATAGTCACGCTGTTCGAAGCAATTGTGCTTGTGATTCTGGTTGTATTTTTATTTCTGCAAAGTGCCAGAGCAACTCTCATCCCGCTGGTTGCAATTCCGGTTTCGCTTGTCGGTACTTTTGCCTTCTTCCCCTTGCTCGGATTTTCAATCAACACAATTAGTCTGCTCGGCCTGGTCCTCGCAATCGGCACAGTCGTTGATGACGCGATCGTAGTAGTCGAGTCCGTCTCCCTGCATATGTCCCGCGGGCTCTCTCCGAAAGAGGCTACGCTAAAGACGATGGAGGAAGTCTCAGGCGCAATTATGGCTACATCGCTCTCACTCGTTGCGGTCTTTGTCCCTGTAGCGTTTATGGGCGGAATAACCGGCAGGCTTTATCAACAGTTTGCGATTACCATCGCCATTTCCGTTCTGTTTTCTTCGGTAAATGCGCTGACTCTAAGCCCTGCACTTGCAGCACTGGTGATGAAACCCGAAAGCGGCGAGAAGGAAGGTTGGCTCGGAAAGATTTTCGCAAAATTTAATTCCGGTCTCGAACGTCTTACTACGCGCTACGTCAAGGTCGCCGACTATACGGTGCACAATATTCGCCGAAGTATGATTTTGTTGACCACGATTGTAATTGGCGTGGTGTTTATCGGCTCCCGGCTGCCCGCGGGCTTTGTTCCTGAGGAAGATCAAGGCTACATCCTCGCAAACGTTCAACTGCCGGATGCTGCGTCACTTGAGCGTGCGGATGAAGTTTGCCGCAAGGTCGAAAAGATTCTTGGCGCAGCAGAGGGCATCGAGAGCTACACGACAGTTGTCGGCTTCAGTCTGCTTTCCGGGTCGATGCAGACAAATACTGCCTTTTTCTTTATAGAGCTAAAAGATTGGGCCGAACGAGGGCCGGAGCTTGATGCTAAGAAAATTGCACGAACGCTCTCCGGCGCCTTTGCCCAGCGAATACCAGAAGGCATGGCTTTCGCGTTTGGGCCACCCGCAATACCCGGCCTGGGAACCGGATCCGGATTTAGTATGATGCTGCAGGACCGCGGGGGAAATCCGCCGCAGTACCTTGATGCGCAGACCCAGAAGTTTATCCAAGCCGCCCGCGCCAGGCCTGAAATAGCCAATGTGTTTACTACTTATCGAGCTGGCGTACCGCAGATTTTTGCAGATATTGACCGCTCTAAGGTCCTGAAGCTCGGCGTTAACATGAGCGACGTAAATACAGCGCTCGGCTCTTTTCTCGGCGGTGCATATGTCAACGACTTCAACCGCTTCGGCAGACTTTATAAAGTCTACGTTCAGGCTGAGCCGGAATACCGCATTTCAGAAAACGATCTCGGAATGTTCTTTGTCCGCGGCAAAGAAGGGCAGATGATCCCGCTTTCGACTCTAATCACCACCGAGCGACGCAGCGGCCCGGAATTTACCAACCGATTTAATTTGTTTAGAGCCGCAGAAGTCTCGGGCGCACCGGCAGCCGGTTAAAGCTCGTCCCAGGCGCTGGCGGCGCTGGAAGAAGTAGCCAAGGAAGTACTGCCGTCAGACATGTCTTATACCTGGAATGCGATGAGCTATCAGGAGAAGGCAGCGGAAGGCTCGGGCAGCGCCACCTTCGTGTTCGCACTCGTGTTCGTATTTCTGATTCTCGCAGCCCAGTATGAAAGCTGGTCCTTGCCGTTTAGTGTCCTGCTTGGAACTCCATTCGCCGTTTTCGGCGCATTCGGCGGCTTGTATGTTTCGCGTCTGTTTAGTGAAACCTACGAGAATAACGTATTTGCACAAATCGGCCTCGTGCTGCTGATTGGCCTCGCTGCAAAGAACGCGATTTTGATAGTAGAGTTTGCGAGGCAGAAAACGGAAGAAGGACTGAGCCCGACCGCAGCTGCACTGGAAGCCGCCCGCCTTCGATTCAGACCGATACTTATGACGGCCTTCTCTTTTATCTTGGGAGTACTGCCGCTACTTACCGCCACCGGTGCGGGTGCTGAAGCACGAAAAGTGATGGGCATGACTGAGTTCGCGGGAATGATGGTGGCAACCGTTCTCGGCATCTGCCTCGTTCCGGTTTTGTTTGTCGTGATCGAACGGCTAAGCGGCTCGAGCGATGGGCCGGCCGATGCCAAACTCACCGAGGAGCGAAGTTAGGCACGTGAGCAGAGTTTCGGCATTCGTTGCGGCAGTAATACTTTTAAGCGGCTGCGCCATCGGTCCCGACTACCAGCGACCGGACACGCCCGAACCCGACACGTTTCGAGACGCGGGATTCAGCCGGCAGTCCGCCGCTTTAGCAAAGTGGTGGGAAGTTTATCAGGACCCGGCACTTCAATCTCTTATCCGCTCAGCTCTTGAAAACAACCAAGATCTGGCTGCGGCTGCCGCAAGGGTAGAAGAAGCTGCCGCAATTCTAGGCTTTACCAGAGCCGACTTATACCCGAGCTTGAATGCTTCGGGCAGCATCGGCCGCACTGAGTATGACAACGTTGCACGTGAGCGAGAAGAACGCAGAGGCTATAGCCTTTCCGCTGTGCTGTCTTGGGAACTCGATATCTGGGGCAAGTTTCGCCGTGCCAGTGAAGCTGCAAGAGCCGAGATGGCCGCTTCAGAGCACTTCTACCGCGGCGCAAGAGTTTCGATTGTAGCAGCGGTGGCGGAAACCTATTTTCTGCTTCTCGATCTGCATAACCGACTTAGAATCGCAGAGCAGACGCTTGCGAGCCGCGCTAAATCGACATCAATAATTGAAGCTAGATTTGAGAAAGGATACGTGGCTCAGCTCGATCTGTTTCAAGCCCAGGTTGAAGAGCAAAGCGCCGCTGCAGCCGAGCAGGCCTTTATCAGGGAAATCCGCCGCGCGGAGAACGCACTAAGCGTTCTACTTGGCCAGCCCCCAGGCGGCGTCGCGCTGGGCATCAGCCTGCATTCGCGCGGCAATCCGCCGGAGATACCACCCGGCCTCCCCCCTCAGCTTCTCGAGAGAAGACCGGACATTCTCGAAGCAGAGGAACTTCTACACGCTCAAATGGCTCGCATAGGCGTAGCGCAGGCGCTTCGTCTCCCGTCGATCTCCCTTAGCGCCGCACTCGGCATCGAAACGCTTAGCTTCTCGTCACTTAAGCTGCCGCGAGATCAGTTTTGGAGCATAGGGGGCGATTTGTTCGGCCCACTGCTAAGTGCTGACAGAAACGTCAGCCGAGTAGAAATCGAAGAAGCCAGGACTAAACAGCTGGCCCTGAGCTACGAGCGAACAGTGCTTCAAGCGCTTCGCGAGGTTGAGGATGCTTTGATATCGGTGAAAACCTTCGAGCTTGAGCACAACGCTCGCGCGCTTCAGGTTGAGGCTGGAAAGAGTGCTTCACGGCTCTCTCGAGCGCGCTATGATGCCGGGGAGACCAGCTTTCTGGAAGTTCTCGACTCCGAGCGTTCGCTGTTTAGGGACGAACTGGCGGAGTCAGAAGCCTTAAGAAATAGATTCGTCTCGGTGGTTCAGCTTTACAAGGCGCTTGGCGGTGGATGGGAGACTGAGGACAGCGCTAAGACTCCGGGCAAGCCTGCTCAGAATTCTCAGGGAGCGGACTCATCCGTGCCAACGCAGCCTCAGCCTGATCAATCAAATACATAGCATACTGACGCTCGTCGTCGGCGGCTGAACTGCTCAGCTTCTTTTGGTTGCCTTTAATAACTTCTTGTTTAGCCTGCATCTCGAATTTACGTGATTGATACAGCATTAAACATGAGTGTCGCCTAGCAGCCTTCTCCTCCGCTTCGATTCGACGAACTTCTTCAGCCATGGCACGAAGTTCTTCTTTCGGCGCGGCATCAGCCATGCGCTGTTTTAGTGATTGAAACAAAGCCGCGCTCTTGTGCTCGAAGTCATCAGCCTCCACCAGCGCGCGCCGATACATGTCCCGCGCTTGTTCCGACTTCTTAGTCAAAAGTGCTGCAATTTGAATATGTCGCTCAGAGACTGACTTTGGCGGAGTCTTAACAAGAGGATTGCTGCTGTATGTCCTGCTGCCGCCGAAAAAGCCGAGAACCAAAAGTAAGAAAAGAAAGCAGACCAGTGCCGCACGACCATAGCCGCGGGATGACCCCATATCGCCCGACGCTTCTTTAGACATAATACTACCCACGGCTGAACAACCCCCGCGTGCCCAACTGTAGTATCGGCAAGTTCGCGCAAATCCATTATCGGCGGCGTGGACCGAGATTTTCTTGAGAATCTACTTACCCTTAGCTAAGCGACTTAGGCTTAGCCTGCGGCCAGCATCAGCGCGTTAGATTTCGAAGCTTCTGCGCTCCGCCGCAGAGGCTCAAGCGAAACCTGCATACCATGGCGCATGCGCATGGTGGTGCTCGGCATAAGTTCGATTGGATGCCCGGGCATGAGGTCAATATTCACACGCTGCACGAGCTGGGCTACGGTCATCTTTGCCTGGAGCATCGCCATCGTCCCGCCCAAACAATTGCGATGTCCGGCAGCAAATGGAATGTACGCAAAAGGTGGGCGCTTAGCACACTCCTCAGCCGTAAATCGCTCCGGATCAAAAGCTTCCGGATTCTTCCAATACTTGGTGAGTCGATGAGTGGCGAAAAGGGAAACGATTACCGTTGCACCCTTAGGAATAAAATAGCCACCGATCCTGTTGTCTTCCACGGCAACCCGAGAGAGGGAATGAATCGGTGAATATATCCTAAATGCCTCCTGCACCACTCTGTCCGTGTAGTCCAAGAGCGAAAGCTTTTCCGCGCGCGGCTGTTCCTCGCCAAATGCATTCGTAACTTCCTCACGCACACGGGCACGCACATCGGGGTACTTAGAGAGGAAATAATGAATCCAGCACATCCCCGTGCCGGATGTTTCGTGCGCAGCTATGAACATTGTTACCAGCTGATCTCTCAGCGCCTTATCGCTGAGCTCTTCCCCTGTAAATTCCTTATGTCCGTTCACAAGGGCCGGGATCATTCCACAGTCTACGGACGTATTGGAGCGGTACTCACCAATGATGTCGTAAATGTGTTTGTCAAAATCACTGAATGCTTTCTTCAGTTCTAACACTGCCCGAACCGGCGGCGGTTTATAACCGGCAAGTGCGCTGCGTGGGGCTGCCGGCCACACTTTAGTCGCCGTTAAGTAAATCTGTTCGATCGCTTCTGCCCGGGCGCGAAATAAATCGCCCATAATCCAGGAGCCGGCAAGCAGCTGCGACAATCGCGAAAACTCGGGTTCTATATCAAAGAAACGATTTGGCTCGGCTCTTTGCTCCAAGTCGTCGATGAAGTGCGCTACGTCAGCTCGCCCTCGATTGACCTGCGCATGAAGTGCTTCGAGTTTGAAAAGCGGCTTTGCAATTTTGCGCTGCCGATTCCAATCAGTCCCTTCGCTAAGCAGCAGCCCCTTTCCCAGAACCCGAGCCAGCAGCTTATAGCGTGTGTTCTTAATGTAGGCGGCTCGGTTCTCTATTAAGAGCTGGCGAATATGTTCGGGATCGGAGACAAGATATGAGTAATTGTTGCGGCCAAAGCGAATCCGGGCGATTCCACCGTACTCGGCAGCCACGCGGGTGAAGAAGGCCATCGGATTGCGGCGCATCTCTGTTAGACAGCCAAAAAAATAGCTGCCGTGCGGACCAGGCGGCTGATCAGGTAAATCGGATTTCAATCTGGACTTCGCCCCAGTTCAGGTTCGTACAGCCACCTCGACATCCAAGTGACGAAGCCAACAGATTTCTAGGCAGCTCCCAAAACAAGCAGATCCGCCAGCATTTTGTCAAGAATTCGATGCGGCTGACGCTGTGTCGAACTTTTAGACCCCAACGGCGCGCCACCGCACGCCGAAAGAATCCTTGGAGCCAAATAAACTAAGAAATCTAGTTGCGGCTAACCACTTCAATCACGTGATAACCGAACTGTGTTTGTACAGGGCCCAGCGGCTTACCGACTTCGCCGGTGAACACAACTTCGTCAAATTCCGGCACCATCTGGCCGCGACCGAACTCACCCAGATCGCCGCCTTGCTTGCCCGAGGGGCACTGGGAATGCTGCGCAGCAAGGTCTGCGAAATCTGCCCCGCCCTCGATATCTGAAATCAATGATTCACACTGTTCTTTTGAATTTACAAGAATATGACGTGCGTGAGCTTTCATGTCGGATTCCTTATGCGCTTTATGCTCGGAAACAATGATTTGCGCAGAATGCTAGCACATAAGCCACACTAGTCACACAGTAGTGAAAATAAGCTGCTGGCAGAGCTTGCCACTGTCGCTGAAGATTCATAAACTCCCCGGACCAAAGGGTGTTTTTCTTATCAGTGAAGGTAGAACATGCAGCACGACTCAATTGCCGTCGTCGATTTTGGCGGCCAATACGCGCATCTGATTGCAACAAAGGTCCGGCGCCAGAACGTGCTGGCGGAAATTCTTCAACCTGAAGATCCGGTAGAGAAATTCAAACCTCACAAGGGAATAATCCTTTCAGGAAATCCGTCGCTGTCGTCGTTCGGCGAAGATTCGGATTACAATAAAGAGATGTTCGATCTCGACGTACCGATTTTGGGCTTTTGCTTCGGCCATCAGGAAATAGCTAAACACTACGGCGGGGCAGTCATGAACGGCAAACAAGAGTTCGGCCGAGCCCAGCTGCATATTCGCAGGGAGCACCCGCTTTTCAAAGGTCTCAGCCGGAGCGAACAGGTCTGGATGAGTCACAACGATACCGTAACTGCAATCGGACCGGACTTCGAAGAACTTGGCTACACTTTGCTGGGAGAAGGTTCGGAGCCGCACAACTTCGCTGCAATCGGCTCCGACAAACATCGACGCTATGGTTTCCAATTCCACCCCGAAGTCGACAACACGACTCACGGCGATGTAATGATTCGCAACTTTGCGATAGAGATTTGCGGCTGCCGGCCAACCTGGGAAATGGCTCAGTATCTTGAAGAAGAGATTGAGAAGATCCGTGAAAGAGTCGGCGATGGCTCTGTCTTTCTGCTCGCGTCCGGGGGAGTCGACTCTACGGTTGCAGCGAAACTGTTTGGCGAAGCGCTTCGCCCCGAACAGCTCCATTTGCTTCACGTTGATAACGGCCTCATGCGAAAAGACGAAAGCTTGCAGGTAATGAAAGCCTTTAAAGCAATGGGCATCGACTCTAACCTGCATTTCGTCGATGCCTCCGAAGACTTTCTTTCAGCTCTGAATGGACTTGTCGAACCGGAGCAAAAGCGAAAAGCAATTGGCGACACTTTCGTCAAAGTCTTTGAACGCGAGGCGCGGCGTCTGGGGCTCTCCAATCATCTGCTGGGACAGGGCACGATCTATCCCGACACAATCGAAACCGGCGGCACTAAACGCGCAGACACTATCAAGACCCACCATAACCGCGTCGAGATCATCGAGAAGATGATTGCTGCAGGAAAGGTGATTGAACCGCTGGCTGAACTGTACAAGGTGGAGGTCAGAGAGCTTGGTGAAGAATTAAACATTCCGTCCGAAATGATCTGGCGTCAGCCGTTTCCAGGCCCTGGGCTAGGCGTCAGACTGCTTTGCTCAAGCGGAGAGCTGGAAGACTCCGCCAGCATCCCCGCAATTTCAGACGAGGTGACTAAGACCCTCGCAGGAACTAACTTCTGCGGAGCAGCCTTGCCGGTTAAGTCCGTCGGAGTAAAAGGCGACCTGCGGTCGTACGAACACCCGGTCCTTATCCACGGCAACACCAATTGGAATAAGCTCGACGAAATCGCCGGAACAGTTTTGAAGACAGTGCGCGGTATTAACCGTTGCATTTGGAACCTGGCGCCTAAAATGCCGCAGACCTTTCGTCCCCTTGCCGCAAGCACAACCCGCGAGCGCCTCGATCTGCTCAGGGAGGCCGACCATATCGTAATGCAGGGCCTGCGCCGCCACGGACTGGAGCGAGATATTTGGCAGTGCCCGACAGTACTACTTCCGCTGGAAATTGACGGCCAGGGAGAAGAGCTATGCATAATTCGTCCAATTCACTCCGAGCGGGCGATGACAGCTACCGCTGCAGAGTTGCCGGAGCAGCTCATCGGAGAAATTCGAGACGCGATTCTCGCCTTACCGAAGATATCCGGCCTGGCTTACGACATTACTAGTAAGCCTCCCGGAACCATCGAGTGGGAATAATTCAACACTCGCTAAAAACATTTGATTTTCGTTGACAGCTTCGTACGCGATACGTACTTTCCTAGTAAGTTTAAGGAGGGTAAAGTATGAAGCGACTGTCTGTATTTTTAATTCTCTGCCTGAGCGCGTGCGGCGGCAGCTCCGGATCTGATCCAATCACTGAAAACGTCGAAACCGAAACCTTAGCAGAGGAAGTGGCTGTCGAAACAGCTCCTGCGGTTGAGGAAACAGCAGAAGAAGCTGTTGAAGAGTTTGACCCCGCTGAAAGCAACCCAATCGTCAGCACTCAGTTCTTCGGCGAGAACGGCAACATTTGGAAGCCTGCAGCAGACGAGCACTCTTCTGGAGCCGGCCTTTTGGTTGTGCTGCTTAGTGGAATTTTCACAGAACAATTCGACAGCTGTGAAGTTCGCACCCGTTCTGGGCAAACGGCCCAAATGCTGTGCGTAAACGACCAGCCGTGGACACAGCGTCCTTACAGCTGCTTCAGCAACCCAGATGCCAATGGCTGGCGGCAGACCTGGCGTGCAACATTCCCTTGCGACCAGGCTGGGGAAGTGCGGGTTCTGTGCAGAAGCTTCAACCAAGAAGTTACATTCACAGTCCCGGCAGCGGCGCGCGGAGCCGTTTGCTCTCGCTTCGGTTAAACCACAAGCCCAGCGGGCCTCGGCATTTTCGAGGCCCGCTTTCAACAGCCCATGCTCCCCCGGCTGCCTCTCCACATCACCTTAATCAAACTGCCAGCTCCGCGACCTAGCAACATGCGAACACCTGCAGCATGATAGAAGTCGACGGATCCATCGGCGAAGGTGGAGGCCAGATTCTCCACACCGCTCTTGCATTGTCGATGCTCACTGCTCAGGCGATACGCATTCGCAACATTAGAGCTCGGAGGCGCAGACCCGGCCTACAGCGCCAGCATCTTGCCGCCGTCAACGCCGCAGCAGAAATAAGCTCAGCCAAAGTTAAAGGCGCGGAGCTTGGCTCTAGCACTCTGAAGTTCAGCCCTTCGGCAATAACTCCCGGACAATACACTTTCTCGATTGGTAGTGCCGGCAGCACTTCGCTAGTACTGCAAACAGTTCTTCCCGCACTCATCAGCGCCGAGGAGCCGTCAACGGTTTTCATCGAAGGCGGCACGCACAACCCAATGGCCCCTCCATTCGAGTTTCTTCAGCAATCCTTTATTCCGCTGCTGTCTCGAATGGGGCCGCAACTTAGCCCAGTGCTTGAGCGCCCTGGATTCTACCCCGCGGGAGGAGGAAGATTTAAGATCCATATTTCGCCCGCCGAAAGGCTCTTGCCGCTCGATCTGCGCGAGCGCGGTGAAATCAAGTCGGTCAACGCGCAGGCATTAATTGCGGGTCTAGATCGGAGCATTGCCCAGCGTGAGATTAAAATTATCCGCAGAGAACTGGAATTGAGCGAGGAGCAAGCTACCGTCAGGGAGCTGGGCTCTAAGTTCGGCCCCGGCAACGTCGTGCTGGTAAGTGTCTCCAGTGCCGCCCTAACGGCTGTGTTTACCGGCTTCGGCGAAAAGCATGTGCGCGCCGAAACGGTAGCTGCTGGGGTCTGCGCGCAGGCTAACGCATATCTTAGGAGCGCTGCTGCGGTGGACCGACTGCTTGCTGATCAATTACTACTGCCGTTTGCGCTGGCCGGTTCGGGCAGCTTCAGCACCCTTGAGCCCAGCTCCCATACCCGAACAAACATTGAGATTATTCGCCTATTCCTCGACATCGACATCCGGGCCGAGGAGCGGCCAGACGGCTGCTGGGAGTTGAGTTTTAATAGAGCAGAGAAATAGTCCTATATTTCAAGAACTTATATCAAAAACTCTCAAAGCTTTGGGTCACACTTGAAGCCTAAACCAGCAAAACAACTATACAGAGTGTAGATCCCTGAAATGAGTGTCGAAGTGTTTGGGTTTAAAAAGAAATCTAAGGGAGTTGAGCCAATCAGGCTGCATAATCCCAGCAGCAAGCTAACGCTTCAGCACGCGCAAGAGAACAGCCATAAAGGCCGAATCGTAAACCACGACCTGAACGAATACGACCTCTATCTGCTCGAAAAAGATAATGGAGACCACCCCAGCTGGTGGCCGCTAATTCTAGTCGTTGGCTTCCTGGGCATCGTAAAGCTTCTCCAAGGCTTTTCGCTGTATAATAGAATCAGAAATGATCTTTGGCCTTATTTCGTGGACATTTGGCTGAATGTGGAGGCCTTCTTCAACTCTTTTTTCTAAAGGTTTCAGATGTTTATCTTCTTCCATCGACTAATGTTCATGACGTCGCGGGCGATATTCCTCTTCGCAATCCCATTCGTAGTGCTGATGTACGGTCCCGCGGTAAACGACCATCCTGAGTCGAGCGCTGCTTGGCTAAGACTCGCCGAAGCAATCTTTGGAAGTTTGGTCCCGATACTTATTTTTAAATACATCCTCAGAGTAAAATGCCCTACATGCGGCGCAAAGATGGACCGAGACATAATAGGCTCAGGAAATTACGAGTGTAATGCCTGTGGTAGTTCTATTTCCTAGAAGCTACTAGCCTGCTCTATCCTCAGCTAAGCCCCATATAATACTTGAATAATCAATTCCCTAATTTTTAAGTGCAAAACGTAGACTTTTAGCTTCTTTTATGTTTAACTCCATCAAGAATTAACGAGCGTGGGCTTTTCCACGGTGGTGAAATGGTGTGCTGAGGAAATACTTTAATGAACACCAAGCTAAAAAATCTCTTCTTAACTCTGGCGATTGGCAGTTTGGCCAGCTTTCCTTCGACTGCGGCTGCTGACCTAATCACCGATCTTGGCGGATTCCAAATCAGCTTTAATTCAAGCGGCATCAACTCCGGCAGCTACGACCAGCCGGGTGCTGACTACAACACCTTTGATGCGCTTCAAGGATTCTCAACCGGCAGCGTCTTCGCGTTTGATACTTTCAACTTTCAAGAAGACACACTGCTGAGCTTCACAACGATTTCATCAAACGCCTACTACGACGGCTTTCACGATCCGAACTTTACTAACGAGTTCGGCTTTGTTGACGGCAACGGAGATTTCAACTCTGTCGTTAGCGCCGGCTCCGGGCTTGGTGCAACCGGTCAGGCGGTCTTCGGTGCAGGCGATGATTTTTCACTGGCACTTCTCAGTGGTGCAGGCAATCTGTTCCAAGCTGACGAAACGGAAAATCCCGACGGCGCAACCCACATTCTCGGATACCAAGTTGCGCAGGACGTAACCGTTACAATCGAAAATGCCAACCTTTTCGGTGCGAGCTTTACAATTGACTTGTTCGCCGGCGACATTCTTATCTTTGTCGAAGACTTGCTTGCTCAAGGCAACGACGTAACCAACTGGTGCACGGAAGTAGTGTGCGACGGCGACTTCGACTACAACGATTTCGTCATGGTTGTTCGCGCAGAACCGATTCCTGAGCCGGCCACGATGACTCTGCTCGGCCTTGGCCTCGGAGGCGCTCTGCTACGCCGCCGCCGCAAAGAGGACGATGAAGAGGAAGAAGCGGCTGCTTAAGCCAAGCTAACGTCCTGTCTCGGATCATTTATACGCAATGCCGTACCAACCTGTAGCCATTGCGCCATTGCTAAACGGATCAACCGGCTTGTCGCCTCGGAGCAAAACTTCATATAGCGGCTGAAGCTTCTGGGTATATTCGGCGCGCGACTCGTCATCAATCCCGGAACGACGCAGCCACAGCCCTATCATCTGA
>JAUIIP010000345.1 GCA_030431555.1 bacterium
AGAATATCCCCGGCGCATTTTGGTGGCTGGGAATGACTCCGCAGGGCGAAGAGGCTATCTCAGTTCATACGCCGCGATTTGATTTTGACGATGAAATAATTCCAACCGCAGTCGAGATGCACGTCGAAGTAGCTCGGCGCTTTAGTGCCGGATGGTCCTAGATCATTTCTAATATTGGTTTAAGTGCTAAACGACGGCGTTTAGCAGCTGGCCTACTCCGTCACCTCTCGGCGCAGGCGCATCATCAATACCCTCGAGTATTTTGCCGACTACTGCTTCGTGTTGATCGTCTTGGCTGGATGCCACTTTGACTGCGGCTGCGGACTTTGCGCCGCAACAGCTCGCTGATGGAACGTCCCCAATGGTCATATACAACTCCCTGTATGGTCTTCTTCCTTGTATTAACCTAGTCGGCAACTCATCAATAGAACTAAACACTTTCGGCAAGCCCCTGATTTCACACACAAAAACACCCAAGGCCCGTCTCGGAGTGTTTGACGCAGCACATTCATCGAAAAATGCGGTATAAGCCCCTGAGTTAATCTGTTTAGGAGTTCGATACTTGCCTAGCGCTTTCGCACAACCACTAGCCGACGGCTCGACGCCGCGAGCCCTTCGTGAGGCCTATCCGAGCTCAGAGCGTTCGGTCCGGAGCGACGCCCCTAGGATCGCGCGCCGAAACAGGCGAATCCTAATGCTGGTCGATTTGGCGCTGGTGACGCTAATCGCCGTATTCATATGCTTCTGGCGGCTGGGCTCGTCTTCTCTTACGGGAGCGGATGAAATTAACGGCGTTCAGCGCGCACTTGAAACAATTCAGAGTGATAACTGGTTCGTACCGAAGTTCGGCGGCGAGCCCGCTCTGGAGAAACCCGCGTTTAAAATGTGGCTGATGGCTGCGCCTCTGTCGCTGATCAGCGAACCTAATCTGGCATTTCGCTTTCTGGATGCAGCGGCCGGTGTGCTTAGTCTGCTGCTGCTCTTCTTCTTTGCAGTGCAGTTGATGAATTCGCGCCTTGTCGGATACTTGGCACTGCTTAGCTTCATTGGCTGCGATATTTTCGTCGGCTATCACGGGCTGCGAAATGCTGTTCACGACAGCCTGTTGATGATGTTTACGCTGGCAGCGCTGTTTGCGGGCTGGAAAATCGTTGTTGCACCCTCGGGTGAACGCTCAGCGGCTTGGCCGCTCATCGGCGGCCTTGCGGTAGGCTTCGCCGTGCTGGTCAAATCAGCCGGAGGGCTGATTGCACTATTCATTGTCGCTGCCTATTGCATCTTGAGCGCGAGACGTTACGAACTCTTCCGAGAACGCTGGAAGGATGCCTTGGTTGTGCTCGCCTTGGCAGGTGCGGTTTCTCTCGCATATTACCTTCCGCTCTGTCTAATGGAAGACAAGGCCTTCTTTAGCTTCTTTTACCACAACGTATACGAACGAGTCTGGCGCGGGTACCACAGCGTCGAGGGACCGTGGTTTTACCTGGTTCGTATTTTCGAGCAGCGCGGCGCAGTGGTCCCGGAGCTGCTGGCTGCTTCGCTTTTTTATGGCCTCTGGCGCTGGCGCGCTAATGGAGAGGACGCTGAGGCTAGTTTGTTTCTGCTTTGCTGGAGCCTGGTACCGCTGGTGCTATACAGCATTGCTGACACCAAGCTCTCTTGGTACATCGCACCGGCTCTACCCGGAATGTCTATGCTGATAGCTGCGATGTGTGCAGCTTTATTCACCTTGACTTGCAAACGTTTGGTGCAGTGGTGGCACGGCAGCGCTCGAAGATCGCTAGCCACTGCCGGACTTGCTGCAGTCAGCACAGCAGCGCTCGTTCTGCTCGCCGCGAACGTGTTGAAAATCATTTCGCTGTTCGCTGAGGAGAAGCCACGTCTTGAGCTTGACCTTGTGGTCGAAGAAATCATGCACAGCCAGTCAGCTCTTGGACGAAGCCCGCGTGTTGGCCTGTACGACATAGGACGCATGGATTTCGCCGAAGGCCCATACACGGAATTCCTTAAGTATCGCGGTGCTGTGGCGCTCAGGGAAGCTGAGTTGGTAGCCGCGCTCGAGCGCGAGGAACTCGACTTCCTGCTGACACGAGCCAAGAACGACAATCAGATATTCTCCCTGCGCCGTCCACTACAGTACCGCACGATAGCTCCATTCGGCACTAGATACAGGACTTTGGCCGCGTTTTCTTTTTCAGATGAAGTTGCTCTTCCCGGCTTTCAAACAAACAAGCAGATATTCGATTTTGGAAGTCGTGACCTAAAGGTAATCGGCGGAATGCGTGAGCCTGACAGTTTGAACGGACTGCCGGTCCGCTGGGGAGAAGGAAAAACTGCGACTATTGCAGTCGAAGGCAGTATTATGCTGCATGAACGGGGAGCTAAGGCCTTCCTCAACTGCACCCTAAATCCAAACCTGAATCCGAAGGGAACCGAGCTTCATATTTCCGTAAACGGCAT
>JAUIIP010000346.1 GCA_030431555.1 bacterium
AAGATTACAGACATCGTTTCACGGTTTTTCGCGTCAGAACGACCATTTTATCAGGCCGGATGCATAAGCTACCAGCCGGTGTCAAGTGAAGGATCTGGGACTTAGATCTTCAAGTTTGTTTACAATACTGACTTACTGGTATACTGAAATAGACGTAGCGCACAGTCGAAAGCGGCTATGCTTTCGCGAGTTATGACAATTGCGCTGATACTTACGCCCAACCGGCGTTTACCAATTGCTTCCCGGAACCTACGTGTTTTCTTGCATGACTGCTGGAGCGCTGGTTTGCGGAAGAAGGCTTTAGCAGCCGCGCGAGATTGGCGGCGCTTTATTTGATGCAGCGGATAACCAGGAACCGTGAGCAGTAGTCAATATCTAGACTTTGAACAGCCTGTAATCGAAGCGGAAGAGGAGCTCCTCAGGCTTCGTGCTGCGGTCGAGAACGGAGACCTCTCCGTGGCTGCGGATGTTGAAAAATCAGAGCGCAAGCTGGAAAAGTTGCGTGAAGACGTTTACGGTAATTTAAGTCCGTATCAGCGCGTCCGCATGTCTCGGCACCTCGAGCGTCCTTTCACTCTCGACTACGTCGAACGAATGACGAGCGGCTTCGTTGAGCTGCACGGCGATCGTTTGTTCGGAGACGATCCTGCGATTGTCGGCGGACTGGCCAAGCTCAACAATCATCGGGTGATGATTGTTGGTCACCAGCGCGGTAGGTCTACCCAAGAGCGGGTGCGACGGAATTTTGGAATGCCTCAGCCTGAGGGTAATCGCAAGGCACAGCGCCTGTTTGAGCTGGCCGAGAAGTTCAACCTTCCGCTGATTCAGTTTGTCGACACTCAGGGTGCTTACCCAGGGATGGAAGGCGAGGCACGCGGGCAGGCCGAGGCAATTGCCCGAAATTTATTGATTTTATCGGGTCTGCGAGTGCCTATTATTTCGATCGTAATCGGAGAAGGCGGCAGTGGGGGAGCTTTAGCTCTTGGAGTTTGCGACCGATTATTAATGTTAGAGAACGCAATTTATTCCGTTATTACTCCTGAGGGCTGTGCTTCGATTTTATGGGGCAAGTCTGACGCAGAGAATGTCGGAGAGTATGCAAAGGTTGCATCTGAATCGCTAAAACTTACCGCATACGAATTAAAAGATACCGGTGTCGTCGATGAAGTGGTTAAGGAACCAGTCGGGGGAGCTCACCGGGATCATGATAGCGCGGCAGAACTAGTTAAACAGTCGATTGCCAAACACTTGTTCGAGCTAACTTCGATGGATGTCGAAGAACTGCTCGATAAGCGCTACGAAAAATTCCGACACGTTGGCGGCTATGCCTGAGCGATGTGTCTAAGCTGAAATCAGCTTTGTTGCATGATTCATGAACTGCAGCTTGTCGGATTAACTTTCACTTAATATTTGTTAACCTTAACAGCAAGAAGCATATTTGTATGAATAGAACACCTCCAGGATACATCCCTCTTACGTCCCACTCTTTGGGAAATTCCGGTTCGTCACAGCAAAACCAGAACCGCTCCGGCGGCAAGTCGGGCAATGGTGGAGGGTCTTCGAGGGGCGGAGGCCGAGGGGGCAAGAGCAGAAAAAGCTCTAGGGGCCCTAATAACAGCGGTGGTCGAAGTGGTGGTCGCCGCTCAGGCGGAGGCAACCGCAGGTAGACGTCCCAGGGGCTTGCACGCCCCGGACCCCTGTCCACAAATAACTCCCCAGGCCTTGGCAGCCCTATAGTGCTGTTGACAGGCCGATGAGGCAATTATAGAAGGAACTTGATGGGAAAAGAAGACCATATAGAGTTTGACGGCGTTGTCCGTGAGTGTTTTCCGAACACGACCTTTAGGGTCGAGTGCGAAAATGGCCACGAACTACTTGCTTATCTTGCGGGTAAGATGCGCCGCTATTATATTCGCGTGCTTCCGGGCGATCATGTCCGGGTTCAGATATCGCCGTACGACCTGACGCGTGGAAGGATCGTTCGACGATACCGTAAGCCGCCGACCAAATCCGACAGTGACAACGCTTCTCAGAATGGAAGCAGCGAAGAAAGCGCGGACTAGCGCTACCCCTCCAATAGCACTGACAATCGCCGGCTCGGACAGTTCCGCTGGGGCTGGTGTGCAGGCAGATCTCAAGACGTTTTCTGCGCTCGGAGTTTATGGGCTTTCCGCCTTAACGGCCATTACAGCTCAGAGTACTCAGGGCGTATACGACGTCGAGGTATTGAGTGCGGGAATCGTTAGGCAGCAGATAGCCGTCTTGCTGCAGGACTTTAATATCGCCGCGGCAAAGACCGGTATGCTCGGCTCAGAAGAGGTCGTAGAGGCTGTTATCGAAGTTTCTTCGACCCTTGGTGTGCCGCTGGTTGTCGATCCAGTTGTCTATTCCCAGAGCGGCGCCGCACTCATTAGTGACCAGGGGATTAGCCTTGTGAAAACCAAACTGTTTGCGGC
>JAUIIP010000077.1 GCA_030431555.1 bacterium
GAGTTCAGTGACTTTGAGTGCCCTCATTGTCGACACGCTTCGTACATGCTCAAAGAGGTAATCGAGCCGTATAAGAATTCAGTGCGCTTGGTGTTTAAGAATTTCCCGCTCGACAAGAGCTGCAACTCTCTGCTGAAGGTGGACCTCCATAAGAGTGCCTGCACCGCGGCCCTGCTTGCGCGCTGCGCCGGGGAACAGGACCCTGAGATGTTTTGGGCGGCCCACGATGCGATATTTAGCGAGAGCGAGCTTAACGACGAAATACTGAGCCGCATCGCAGACGAGCTATCGGCTGATGGGGGAGACCAGATCAAAGAATGCCTGCGAAGCGGCAGGCAGCTTGAACGAGTTAAGGAAGACATAAGCCTCGGGCTTGACCTTAAAATTCGCTCAACACCGACAATCTACGTCAACAACCGCAAACTTCCGTTCAGTGATCGAATTACTCTCGAAGCTGTTTTAAGGTATTTGAGCGAGCCCTAGGCTAAATATTGAGCGTGCTCTAATCGTCGAAGAGCTGTGCGAGTTCCTTGACCGCAAACGTCGCTTCCCAAACGATTTCGTCGGTGGCGCCGCCAAGCTCAAATTCAAGGACTTCGTCGGGATTGACGTCGGGCACAATGCAGCGCAATAGGTTGCCGCCCTCGAGCCAATTGAAGCGAAGATCAAACTCCGGAAATACAAAAGACAACTTTTCCGCTACTTCAAGGATTTGCTGTTCACAGCCTGAACGATCGCTGTTCATCGTAAAACCTAGGATTTAAACAAACCATAGACACAAAATTTAGACTCATGTTACTCAGAATAAGGTCCAAAGATCAGCATGTCCGTAATTTTATTGGTGTTTTTAGATGGGCTTAGCAGAGCTTAAACAAGTAGCCGCTCGAGGAGCCAAACGCTCGCTCTACCTGGTCGCGCCAGTCCTGCTGTGGCTGTTTGCTCTTATGCTCGGGATGATGGAACCGCAGGTTTGGCAGCCGATAGCCATGATTCTTGGCGTAGTGCTGTTTCTATTCGGCTTGCCGCTTTCGATTGTGCTGCGCATAGATCTGATGGAGCAGCACCTGGGCATAGTGGGTCCAATTCCACAGCTCGTTGCCGCCTGCGCTGTCGTAACAGCAAACTTTGTGCTCTGGACGACAGTTCGCCAACTGTGGAGAAGTTTTTTGGGCAGCGAGGAACTCGAAACCGAAGACGAGGAATTTGCAGTAGAAGACGAACCTACCGCTAGATCAACAATATTTAAAAAGAAAGAAAGCGATACTCGCTTGAACTAGGCGGCCACCGCCTCAATGTTTCGAAGCTCAGACTCTATTTCCATAATCAGGCGGCTTATAGTCGGTTCCCACTCGTGCGGCTCAAGAGCCGGAAGCGGATCCGAATCGATAAGCGCTTCAAGGCAGTTATCATCGACATAAAGACGCTTGCGAAACAGTTCATAAGCTTCGATCAAATCGACTTCACGCCGCGAATTTACTAGCTTCTTTATTTCCGTCAGACGCAGCTCCACGGCCTTAGTGATGCGCTTTAACAAGCTCAAATAATCGGTACCGCGCCTTGAAATAATGCTGGCACGAGAGACCATTGTCATTTCGAATTCAGCGAGATTACGTCGCGCGTCGCCGACAAGTTCCTCCAATAATCTAATGCGAGCCAGCAGCTCGCGGTAGAGTTCCTTGTTCGGTTTGTTACCGAGGAGGCGCATATGCACTGCGCAACCCATACAGAAAACTGTTACGACCGAAAGAATAGCGATCACCGCCCAGTAAAGGGCGCTGTGAATTTCTTCACCGAAGTATCTGTGACCTTCGTAAATGTAGTACGAAATCGCTGCAATTCCGAGAAGGGCATACAGCGCAGCACCACCACGTTCGTTCTGCAGAACGTGCGACGCGTTTCGATTGTATGAAGTCTTTGACTTTGCAATCATTTTTCCACCTGCAACTTCCAAACGTGGCCTAAGTGGCGGCATCCTACACTATTTAAATGTATAAATCACGCTTCTGGACAACGTTTTTCCACAAGACTTGTTATCCAAGTCTCCTGTCTCTAATCACGTTTTCCGACCAAGTTGCTTCAGGTTTTTATTTGTTTTGTTTGACTAGCAAAGGTAATCTTTTAGTCCTATTAAGCCGGAAGCGTTAATACTCCAAAATTATTGGCGATTTTCTCGCTATGAAGACCCCGACGGACGTCTACAATACTATTCAAATCGCGCTCGCACACGTTGAGGACCTCAAGACCTATAAGTCCGTGACTGAGTACGCGCAGCCGCTGGAACACGTCAGCGACAAGCGTCCAGACGACGTCTTTCAGATTTCTGTTCAAGTAATTGAAATACTTAAAGATATCTCTTCCGCCACCAAGGCGGGCAAAGTCACGCTGCCCGAACGACCGGAACAGGTAAAGCCGCGAGACATTTACCAAAGCGCTATCAAGGTCGTGCGAGTACTAGAGACTATTAAGCGGCGCCTGGGAGTTGCCTCCCAATTCGAACCCGAAAAAGCTGCTGTGCGCATCTCCCCGAGCCATGTTTACCGAGAGATCGACCATCTGTTTCGCGAATTGAAGCTTCTGCGAAATGCGTTTTGCTAGAGTCTGCCCCCGCAGCCTGTCAACCAATTCTGCTGTCGGCCCCACAAACCTACTAAAGGAAACACTGCAGCATTGAGCAACTTGAGTGAAATGAGCGAACAAGCGCTTCTGACCGCTGTCCGTGACGCGAATGCTGCAGGCAGTGCTGATGCTCGGGCCCAGGGTCGAGCAGCTCTAGAACAGCTTTTAGAGCGCAACTACGATTGGATTATGAGAATGTGCCTTGCTGAATTTGGAAATACCGCGCTGGCTCAAGACAGCTGCCAAGAAGTGCTGCTGCGCATCAGCAAAGGAATTCCTTCATTTAAAGGTGATTCGAAACTTAGTACCTGGATCTTTGTTATTCTCAAGCGCACCTTCGCCGATATGCGCCATAAGTCGGTCAAACGCAGTCAGCGTTTTGCCTTGGAAGGCGATCAGCAAACACTCGATCGCTTGTCAGCAGACTCAGTCGGAGAATCCGCTGGAAATCCCGAGCGAGATCTACTTGCTGACGAGAAGCGCAGACGCCTGATGAGCCTCATTCGCGAGCTTCCGCAAAAGCAGCGCGAAGCGGTACTGCTGCATTATTTTGAGGATTTGCCTGTCGAACAGGCAGCGGAAAGAATTGGCTGCTCGGTATCGTCATTGAAGACGCATTTGTTTAGAGCTCGGAAGAAACTCGGCGAAGTGATTGAACTGCAGGGAGAGCGGAATTGATGAAGGATTCATTCGATAAAGAATTGGATCAGCTTTTGAAAGCGACGGGGGCGCAATTCAGGGACTCTGCTAGAGAGCTGCTTGAGACCGGCGAATTCCAGCGACGCAGGAGCGAACAGATCAGCCGCGCCATTGTCGGAACGTCCGGCTCCAGTAAACCCGCTGGTCTTAGAACATTCTTAGCCGCTGTCTTTTCGCGCCCGATTGTTTTAGGCGCTGTTGGTGCGGCCGCCTTTGCACTTACACTTGCATTGGTTGGCGACGAAAATGTCTCCAGGCAGGTTCCTAGACAGATCGCGCAGACAAGCGCAGAAGCAGCGGACTCAGCTTACATACAACTGGCGATGGCGGACGCCTATTCTGAGTTTCGAGAAGATTTTAGTGCGGAAGCTGATGAGTTGCTCACCGGCGATCCGCTTTCGTTTGATATCGAATCGTTTGCACCAGAAGAAACACCGACTTTTGTCGACAGCAGCGAGTATTTTACCGAGGAGGAAACAAGTGATGATACCACGATCGAATGGCTATAAGTCTGGCTGGATGCTGAAATATATCGCACCCACGCTGTTTGCAGCGGCGTTGTCCATACCGCTTGTCGGAAGTAAGCAGGCAGCCGCCCAGGACCCGGGGCCGGGGATAGAATCTAACGCGGTGGAAGGCGCTCAGGCGGACATGCGTCGAAAACATATGCGCAAAGAATTTCGCAAACGCCGGGGCGCAGGCGAAATGCGCGGAGGTTCTCGCGGCAAGGGTGACCGTTTAGAACGAATGGGAAGCTTTCTGAAGTTTGTTCGCTCTTACCAGGACGCTGTGAAGAATCCGCATGATGCAGCCGGATTTGCGATCCTTGCGGTTAAAGAGAACTACAAGCGTCAAGGCAAGCCGGATGAGGCCGTAAAATACCTCAACGGTCTGTTGGAAGGGACCAACGACCAGCATCTGCGCAACATCATTCTCTTCAACCTAAAGCAGCTTTACGAACATCAGCACAATTCAGACAAGGCGATTGAGATAAGCAAGCAAATTGTCGCAGAAAACATGAAACAAATTAAGTGAGATTGACGTAATATGCTGGACCGCGAGCCTGCGTTGATTCTCAGCGCGCAGGCAAGGGCTCGCGGCTCGGCCTCGCTCTCATCTCGATAAAATTAGCCAGAAGCGAGTGTCCGACCTTTGTCATTATCGATTCGGGGTGGAACTGCAGACCTACCGTCGATTCAGCATGCTCGTGAACAAGAGCCATTATCAAGCCCTCGGGGTTTCTAGCCGTGACCTTTAAACAGTCGGGGAGGGAATCCTCCGAAACAATCAGCGAGTGATACCGAGTCGCGGTAAAGTTTTGCTCAATTCCATCGAAAATACCAAATCCACAGTGCGATATCTGAGTTGTTTTACCGTGGACAGCCTGCGGAGACCGCACGATTTCGGCACCGAAGGCAGCAGCAATCGATTGATGCCCCAAACAAACTCCCAAAATAGGAACAGCTCCTGACAAGCGGCGCACCAGTTCAACCGAGACACCCGCATCGGCAGGAGTGCATGGGCCCGGTGAGATAATGATATGCGAAGGATTTAGCTCTGTTATTTCTTCCACCGATCGCACGTCATTGCGAAGTACAAGCATCTCGCTCCGCGGCACGCCCAGCTCGCCCAGATAGTGAACAAGGTTGTAGGTAAACGAATCGTAATTATCGATTACCAGAATCATATCGCATCCAACTCAATACCTAAGGAACTCAATACTGCCTGAGCCTTCCAATGACACTCTCTGTGCTCCCGCTCGGAGACTGAGTCGTGGACAATTCCTGCACCCGCGCGCACGACTGCGCTGTCCGATCGAATAATCGCATTCCGTATCGCCACGCAAGAGTCAAGCATACCGTCTGCGCCAAGCATAACAACTGCTCCCCCAAAAATTCCGCGACCCGGGCCTTCCAGCTCAGCAATGATTTCCATCGCGCGGATCTTCGGTGTACCGGCTAGGGTGCCGATCGGGAAACAACTGCGCAGCGCGGCAAACGGATGACAGCCCTGGGGCAATACGCCGGATACTTCCGATACCAAATGATGTACGTCTCGGTAAGTTTCAACGCTGAAAAGATCGCTAACTTTCACTGATCCAATTTCGGCAACACGGCCAATATCGTTTCGCTCCAGATCCACAAGCATCAGGTGCTCTGCTCGCTCTTTCTCGTCAGCACGCAGCGCGTCGGCCTGTTCACGATCCAATTTGCTGTCACTGACCCGTGGGTATGTGCCGGCAACGGGCCGCATAAACACTCTTGTCTCAGCGCCGCGTTCAGTCGGAGCGCTTTGCAGCATGACTTCCGGTGAAGATCCGATCAGAGTAGCGCAGTCACCACCCGCTTCGGGGAACCGAAGCAGGTAATGGTAGGGGGATGGATTGCTATGTTTTAGCTTAAAGTAACTAATAAAGGGGTCAAACTTGCCGTCGCATTCGAGCGTGTGCGCCAAAACTACTTGAAAAATATCACCGGCAATTATGTATTCTTTAGCCCGCTCCACAACTTCAATGAAACGCGATTTACTAAACACGCTGTGGACGGGTTTAGGCGATGCCTGAGAGCTTCCCGGGCGCTCTTGCTCACGCTGCGCCCCAGCTTCCAAAAGGCTGCGCACCTCTGTCAGCCATGCGAACTCTTCTTTCTCTGCTCCGTCGACTGAGGGCCACTCGACGATATGAAGCACGTCCTCAGCGTTGTCGACAACTATAAGCTTGTCAACAAGCGCAAAATAGATTTCAGGCTCAGTCGAATGGCGCTGGAGACCTGCGATCGATTCGTAGTAACCGATGGCGTCATACGACACGAAGCCGATTGCCCCACCTAAGAACGGCGGCAGGCATTCGCTGAAGCACTGCAAATCAAGCCCGAAGCGCTCTTCTACCACTGCTTGAACAAGCACCAGTGGGTCGTCGAAGTCGCTCCCTCGGTGGTAACAGGTGAGCGACTTGCCGCTGCGAAGTTCAGCCATTGGTCCGCGAAAGCTTATTTCACTGCATGGTTCAAACCCGATATAGGAATACCTACCGGGCTCGTGGATGCTAAAAAAACTGTTCTTAGTTCGCTGAGCAGAACTCTCCCACAGAAAGCTGGGCTGCTGCGGTGCGAGCAAACTACGCAAACTGGCAGTGTCCAAACTGCCGCGGGGGAGGCTAGCTACTTTCGGAGTTTTTCTTTTCGATTGCTCGTGCAATTTCTTCTTCAGTACGCTCAGTGTAGCGCATAGTAGTTCGAACATCGCTGTGGCCAAGCGCCTGGGCAACCAGGCGAATATCCCTGGAGCTGTCCAACAGGCCGTGGGCAAAGGTATGTCTTAATCGGTGCGGATGCAAATTACCAAGCAAGTCCACGTAATTCTTTTGCGCCCGCTTCCCGGTCTCGGCGATTATTCGCCAAACCGTCTTAGGAGAGAGGCCAAACGAAGCAGGCTCTCCGAGTTCAGCTTGGTAAAAGCTGACAAAAACAGGGAAGGCGGCCCGCAGCGGCGGCGGCAGCTTCGCGTATTCAGGGTAGCGGCCGATGAGCTCAGCTTCCCGCAACACGAGATATTCTTTGGTCAGTTCTTGCAGATCTTTAGCAAGATAAACATTGCGAAATTTGCGTCCTTTAGTCTTAACATTTTTTAACCAATGCAGATCTTCGCTGATTTGTCCCAGCAGAAGCAGCCGAACCTCGTCCGCCCGCAAACCCGTCGCCAGCAACAGCTCAACCAAGTATTGATTGCGCTTTGCGACATACGAGTCTTTCTTGTTGCTGTTGTCAGGATGGGCCGCCCAGCGCAATGCTGAAATTTCGTCTGCATCCAATCCATGCGGGCGTGATACACTCTGAACGGGCCCTCGGGCCTCGCGCGCAGGATTGATGAAGCCGTGCACGCGCTCCGCAAGTGTCCGACCAAAGTGCTTTACGGTGGCCAGACGTCTGGAGACCGTCGACGGTGCTTCGCCCAAAGACAGTCGATAGTCGACAAACGACTGAGTCTGTTGAAGTGTCCATTCTCCGACCAGCACGTAGTCGATCCGTTCCGGGCTCTGCGCGATGTGCTCAAGAAAGTATTGGAGATCGTAGCGCTTGGCACGCGCCGTGTGTCCCTCGCCGCTGGCGTAGTAGCTAAGATAGTTCTCGATTACAGCTTTCAGACGCTCGCCCTGCAGTGCGTCGGAAAGCGAAGGTATAGACTGAGTGCGCTGCTCGTTTCGCAAAAGAATCGGCGACTCTGCCTCTATGTCAGGTTTACGTGTCACTGATCAATATTAAAATAATGAGCAAAAACTAGCACGCATAAAGTTATTCGCTACCAATATTCTCGCTATCTTCATCTACTACGTGATAAGCTGTTTACGGCATCAAAAACTCATAACTTTAGATGGCAGCCAGCGCGAAAAGAAAAAAAGATTTCAAACTCCGCGAAGAGATCGTTGTCGAATTCGAACGCTACGCCCCACGCGGCAAACAAACGGCAATCGTGGAAGGTTTGATCAAAGACTGGATCGAGCAGCAGAAGCAGCAAGAGTGTGCTGATGCCATGCGAAAAGCCTACGAACGCGACTCCCAGCTGAATGAAAAAGATTAGCAAAGAGTCTCCCCATCCGGCGCGCTTCTCTCCTAGACGCGGTTCATTGATCAGCTTGAGCGCGGATTTGTCGAGCACGTCAAACCTGGCAATAGTTGTAAGCAATGACGTGCAAAACGAAGTGTCAGATTTTCTTACAGTCGTTCCCCTAGAGCGCCGAGTTTCTAGACTGCGCGCACCATTCGCAGTCGATATGGGCCGCAAGGACGGCTTTCGCGAGCTGCACACGGCACGCTGTGATTGGATTAGCCGAATTGGACGGAGTCAGGTCCAAAGCATAGAGCGCGCGACCTTGCCCGAACGTATTACTTCCCAGCTGGAAGCTGCCATCTGTGTGGCGCTTGGCATTAGCAGCAGCAACAACAGCAACTGACTCCTGTTGATAAGGCCGGTAAGTAGCCAGGCCGGCGATTTTGACGCGCATTGCTCTTGTTTTAACTAACTTAAATTTGCTAATACCCAATTAGAGCCCTAATTCGAGGAGCAAAATCAGGTATGGGTGACAACGAAAACCCCAAGGTGCGGCTTATTGCCAATCGCAGTCATGGACAGCTGGAACGGGCGCTGGGAAACCTAATGGGAATGCAGTCCCAAGCGCTTAAAGTACGTGACGTGCAGTTGCCGTCCGAAATACCTGCAACTGAGGTCGGCCCCGAAGTAGAGAACACGATCGGTCCGGTCTTGCTGCCGATAGCTCAGATTGCACAAGCGTCTACTTCGCTCAGAGACAGCTTAAACTCCGAAACACTCGAAGAGTTGGCCGCTTCAATCCGTAGCAAAGGGGTCATTCAACCAATTCTCGTTCGACGAGAAGGACAACATGAACAGTCGAAATTCGAACTGGTGGCGGGTGAGAGGAGACTTAACGCCGCGCGACTAGCCGGATTAAGCAGCATCCCCGCTATTGTCGGCGAGTTTTCCGATCGCGAAGCTTTAGAAATCGCGGTAATTGAAAACGCTCAGCGCGAAGACCTGAACCCAATCGAAGAAGCAAAGGCTCTGCAGCGGCTAAGCGATGAGTTTAAGCTTAGTCAGTCCGACATAGCGGACGCAATAGGTAAGAGCCGCGCAGCGGTGGCGAACTCGATTCGCTTGCTACAGCTGGAACCTGAAATACTGGACCTGATTCGCAAAGACGAACTAAGCGCCGGACATGGACGTGCGCTGCTCGGCATTAAAGACATTGAGCTTCGCGTTGAAATTGCACTGCAAGCTGCGCGCGAAAGTTGGTCAGTGCGGATGGTTGAAGAGGCGGTCCGCCATTTGACGGCCGGCAATCAGGACGAAGATCCAGCAGCAGACGAGGAGTCCGACGACGACGACGAACAGCTGCTTCGCCTCAGAGGCCGCGTCGAGAAGATTCTCGGCCTGGGAGTCTCGCTCAGCTTAGACAAGCAGGGTCGCAAGCGTCTGCAAATTACTTTTCCTAACGAGACTGCTTGGAAACGCTTCTTGTCTAGAATTAGATCCTAACGCCCAATCGTATAAGCGCCCGAGATCACTACCTCAAGGTGATCACCAGCAGCTGGCAACACGAAATTTCCGACCATATTGATTAGCAATCAGATAATCCCTAGTATTTAGCTGTCGCTATCTAGACGGTGCAACCTTGGGACTCGGAGGGGAACTTTGTCGGAAAGTAATGAGAGATATTTAGTGTTGGAGCACTGGGAATATGGCCGCCGCATCGCTGCGCAAAAGCTCCGTGCCTGGGGGATGTACATGCCTGAGGACGAGCTGCGCAGTTTAGTAGGTTTGGCACTGTGCGAGGCGGCCTCGCGCTACGATCCAGCGCGCGGCGCGAAGTTCCAAACATTCGCCTACTATCATTTGCTCGGCACACTCACAGATGCAATCGAAAAATCCGCCAGACAGCAGGCGCTCGCAAAGAATGAGAACCTAGCAAGTAAGGCAGCGGAAGAAATTGTCATACTTCAGCAAGAACAAAGCCCTGAAACTATCTATGTTCAAACTGAAGCACTCGAAAAAATTGGTCAGCTAAGCAGCACTTTAGAACCGATCGAGCGCAAAGTCATTCAGAAGTATTTTATGGAAGACGCTCCTGTGCGCCGCATCGCTCAGGAACTCAACTGCTGCCACTCGCACGTGTCCAGAGTAAAGAACAGAGCTGTAAAAACAATGAGGCGAGCGTTTTGCCGCCGCCAGCAGAATGCCTGAACCTACTCTAGAGAGTGCGACTCGAATGAATGCCTGAGCGGATTGCCCGGCGTAATGTGCATTACTCGCTGTTTGAGTTCCATGACAATGCTGCAGTTGGTTCCTGAAGCTGTAAATCCTGGATCCTCATCGGGAACATATTCTCGGCAAATAGGAAGCTCTTTGTTTTCGGTATCGAGTAAGATCGCTTTCATTGCCGCAGTATCAAACTCTGTTTGCGCGGATGCGAGCTGCTGCATCCGCTGACAGCGTGCATGAGAACTATCTGATGCGTTATCTTCGACAGACAACTCCAGGTAGTGGTTGGTATGGAACAGAACATCTGTATCCGGCACGTAGTGGCCGCGCGTGGGACCGGCAAGTTCCAAGCTAACAGCACTGCCCTTATCATCAGCGATGAGCAAGTTGCTTGCTGAACGCACTGAGTCGACATCAACAGCCCTCACGGCTTCATCGAAATTCTCGCTGTCGAGCACTCTGCGCAGCAGGACGTGAACCGGAACCCCAGACATCTCACTCGGGCAGGAAAGAATATTAAGGCAGACCCCGACGCCACAATTATTAAATCCAATTTTACCGATGATTCCGGGTTCCGCCATCATCATAACTGCCGGTCGGTCGGTCGGTCTAAGTTCAAGTAAGAGCATCAGCGGCTCAAGTTGCTCTTCAAAATCCCAGTTCTGCCCTAGAATCGCAGTCTTGCGAAAATAGAGGGAGGTGCACTCATTGGCTTGTTTCGCTCTTGCGACGTCCCTAAAAATCTCAGTCCGGGCGTTGAGGGCAAAAATCTTCCAGGGCTCGATCGACGCGCCCTCAGCAATTCCGAGTATTTCGTCGGCATATCGCGGCTCATAGTCGGATATAGCCGCTTGAAAGGACTTCGCACGGTCCTGAATGTAGGTCTCATCGCCTCCGAGTATAACCTTGTACACTTCCCAACTGCGGCGGATACGGTCTGCGAACAGCGAGCCGTGCCCATGTCCAATCTCTCGATTGCTGCCGCTCAAGCGCGCAACAGGCATCATTTCTCGGTCTAACAAGATTTCTGCGGACATAGATTCCTCTTTTTTCTCAACACCGATCTAATGCTGCTGGATAAGAGTTAAAAGCGCAATAGGCGGATTTGTTTGCGCTAAACAACACTGACGCAAATAGCGCGACAAAGGGAGGGGGTTCTCACTCAATAAAATTAAGGCAGAAACACCGATTCGAGACCAAGCGGAGAGCCGATTAGAACTGTCAAGCCGACGACGCAAACCCACGTTAGAAGCCACAGCGAAACATTGCTGACCGAGACGACTTTATTATTGTCTTTTTTCATTTATTCAACCTGTCATCGACAAGCAGCAGCAACTAGGACATGCTGCACCCCATACTCTTCATGAGTATACCAGCTTAGAAGCACATTAAGCGAATATGTAAAGGCGAATAAGTGTTCGGCGGCTAAAGCCCCAAGCCAAATGCCTGCGCCCTAGTGGCAATTCGGGCGTAAGCTTCTTCAAGCGCACGTTCGATGTCTGATGTCAGCCCGCCCAACGGCAGCGTATCGAGACGCCTCAGCAGTGCAGCCGGGAGTTCGTCAGCTCTAATTCGATAACTAAGCTCATCTAACGACGCGCCAAGCTTCCAATACGCCGAAGAGCTCTCGCTATTCCAGCCAAGCTGCGACTCCCCCAAAGAGGGAATCAACTGCTCGGACTGACCAGCGTCGGGAGTCGAGCTTTTCATTACCCGATGCTCGCGCAATCGATACAAAAGCTGCTCTTTACCCAATCCTCTAAGCAAAAACAGCGTTAGCGGATCGCGCTCAATCGCCTCGACGGTTGCAGCTGCCGCTGCAGCACTGAATTGACTAATCTTCGCAGCACCATCCACCTCAATTCGGATATCATCCGAGCTAGGGATCAAACTGATACCGCGCTTCGAACACTGCTCATCGAACTCACTTGGCAGGTCTCCCGCAAGCATGCGGGCTAAATATAAGGCTTCCGACGACACAAGTGAAAGCACGGAATTCCAGTCATCCTCCGCAAGCGACTCTATCGTAATCTTGACCCGAATCGGCCGTCGCTCGTCGTCGAAAACACGCGCCGTCACTAAGCAGGGAGAAATTAGGAAGTCTATGCTGCGGCGCTTGCGCAGGTAGTCTTCACCCAACTCAAAAACTGAGTCTAAACCACACTGATAAAACAGCTTGACCCATCGCTCGCCCCACCATTTGTTTCTGACAATTGTATCCAGCGCCATAAACCTATACCGATGTTAATTCCAACAATTGTCTTAGCTCGTTAGTCGAGAGCTGCGTGACGTCGCTTCTCGCACTGGCAACAATCTTGTCTGCAAGCTCTCGCTTGTGAGCAAGCAGCTCTGCAATTCGCTCCTCAAGAGTGCCTCTACACAAAAAGCTCCGAACCTGCACGTTCTTGCGCTGCCCAATCCTAAATGCTCGGTCGGTCGCTTGTTCGTGGACAGCAGGATTCCACCATTGGTCAAAGTGTACTATTTGGTTGGCGGCAGTAAGATTGAGTCCGAGTCCTCCTACTTTCAGCGACAGCACAAACACGCGCGGTCCTTTCTCGCTCTGGAAGTAGTCGACGTACTTCTGACGAGTTTGCTGCGGCGTGCCGCCAAACATAAACAAAACTTCTTCGCCAAACCGCTCCTGAAGGTGCTCTTTCAGCAGACTTCCCATCTGCGCATACTGCGTAAACACGAGGGACTTGTCGCCCTCGGACAAAATGACTTCCAGTATTTCCTCAAGCCGTGCCAGCTTGCCTGACCTGCCGCCAATCGGACCGTCGTCTTTAAGCAGCAGACGCGGATGATCACAAACCTGCTTGAGCTTTGTGATTGTAGCCAGCACCAGTCCTTTTCGCTTCATCCCTGCACTGCGGTCAACTTGCGGCAGCATATCGTTCACAACTTGCTGATAAAGCGCAGCCTGCTCCTGAGTGAGTGGAGTATACTCCTCCATCTCTATCTTCTCTGGAAGATCATCGATAACCGTCTTGTCACTCTTAACTCTGCGCAGGACAAAAGGTCTCACCACCTTAGAAAGCCGTTCGGCAGCTTTGTTGTCGCGATAGCGCTCGATAGGGTAGGCGAATCGGCTGCGAAATTCAGAGATGGTGCCCAAGTATCCCGGATTGAGAACATCGAAAATTGACCACAACTCTTCCAAGTGATT
>JAUIIP010000347.1 GCA_030431555.1 bacterium
GCCGGGGTTTCTGGAGGTATTCAGCTCGGTCGTTCCTTTGCACGCCGAGGGGTCGACGGAGCTGGCTCATTTGCAAATACTGCCCGAGCCACCTCAGCGAACTTCTCTGCAAGAAAAGGTGCTGGAGCTACAGCAGCGTCTGCCGCTACCGGCGCAGTCGTCACCGCAGCCGGTGCTGTAGCGGCAAGCGGGGTAAATTCCCTCGTAGGACGCTATGGTCGACCACGAGCATCAGAACGACTCGGAATCGCGACAACTGCCGTAGAGGCAAAGGCAAAGACTACGGAGCAATCCCAGAAAACCGACAATTCAACAGCGGAATCTGGTACAACTCAGCAGAAGGTGGCATAATAGCAAGAACGGAATTACCATTTGCTGTTCTAGGTATTTGATATGGAATCGAAGCGATATACGGGGGACAAAGCCTACTGGCCTAAGCTGAAGCAGCAAGTTCATTTTCTAACTGAGCGCACGCTTTTGATTTGGTTTTGCGGCATCCTATTTACGAAGCTAGCCACCGATGTCTGGCTCGGTCCGCGACCAGTGGTTGTCGGTGTTACCCTTTTGCTGTTGGTCTACTCGTATATGCATCTTGGATACTATCTGACAGCAGCGATCCGAGCTCCCATCGCAATTATGGTATTTTATTTGGTCCATGTACATTTGATTAACTCTGGCGATTTCTTACTCAAGCAATCTGTTGAGCTCTCCTGGAGTCACTTCTTTACCTTATGGTTGGCGCTGAACTTTTCTTTCCTTTTTAGAACTGAGCTATATCCGTTTTGTACTGAGAAGCTCCACCTTGACCCCTCCGGCAAACCCCTAGTTAGCCCTGAATCAAAGCCGCCTGGCAAGGTTATCGATCTGCCCCTTCGCGCGGCTAAAGGCAGCCACTAGCTTCGATCGGGGGATAGGAAGGAGCCAAGACCTCACATTGATGCCGGAGCCGCCAAGTCTTGAGAGCATTGCGTTCACAGGTCTCGGAATACCGGCAATACTCCCGATGGCCTTAAAGTTTTCGAAGATAGATTTGCGACCTTGTTCAACGAATACAGCATTGCTCACGAAGAAAAGATTCTGGCTTTTCAGTCTTATTCATCTGCACCTCTAGCTAAGGAAAATAGACTTGCTTAACCGCAGACCGATAGGCTCTCATGGCGACTGACGCTTCTACCTCATCAATTCGAATCATTTCAAGCAATGCCTCGGCCGCAGCCTTATCGCTTGAATCACTCTTTAGAAGCTTAATTAGTTTTTGAACAAGGTCGGTCCCCGAGGGTTTCGTCGCTTTGGTTTTCAGTTTCATACTTCACACCCTGTACGCGAAAGTATTCGCTTTAGCCGCTTCCGATCAATACCAAGCGCCCGTGCGGTAGCAGAATAGTTCTGCCCATTCCGGCTAAACACAGAAGTTGTGATTGCGAGTTCATAGGCACGAAGCTGCTCAGACAGTGACCCATCCAGTTTCTTAGTCCTCGGCGGCACCGGAGTCTGTAGGTCTTTCATCTTAATAAATCGCCTACCCTCAATTTGAGCTTGAGAGTAACCTCGTTCAATAACCGCATGAAGTTCACGCACATTCCCTGGCCAAGGTTGAGAAGCAAGCCAGATGTTGGCATCATTTGAGAGCGCCGCTGGAGTTCTACTATTTCTTTCCTTCGACAGTTTATTCACAAACTGCTGTGCGAGAAGTGAGATATCTTCTCTTCGCTCTCGAAGCGGCGGGATGTGAATTACGGTGTGCGCGATGCGGTGGAAGAAATCGCTCCGTAGCTTCTCCTTACCCAGCAAGTGCTCGAAGGGACAATTGGTTGCTGAAATCAGGCGAAAGTCGGATCGATACTTCTGGCTGGAACCGATTTTCTGGAATTCCTTCTCTTGTAGGACATGCAGCATTGTTACCTGCGTTTGTGGCGGTAGTGTGTCAATCTCATCCAAGAACAATGTCCCGCCATTTGCCTCCTCGACCAAACCGCTCCGGCCATCCCTCGCCCCAGTAAAAGCCCCTCGGGTGTGCCCGAAAAGTTCAGACGCTATCAAATCGTGAGAACCAAAGCTCGGTTGCAGACGGGTGAATGGACCTTTGCAGCGCCTTCCTGCCTTGTGGATTGCCTGAGCAACGATCCCCTTCCCTACTCCCGTCTCCCCGCAAAGCAAAACGGGAAGTGGAGTTGCGGCAGCAAAGGCAACCTCTTCGAGAGTCTTTGCCATCCGACTGCTTTTGGTGCTCAGTCCAAGGTTCTCGAGCGCTTGAAGAGTCTCCGCTTCGACCGATTCATTGGCGTTCATTAGCCGTGACACGTTGATACCGTCCTCGATCAGTGCAGCAAGGTGCACCACCGCGTCGCTGATCAGTTCGGGGCGCGAATAGATCCGCTGCGCACCGGCGGGAACGGTCGAGTCGGGACG
>JAUIIP010000078.1 GCA_030431555.1 bacterium
ACTCCAAACTCCCTAGCCAGCGCTTCGCAGGCTTTGCCGTTCCTACGCTGAATTGACCCTACAACAGCGGTGCTCGAAGCCGCCATCGAAGGCAGGACTCGGTATTTCGCGTATCCTCCCGCACCAAGAATGCCGAAAATCATTAGAACTTTCCTCGACTAATAGCCAGCGCCGCTCCTTCAGAAACATGCAACGAAGGGTGCGTAATTGCAATTGCGATTAATAAGATAAAAACGAAAAAGCCCGCCTCGATATGCAAGGCGGGCTTTTCTGAGGAACTCGGGAGAGCTCCTGTATAGGACTGCTCCGAATTACTGCAGGAGCGAGAGTGCCAAACTCGGCTGCTGGTTGGCTTGCGCCAAGACAGAGGACGCAGCCTGCTGAAGGATGTTGAGCCTAGTAAGCTCAGCAGCTTCGTATGCTACGTCAACGTCACGAATTCGGCTTTCAGCAGAAGCGAAGTTCTCTCGAGCTACCAGCAGGTTGCTGATTGCTGAGTTAAGTCGGCTTTCTGCTGCACCCAATGTTCCTCGGTCACGAGTAATCGACTGAATCGCAAGTTTAATCGCGTCAATCGCAGCTCGCGATGCAGCCTGTGCGCCCGGAACAGAAGTGTCATTAATTGAGTATAGGAACTGTGAAGAACCGGCATTGGCTAAGCCAAGGTCGGACAGTGTCGCAGCAACTCCGGAATAAGTAACAATTGAGTTGTTCGAACCGTCAAACCCAACCTGAAAGGTAACACTCGCTCCCCCTGAGAGCAGCGCCAAGCCGTTAAATTCAGTGGTAAGCGCAATTCGCTCCATTTCACTGGCCAGCGCCTGAAATTCTAAATCAAGAGCTGAACGCTGATCGACGCTGAAAACACCGTTTGCCGACTGCTCCGCGAGCTCGGCGAGACGTGTAAGAATGTTTGTGATCTCGTTCATCGCACCGTCAGTGATGGCGATGATCGAAATACCGTCGTTGGCGTTTCGAACAGCAACAGTAGCAATCCGCTGGTCAGCCTTAAGCTGCTCCGCGATTGACAGACCGGCGGCATCGTCTGATGCACGCGTAATGCGAAGACCTGAAGATAAGCGTGAATACGCTTTGCGCAAGCGGTCCGAAGACGCGTTTAAGTTGCGCTGAGCGTTAAGTGAAGCGACGTTAGTCCGTATGTTAATTCCCATCTTGAGACACCCTCCGTGACAACCTCAGACTCCCTATGAGTCGTGCCTTGGTAGATCCTATTCCGTTAATCCGATAACTGCGTTAGTCGCTTCACAGCTTTGAACAGCTGTCACTGAGAGGCGACGCAAAAGCACTGCATACTTCACGCAGCTACCGCACGCGGTGCACTGCGCTTAATTGCACGCAAAGCGTGCTGGTTACTGCTTTCACATCTTTCAGTCATTGGTTAAGCAGATGTCGTGCCAACTTTGTGCGCGGCGCTGCCCCATCTATGCTCAGGCAGTGTTTGGTCCGTTCATAGCGAGCCTGTACTCCATCACACGCGTCACATAATCCCTTGTTTGGCTTGGCAAATAGCTTTCTACGGATTCGTAGAGACTTGGATCTTTTCCTTCAGCCGCTGCTCGAGCCTGAGCCCGGGCCACATTTCCTTGACCGGTGTTGAAGGCCGCGACGGCAAGTTTTTCCAAATCAGCGGAAGATTTCGCCTGGTAGGTGCTAAGTTCCCCAGTTAATGTACTGTTTTGGCTGAACAGATCATGAAGCTGACGCAAATAGCCCACACCGAGGAAACTGTTTTGCGTCGGATCGAACGGATTGTAGTCGTCACCAGCATTGAGTCTCGTCAGCATATCCCGACCAGTTGAGTCGAGTAATTGAAACAGCCCCTTAGAATTGTGCCCGTCCGAGCTGATCGCCTCTGGATTGAAGGATGACTCAGCCTGGGCGACGGCCAGACTTAAGTGAGGATCGACTCCGTGGTACTTACCCGCCGTGTGGATGACTTCTTTTATGTCAGTATCATTCAGGCTGATTTTTCCCACCGCCCCACCACGCGTCCATTGACCGCTTATAATCTGGGGTGCCAGCGGCACAGCATTCTGTGCTGTGTCTTTGACATCACCCTTGGTGATTTTGACGCTTTCCTGCTTTAAATCTTCGACACTTACCAGAGTTCTCGGAGGAGCCTGGATGTCAGCTACAGCAGGCGAATTAAGCCCAACTTGTTCGCGGAATGTCAGGTTAGACAAGGTGTCTTCAGCTGGGCCAACGCTTGGGGCGGTAGACGGCGCTGCGTCCTTTATTACGCTGTTATCATTACCTTTTTCAATGTCAGCTAGGACCCTGGAAAAATCCTTCTGAGCATCTTTGCTGGCCCGGCTACTCCGGCGCTCGTGAGACTGATCTATTCGCGCTGTCAGTCGCTCATACGAGTCTGTGAAGATTCTCGACATGCTCTCATTCCTAAGATTTTGACTCAAAACCTATGGGAATAAGAGCAGGTTCTATACCAGCTCAGGCCACGATTCCTTCGATTAGGGCTTACTCAGCGTCAATATATAGACAAATGAGAGGCGCGACGTTCCGGGCAAGGCCCTAGGCGAACTTTGCCTGGAAAATGAATGCTCATTCCAGAATTGTAAGTGTTTTAAAATACTTAGCTTAAAATTTTCGAATGTACGTTCTTTTATAAGTTTTTGCCTTTCTCATAAATCGAGCCGTATCATGAACTTATCGGGTAGCACTTGAGCGTGGAACCCTAAAACGACATTTAGACATCAAAATACTGAATACGAGTAGACGAATGGAGAGTCCCTCAGGCCTAGGCTTTCTGCGGAAAGTTTATGCGCGAGGGGCGAGCCCTCAAGGTTTTTTTTAGGTTCCGTATCCTCAATATCGAATCTCATCGATTGTTGATGGGGGGCGTTTCTATCTAAGGCGCAGCTTGGATAGAAACGCCTCCCTCCAATCCCGAGATTCACGTTTTACGTGGCTCGCCTCCTTGCTTCAATTTTCCAAGCCGCCATTGTTGCGGCTTTTTTATTGCACCCCCTCCCCCGCTACTTTCTTGCGCCAGCGTTCGTATGGCTCGGCTCCTCCTTGGCGCGCAAGCTCGTCATCAACACAGCCGTCAATCGCCTCCTCAAACCTCTCCGCACTGAGATTTGCTTTCATTGGACGATTGCGAGATTCAAACAAGCCGTAGATTTCCTCCAATTCGGTTCGGCTCATCGAGCTTCTTCGTTGCGAAGCTTTTTTCTTTCGATACTTTTTATATAGAGCGCGCAGATCGGAATCGAATTTATCGTCCTCAGCGGCAACCTGCGGTTTCGGTAAAGGCCGGGCAGGCGCGCGGAAATTTCGCGGAATTTTAAATCGAAACGGCGTTTCGACAGCGCGATACAGAAATCCGATCGGGTTGCGTGAAATTCGATTATCACCGCTCGCTACCAGCGAATCGTAGTAGTGAACTATTCTCTCAATCTTTTCAAAGTCGGCCGAAGTTTTACCGGCGAGTAACTTGTTGGTCTGCCGATTGGTTATCCCGCGCTTAACAAGCATCTGTGCAGCGCGCGCCTTAAGCTTCTCGTCATTTCCCTCGTCCACCTGGCCGCTACTGCTGCTTGGTGCCGCCGCTGCAGTTTGTCGCCGAGATCCCGCAGCACTTCTAAACCGAATTGTTGTCTCGCCAGCGCGCTGACCATACTCGACCGAACCGAGGAAACCCGTTTCTGACAGCTCCTCGATCGCCGGCTGCAGCTGCTGCTTAATCGACGAATCATATTTATAGCTTCGAGAAAGACCCAGTTTCTCAAAAGCGAGCAGTTTCAGCGGAAGCTCGACCATCGGCTTGTAATAGAAATGCTTGTCCAGGTACCGATACAAGCGACGGCTAACTGCGCTTCTTAGAGTAAAGTACGCATCCAAATCCAACTTCTTAATGAAGCCGGCTTTGAAGGACTCGAACAGCATCTCGCTCCAAATGAAAAAACTTTTTGGATGTTCATCACTGAGCTTGCGGCGCGAAGCTGCCCTGCTATCATTAATCTCGTAGGCATCAATGATCCCAAAGTTACAGGTTTGATAGGCCTTCGACTTGTTGTCATAGAAAGCATTGGTCGCCCGAATACGAACACCACTCAAACGGTCTAAGCTCTTAGTCAGCCGCGAGTAGCTTCTACCCTCTGTTGTCCAGCGCAGGATCTTCAACAATTCATATCTGGTGAAGAAAACTTTGTTCGATCGAAAACCTTGATCCATCGACAATCGCATCAGCCCTAAGAGCACATCGTCGTCCGTACTGGTGGGAAGCCCAAACTTATCCGCACCTGTGATGATCCACTCGCGTTCGATAATCTCTCCGTCACGCAAGCGCTGCGAATCGCGAAACTCGAGCGTTTTTACTTTTGGATTGGCACGTGTCGACAGCACGGCCAAAGGGAACTCTGCCAGGTTCATTTCGTCCCGGGCAAAGTCGACCTTGGCCCTGGATTTCAGGGCTGAAGCATCGCTTGATTCCTCCCCATCGAGGTGCAAAGCTTGTTGATGCATAGGCTGCTGGCAGTTATTTTTAAAACGATAAATTACTTTAACTAACTTTTACTTTAAGTCGGTTAATCTTGTTCTTATCAGTGTACGTAATGTTTTAACAACAGTACTTTTGATCTAGAGTTTATAAGTTAGGGGAGAAAATTCCTCAGTCACAGCAATAGGTTAAGCCGTGTTTTTTATTTCAGATCACGAAGTTTTAAGGTCCGATTCACGATAGTGCTTGTTTCCGTGCACGATAGGATTTTGTTCAATTCACGAGAGAGTGAGGGTCGATGCACGCTACACTGCCCTTCAATTCACGTCATGCTGAAGTTCAATGCACGTTGCGCGACTCTGAGGCTTAATTCGATTCACGATATTGGGCTATTTAACTCAGATCACGACTCCTGGGCAGAAACTCGCTTAGTCCAGTTCACGATAAAAACCACTGAGTAGCGAAGCGTCTCGCTAACTGCCTGAAATAACAAGAGAAATGTTTGGTGTTTGTCTACCGATATGCCCCGTATCGTTCTTTTTTTTGCAGTACACGGGAATTGAACTAAGCCTGTAGTCGAATATAACAGGCTTTGAGCGCGAGTACTTATTTCGAAACACGTGTACCGCGGTGGTACTCCTGCCTTGCATGCACTTGCAAGCTGATATTGGCCTCCTGTGGGTAAGGGGCAAAACTCTCCTGCCCTGTTGCTGATTGTGTGACTAAATTGTCTAGCAATTTCCGCGTGCTGGATTATTGGACATGGCCTGTGATAGAGCATGTTGATACCTAGAATCGTGTACCGAGATAAGCGCCGTGGGCACAGTTTTCGCAGTTGTTAATCAGAAAGGCGGTGTCGGCAAAACGACCACCGCTGCTAACCTGGCTGCAGGATTGGCAAGTCGAAGCAAGCGCGTACTGATGATTGACCTAGACGCCCAGGCCAATCTTTCCGCTCACTTCGGATATAGCGCTGATGATGATTCCGACTCGCTCTCGATGTACGATGTCTTACGCCATGGCAAGAAGCTCAGCGAAGTAGTTGTCACGATCGATGAGAACCTGTTCCTTGCCCCTGCTAGTTTATATCTCAGTGCGGCAGACCTGGAGTTAGGCGGTGTTATCGGCAGAGAGTTGCTGCTGCGCCAGGCTCTCACTGCCGTCATCGACGAATACGACTTCATTATAATCGACTGCCCCCCTTCTCTGGGCCTTCTTTCATTGAACGGCCTAGTCGCCTGCAGTCGTGTCATTGTCCCTGTGCAAAGCGAGTATCTCGCCTTGCATGGCGTTCGTCAGCTGCTCGACACAGTAGATCAAGTTCGCAGTGCCTATAACCCAGGACTGTCCGTGGGCGGAGTTTTGCTCTGTCTATTTGATTCCAGACGTAGGCTGGCCAAGAGCGTGGCAGATACCGTTCGAGAGTATTTCGGTGATTTGGTATTTGATACGGTGGTCAGGACAAATGTCGCTCTGGCCGAAGCCCCTGCTCGCGGCTGCTCGATTTTCGCCTATGATGCTCGATCGAGCGGGGCGGAAGACTACGGAAACCTTGCCGATGAGGTATTAAAGCGTGGCGAGAAAGAAGGTAAAATTTGACGTTAACCCGCTGCTGAGTGGCCCAAGTCTGGCATCTCGCGCCACCGCCGGAAATCCCTACAGAGAGTTGTCTCTTAGCGAAATTGATCTCGATCCCGAGCAGCCCCGACGCGTATTCCGAGAGGAATCGATCGAGGAGCTGGCGCAGTCTATTCAAGAATTTGGTGTCCTTTCTCCGCTGCTTGTGCAGTTAACGGAAGGCGGAACCTATAAGCTCGTCGCGGGAGAGCGCAGATATCGCGCTGCGAAGAAAGCGGGGTTGAAGGTTGTCCCCGCACTTGTTGTGGCCCGAGACAGCGATGACAGCACGCTGGCGAGGCAGTTGACCGAAAACCTCCAGCGCGAAGACCTTTCTCCGATGGAACGGGCGTTGGCAATCGGGCAGCTCAAAGAGTCTTTTACCTGGAGCATTCGCGAAATCGCAAAGCGTCTCGGAATCTCAAAGGCAATGGTTCAGCGAAGCCTTGAAATCCTTTCGCTGCCGGATGATTTGCAAGCTGCGCTTATCGCCGGCAGCTCTGAAAGCAAGGTGCTGCTTCTGGGAGTAGTGGCAGATAGGGCGGTTCGGAAGCAGCTAATTAGTCGCTTGGAAGAGCTCACTAGAGCACAGCTTGAGGCGGAAATAGCCAAGGCTCAAGGTGAGGAGCCTGGAGTGTACCACCGTGGTACAGAGGGAAAGCGAAAAAAAGAGCAAAGGACGGCTGCGCCACAAGATACTCGTATCATCGAAGATATACAGCGAAACCTGGCTACGCGAGTCCAGATTTCACGGAAACGAGGTAAGCGAGAGCAGGGTAAGATCTCGCTCGAGTTTTACTCCGATGCTGACCTCGACGAAATCTATCGTCGACTAATGAGCTCGTAGTATCGTGATCCGAACCAAGGCACAGCGTGGGTTGCCATTTGCAGGCGCAATGGAATTCGTCAATAATTACAATAGGTTAAGTGGGTTGCTTGAGTCTTCGCTGGCTGAGATGTTCGCATCCAGCACGCAGCGCGTCGATCTTGCCGCAAATTACAGTCTGACAGCCGGCGGCAAGCGCTTTAGAGGCGTCCTGTCTTTGGCAGTAGCTGAGGCACTTGAAATCGAGCCTCAAGGGATCCTGCCGTTTGCTTCAGCAGTCGAATGCCTGCATGCAGCTTCACTTATACATGACGATCTACCGGCCCTCGACAACGACGATCTTCGCCGCGGCAAGCCAAGCTGCCACCGGGCTTATGATGAAGCGACGGCAATTTTGGCAGGTGATCTATTGTTTGCCGAAGCATTTAGGTTGGTCCTGAACTCTGCTGAAGTATCGGCGGAAGCCAGGGCAGGGCAGGCGGCTGAGCTCGCAACGGCATTTGCCCTGTTATGTCAGGGTCAAGACTTGGATCTTTTAAGCACTGAGTCCGGTCAAAGCGCTGATACTTTAGAGAGTCTGGAAGACAGACACCTGCGAAAAACGGCATCTTTAATTCAAGCATGTACTGTCGGACCGGTGTACCTTCTTGGTACACCCAAAGTTGAATCACTGAAGTCGGCCCTTAGTTCGTTTGGAACAAATCTCGGCCTGCTTTTTCAAGTTACAGACGACATTCTGGATGTTACGGGGACAACCGAACAATTAGGCAAGGCTGCTGCATCTGACGAGGCTCAGCATACCGGAACTTTTGTTACCTTGCTCGGTGTTGACGGTGCGCTCGACTACGCCAAGGCACTGCACAAGACCATCGTTTCACAGCTGAGCAGCTTAGAGTTCGAGTCCAGATTTTTGATCGGACTGGCGGATTTCGTGCTCTCGCGCGATCGCTGATTCGGGCTGCAAGACTAATCTAAGGTGCAGCACTACCACCATCCTTTACTATGTGCTGACTTTCCTAAGTGGACCTCAAGCGAACGGACGACGCTAGCGAGTAGCAACGATCTGCGGTTCACCGGTTCCGGCATCGACAACAGCCCGAAGCCCGTCGTGACAGGGAATCAGGAACTGGACATACTCGATACGCGCCGTGCGAGCCGGAGCACCGCCTTCGGCAGGAATCTCGAGTTCGTGAACTGCCGTGCGGCCGGTGTCGACTGCCCCGAACTCGCGTACCTGCTTGTGGTGCAGACGAATCGAGGGGATGTTGACCTGCGGACGCACGAAGACCTCCGTTCCGACCGCGGTCACACCGAGCTTCGCACAGATCTCGCGACGGCGTGAGACGAGCTGCCAGGCTACGCCGTCCTCACAGAAGTCCGGGTGGACCGTCGTGAGGTAGCTGTAGCCGAGCCTGTCCACTCCATCGACCTCGGCCATCCACCGCATGTCGTCGGCGAAAGGCGGGTAGGCTTCGAGGATCGTGAAGAACATCGAGTAGCCGATCACTTCGGAGTCACGTTCTGCCGCGAGCAGAACCGCACCGTCGCGTTCGAGCTGCTCGGCGAACCAGTCACCGTCACGCGAGAAGTGAACGCCGCCGGTCGTGTAGCGTTCGTCGTTGGGGTTGACCCGGCCGGAGTCGTCGCTGTACTGGCGTAAGTTGTAAAGCTCGGCCAGCCGTGCGCAGACGACTTGACTTGGACGTTCGATCGTTCTCAGAGAAATCAAGGGAACACCTCCTTAAAAGAGTCCCGGGTTATTGGTTGAGGCAGGGGCCCGAAGTGGCCCATGCCGGTTACGCTTTAGTCAAAGCGCAGTACGTGGCGCGCACTGCGCTTTGACCGCAGCGTGAGGAGGAAAGACATAAAAAACATCGGGAAAATTGACCTAAATAGAAATCGGTCGTAGTGCATACACTTCAGATTATCTTGAGAACGAGCAGTAGGAATTGGTCGAACGACCTTAAAGTTTTTGACTTAATTTATCAAACACCCAGGGATAACTCGGTTAAGTATTGAAAAGAATTCTGAATATTAGGCCCGTGCAGCAGGCTGAAGAGTTAAATGCCTCACTGCGGCGCGCAGGAATGACACCGCTCACCGTTCCAATGCTTGAAACTGTCCGCGTCTCCAAGCTCGAACGCCGGGCAGTAATCGATAAACTGATAGCCTGCGATTCTGATGCTTGTCTGGTTTTTACTAGCGCAAACGGAGTGCGCTACTTGTTCGACTGTATGGGAGGCTCGCCCGACCTGATTGCGAAGGCGCAAGGGCTTAGAAGCGCCGCGATAGGGGAGAAGACAGCCGCTGCCGCTGAAGATGCCGGTTTACGAGTCGACTTTGTTTCTAATGTTTCGAACTCTGAAGCTTTGGCAGTCGAGTTTGCTCAGTATGCCGAGCGAGTGGAGGCTGAAATTGGTGAAGCGATATTACTTCGCGCGCGAATAGCAAGCCCGAAGCTTCCTCAGCTGCTTGCCGAGCGCGGAATAAGCAGCGCCGAGTTGCCAATCTATGACTCAAGATGTCCGAACTATACTGATGAAGAAAAACTGGACCTGGCACTTAGTTTCACCGATTCCCATCCGGAGCGAATCGATTGCATCGCCGCTACCAGCAGCCAGGCAGTGCTTCACCTGGTCGAAGTTCTGCAGTCGACTGAAGCTGCCCACGAAAGCCGCTGGCACGAACAGTTCGCGCAAGTACCGATTGCAGCAATAGGGCCCAAGACGGGGCAGACCGTTAATTCACTTGGGCTCAATTTAGCTGCTACGGCCGAAAAAGCGACGACATCCGCGCTTGCCGAGGCAATTTTGGGTTATTTTGAACGCAATTGAGCTTCCCAAGGAATTTATTTGCTCTGTCAAATCGTGTAGTATTTCGGCAAATTTAACTGCAGCAGTTATCCGCTAATACTCCTGAGGACGCCTAGCCATGAGTTTCCCTGACACCAGACTTCGACGATTAAGAAAGAACGATCAGATCCGGGCAATGGTTCGCGAGACGAATCTGCAAATGAATGATTTGATCGCACCAATCTTTATCAAACCCGGTGAAGGTGTGCGCGACCCCATCGGCTCAATGCCCGGCTTGTTTCAATTCAGCCCGGACACGGCAGTCGAAGAAGTCTATTCACTACAGAAATGCGGAGTGCAGTCGGTGCTGTTGTTCGGACTGCCCGAGCACAAAGATGACACTGGTGCTGTCTCATACGACGAGAACGGAATTATCCAGCGCTCTATTCGAGCTATTAAGAAAGACATCAAGGACATGAGTGTCATCGCAGACCTGTGCTTTTGCGAATACACTTCCCATGGACACTGCGGCGTCATAGTCGATAATGACGTCGACAACGATCTTACGCTGGTTGAAACCGGAAAGCAGGCAGTATCGCTGGCTGAAGCGGGTGCAGATATGATTGCGCCCTCGGGCATGATGGATGGAATGGTCTCAACGATCCGTGCGAGCCTCGACGAAAACGGTTTTAAAGATCAAATTATCATGAGCTACTCGGCCAAATACGCGTCGTCATTTTATGGTCCGTTTAGAGATGCTGCTGACTGTGCGCCCCAGTTTGGCGACCGGCGTACCTATCAGATGGACCCGGCAAATTCCGACGAGGCTTTACGTGAGGTTGAGTTGGATCTCGAGGAAGGGGCCGACATCGTTATGGTCAAGCCGGCGCTAGCCTACCTCGACATCATCAGACGTATTAAAGACACATTTAATGTTCCGCTTGCTGCTTACAACGTAAGCGGCGAGTATTCGATGATTAAAAAAGCGGCTGAAGCCGGCGTCATCGATGGCGAGAGAGTTATGGTTGAATCCGTTCAAGCAATTAAACGCGCAGGCGCTGATATGATCATTACTTACTTTGCTAAAGACCTTGCGCCAATTCTCAAGTAGTTCGGCTCGGCAATGACCGAAATACAAACGCGCATCCGCAGCTGCTTAAAAGAACTGGAGCAGCAGGAGGCGATAACGATTATCTATGCCTGTGAATCGGGCAGTCAGAGGATTGAGCGGCACGGGATGTTGAATATTTAACTAATAGTTACGGATGTTTTCATCCGCTCAGACTTGGCTTCCCCGCTACAATCCTCTAATATTAGTGTTCTTTCGCCGTTTTGGCGCACGCCGACAAGTTAAACTATTCAGAGGGTTTATGGACGACGCTGCCAAGCTAGAGGAATTCGAAGCGCGGATTGCCCGCGGGGAGAAGATCGAACCCAAAGACTGGATGCCCGAGAAGTACCGCAAACAGCTTGTGCGGATGATGTCGCAGCACGCGCATTCTGAAGTCGTTGGTATGCTGCCCGAGGGAAACTGGATAACTCGAGCGCCCAGTCTGCGCCGCAAGATGGCATTGCTGGCGAAAGTCCAAGACGAAGCCGGCCACGGCCTCTATATCTACTGCGGAGCCGAAACTCTTGGGCTTGCCTCCAGGCAGGAGATGGTCAACGACCTGCTGGCAGGGAAAGCCAAATATTCGAACATTTTTAACTACCCCACGCTTTCCTGGGCGGATATGGGTGTCATCGGCTGGCTCGTAGACGGTGCTGCAATTGTAAACCAGACGGCACTTGCGAAATGCTCCTATGGACCGTACTCCCGGGCGATGATTCGAATCTGCAAAGAAGAAAACTTCCACAAGAAGCAGGGGTTCGAAATTTGCGTTACCTTGTCGAGAGGAACGGAAAAGCAGAAGGCTATGCTGCAGGATGCCGTGAATCGCTGGTGGCCGAAAACCTTGATGATGTTCGGCCCGCATGATTCGGACTCGCCGCACTCCGGGACTTTGCTCAAATGGGGTGTAAAGCAATTCTCTAATGATGAGCTAAGGCAGCGCTGGATTGACATGACTGTTCCCCAAGCGCTGCAGATGGGACTAACGCTTCCCGATCCCGACCTAAAGTATAACGAACAAACTGAACACTGGGAGATTGGTCCTATTGATTGGGACGAGTTCTACCAGGTCATTAACGGAAACGGACCCTGCAACCGCGAGCGGCTGGCCGCACGCAACAAGGCATTTGATGACGGTGCCTGGGTTCGAGAAGCGGCGCTGGCTTTCGCTGAGAAGCGGCGCGCAGCACAAAAAGAGGCAGCGTAGTATGAGTGATCAAACACAGTCCGAGTGGCCGCTCTGGGAAGTTTTTGCTCAGCCGAAGACCGGAGCCGAGCATGTCCATTGTGGGAGCGTGCATGCCCCCGACGCGGAAATAGCACTACAAAACGCCCGAGACGTATATGCACGTCGCGGTGAAGCGGTAAGTCTTTGGGTCGCTCCCTCTACAGCGTTTGCCTCGACTTCTCCCTCTGATGAAGGCCCGTTCTTTGACCCCGGTCAGGAAAAGATCTACCGCCATCCGCAGTTTTATAAGATTCCGAGAGAGGTGAAGTTTCGATGACGCTTAGCCCCGAACTAAAAGACTCGGTCGTCGAATACTGCCTGCGCCTCGGTGACGACAATCTCATCCTCGGCAATCGCCTTTCGCAGTGGTGCGGACATGGTCCAGAGCTTGAGGAAGACATTGCGCTTACTAATATCGCACTCGACTGTATCGGCGTCGCCCAGCTCTTTTTGCAGCTGGCCGGAGATACCGAAGGGAAGGGGAGAAGCGCTGATGACTTGGCGTATTGGCGCGACGACGTAGATTTTAAGAACTGTCTGCTTGTCGAGCAGCCAAATGTTGATTTTGGTGTAACTCTGGCGCGCCAATTTCTCTTCGATGCCTTGATGGTTCCACTTTACGAGAAACTTTGCGCCTCAGAATTCTCACCGTTGGCGGAGGTTGCAGCGAAAGCTTTGAAGGAAGCCAAGTATCACCTGCGCCACAGCATGCAGTGGGTGATACGACTTGGTGACGGAACCGACGAGAGCAAACGACGAATTCAAGCAGCGTTTGAGTCCTTATGGACTTTTACAGACGAACTCTTTCTGGTCGACGAAGTCGAGTCGCCGGTGGTTGCTGC
>JAUIIP010000348.1 GCA_030431555.1 bacterium
CGGTTCGCAATTTTGGGCGCTTTGACGCTTTACTTGGACTTCATCAACCTGTTCGTCCACCTGCTCTATTTGATCGGAGATAGACGTTAGATTGACGGCTTCCAAGGTCTTGCTTGACCCAGTCGGGCCCCTTGGGCGGGATATGAAAACTTCCCGCCCAAGGGGCCCGACTTGTTTTCCCGAACGACCATTCGGTCACTTCAACAAAAATAAACCTACTTAAGCACCCGCAAAAATCAGTCGACATCTATAAGTGCATATAATTATACTGGGTCATGTCTCAGCGCAGTTCTCCCCGCGCTGATATTGCGTCACTTGATGTCGAAATTTAGAGGGTCTCGTGAAGGTTCGTGTTTTCTTTTTGTTAATTGCAGCAGCTGCGGTTATCACCCACCCCGGACTAGTGCGCGCGAACAGCCCAAAACACGACGCAAAGCAGGAAGACGGCATGACTGATGCCATCGCCAAGGAGCGCAAGCGTGCCGCCGCTAACTGGCGCAGCGCTACAAGCAACGAGCCTAAAACGAATCTCCAAGGCTGGGAACACCTGGCGCATCGACTTATTCACAAAGAGGGTCTCGACCCGCAGATTGTGGAAAGTGTATTTTCCGATAAGCGCATGCCTGAGAGAGAGTCGCTGTTTTTCAGCGTTCAACCGCGAGAACCGCACAACCCGTACCGTCGGCGCCTGCGGCGTTCAGAAATCAACAATGCTGTGTCGTTCTATCGCAAGAACTGGTTCTATTTTCGTCAGGCGAGCCTTCAGTATCAGGTACCAGAAAGCGTAATTCTCGCCATACTTCAGATTGAGACTCGCTGCGGAAGCTACGTCGGCAACAGCCGAGTGCTTTATCGCCTGGCCAGGCTGGCAAGCGCTGCCACCCCGGGCAATCCGCTTGAAAACTTCGAGAAAAAGCGCAGAGACGAACAGATAACCCTTCAGCAAGTCGTTGATCGAGCACAGTGGCTTGAGGACACATTTCTCCCACATCTAGCAGCAACTTTCAGACTGGCAGAACACAAGCAGCAGCACCCGCTGGAGCTGCGAGGCTCGACAGCAGGCGCCTTGGGGCTGCCGCAGTTTTTACCGGGCAACTATCTTACCTTTGGTGTCGACGGAAATGGCGACGCAATTGTGGATCTGTTCACACCCGGGGACGCAATATATTCGGTAGGCAACTTCCTCAGAGCACATGGCTGGAGCGCGATGCAAATCTCGAACGACGAGCAGCGAGAGGCAATTTGGCATTACAACCGTTCGGAGCCGTACATCACGACAGTTCTTAAGATGGCGCAGCAGCTAAATGCTCCAATTCAGAAAATCCACGCGGAGATCAAAGAAGAGATTCTTTCTGAACGCGTTCGAGAGATCACGCCGGCCAGCTTTTCTATTCCCGGCCGCGCCGCAACTGTGCCCCGGTTCATCCGCCACTAAGTTTTACTAGGTAATTTGAACGCTTTTAGAATCGGTCGCGCCTGAGGCGCACATCGTAGAACTTTGCTTCGCTCGGGACGAGTTCGTTACTCGAAGGCTCACCAATAAAGGTCATCACCATCTTGGCAGTAAAAGGAATCATTGCGGCTTCTTCGCTGGGTGGATGAACCGGCATAAGCTCGCCTTCGACTTCGAATGCAGCCTCCTTAGCAAACTCCAGGTCGCGGTCAATTCCGTAGACGTAGACATTCGCTTGGTTTGGTTTGGTCTCTCCCTGCACTTTACCGATAAAGGCACCGGTTCCGGGGTGATACCTGCCGACAGCCGACTTATTCAGCTCGTCGCGCGCAGACGATGTAGAAACGAAATCGACTAAGAACAGCGCCGAAATGAAAACTAAGACCGAAGCGATCCGCATAGCGGACATGCGTCCTCCACTCAACAAAGCCACCAGAGCTCTTTGACACGCTCGTCAGCCAAGACCGCCGTGCATCGAGCTTAATTAAATAGGGAGAGACTTTCTTGTTATGACCCGATATCTCTAAAACGTGAGCGATAAAGGGGTGATTCTAGAATAGCTGTTCGGTATACTGCCGCAATGGAAACCAATTGGGACAAACTCTGCTACCCTCGCCTTTGCGCCTTGGCGGGTAAGAATCCGACCAAGCTGAGTCAAGCGATGCATAATGCGGCATACGACGCCCTGGGAGTTCCGTTTACCTATGTAGCAATGAACACCGAAAACACCGTCTCGGTGCTGTCGGCGATGCGCGAGCTGGGACTTAGAGGACTGAGCTTAACCATTCCGCATAAAGAGCGCGCGGTGGAGCTTGTAGACTCCTGCAGCGATGAGGCCCGCCGTATAGGTGCGATAAATACCGTCATTAACAACGGCTCGACGCTCACGGGCTGCAACACTGACTGCCACGGCATTGAAGCAGCGTTTAA
>JAUIIP010000349.1 GCA_030431555.1 bacterium
TTCGTAGCCGCAATCGCACGCGATAATCACCTGTTTATTCCCTCCGGCGAGACCGTCCTGAAGGCCGGTGACACCGTATACTTTGTCACCGAGCCGCAAACATCAAATGAAGTAATGTCATGGGTGGGGGTAAGCTGCGACCCTATTCGAACGGTAATTATCTGGGGCGGCTCCAATTCGGGGCGGCTGCTTGCGAAGCGGTTGGTGGACCGCGATATACGCGTGAAGCTAATCGATCCGAGCGTTGAGACCTGCGAACAGCTGGCTTCGGAACTGAATGACGTAGTCGTTCTCTACGGCAGCGGGACGGATCAGGAGCTACTGCTTGAAGAAGGTGTAGAGGAAGCCGGATTCTTTATCGGCGCTACGGAAGACGAAGAGGAGAACATTTTGGCTGCCCTGCTTGCGAAGAAGTTAGGGTGCGCTCGCAGCGGCGTGATGATTAATAACATGAGCTACATGGACCTCGTGAAGAAAATCGGGATCGACGTAGCGCTGAATCACCGAATTATGGCGGCATCGTCAATCTTGAAGTTCGTTAGAAAGGGCAAGGTTTCATCGGTGTTCTCGATTCATGATGACGATGCTGAAGTCATAGAGACGACGGCTAAGGAAGGCTCGAGGATAGTGGGCAAACCGTTAATGAATATCCATTTTCCCCAGGGAGCCTTGGTTGCGGCCGTAGTTAAGAAAGGCGCAGTGATCATTCCGCACGGCAACACCATTATCGAGGCTGACGATCGCCTGGTGCTGATTTCGGACCGTTCAGTCCTTTCTAAAGTAGAAAAGCTGCTTGAGACTTAAATGGAAACTATCTATCTGGTCGACGGATCGGGTTATATCTTTCGCGCGTACTATGCCGTAGGTCCGCTGAGTACCAGCAGCGGCCTGCCGTCTAATGCCTTGTTTGGTTTTACGCGGATGATAGTCAAACTTCTACGCGATAGTGAGGCAAGATATTTGGCCGTTACTTTCGACACCGGTGAGCCGACCTTTAGACACGAACGCTTTGATGCATACAAAGCGAACCGAAGTGAATGTCCTGAGGACCTAGTTCCGCAGATGCCTTACTTCAGAAAGATCGTCCAGGCGCTCGGGATCCCCTGTTTTGAGAAAGTTGGCTACGAAGCGGACGACATCATTGCCACTATCGTGAAGAATGTTTCCTCGTCGGATCACAAAGTAGTTGTTGTTAGCGGCGATAAGGATCTCACTCAGCTTGTTTCAGACAATGTGGAGGTTTGGGATCCGATGCGTGATGTTCGCTTTACGCCCGAGAGAGTTCGCGAAAAGTTTGGTGTCGGGCCGGAGGGAATACGCGACTACCTGGCGCTTGTCGGAGATTCCTCAGACAATATACCCGGCGTCAAAGGAGTAGGGCCGAAAGGGGCTCTAAAGCTGCTTGAGCAGTTTGGCAGCGTCGAGCAGCTGCTTGAGAACATGGAGAAAGTGGAGGAAATTAAGGGACTTAGGGGCGCGAAGAAGATCCGTGAAACCCTTGAATCAGACCCCGGCGTGCTCCGTCTAAGCAAAGAGTTGGTAACACTCGATGAAAACGTCAAGCCTTACAGTGAAATCAGCAGTATTGACGAACTTTTATGGAGCGCGCCTGACTCCGCTGCAGTGACGCAGCTTTTTGAGGAGCTGGAATTTAGCAATATGCTGGAAAGCATTCCAAGAGCAGATTTTGCAAACTCGTCTTCTGGCTCTGCGGCTGGGGATGACAAGTCCTACACCATCGTGACTGCGGACACTCTTGGAGATTTCGCCGAGCTTCTTGGTTCCCAGAATTGTTTTGCCTTCGACACAGAAACTACCTCTTTAGATGTCCTCGAAGCTAAGCTTGTTGGTATGTCGTTTTCTTGGCAGCAGGGATCAGCTTACTACGTGCCGCTGCTTGCCGAGAATGATCAAGACAGGACGGTAGACGCTGCGGAAGTGAAGAGATTGCTTGGTCCGATACTCGCCAGGCCGTCTATTTCCAAGGTCGGCTTGAATCTTAAGTTCGATATAGGTGTGCTCGAAGAGAACGGCTATGAAATTAATGGTGTCGCGTTTGACGTGATGCTTGCCTCTTACGTGTTGAAGCCCGATTCTCGTCAGCACAGCCTTGCGGCTCTTTGCAAGACCTATCTGGGCGAAGACATGCTTCCGTATAAAGATCTGGTCGGAGATGCTGAGAATATCTCCCATGTCGCGCTCGATGAGGTCGCTCGATACGCATGTCATGATGCGGATGTGTCGTGGGGTCTGTATTTAATATTTAACGATCTTTTGGGAGAGAGAAATTTCCTCGACGACTCTCCGGAAGAGCTTCCCTCGCTCAGACGCGTCTTCGAAGACATCGAGATGCCGCTGCTGCCTGTTTTGTCGAAGATGG
>JAUIIP010000350.1 GCA_030431555.1 bacterium
GGCAATGAGCTGGGTAACTTGCGAACCAAAGTCAAGGATTAACAACTGAGCTTGCATTGCTCTCCTATCGCAGTGAATAATTCGGTGCTTCTTCGTGAATCTTCACATCATGGACATGGCTTTCGCCCAAGCCCGCAGAAGTTATTCGCACAAATTGGGCTTTGTCCTGGAGCTCCGCAATTGAGTTAACGCCGCAGTATCCCATCCCGGCTCTTAGGCCGCCTACTAGTTGATAGATTGAAGATGACAAGGCTCCTTTAAAGGGAACTCGACCCTCTATCCCTTCCGGAACAAGCTTGCCAGGGTCATCGACATCGGCCTGGCGATACCGATCCTTAGATCCAGCTTTCATCGCTCCAATCGACCCCATGCCACGGTATAGCTTATAGCTTCGGCCTTGGTAGAGAATCGTTTCGCCCGGCGATTCTTCCGTTCCCGCAAACAAGGAGCCGATCATTACGACGTCTGCTCCTGCAGCAATTGCCTTTACAAGATCTCCCGAATATTTGATGCCGCCATCCGCGACAAGGCAAACTCCGCTGCCTCCTAGTGCCTTACGAACTTCCCGTATTGCACTAATTTGCGGAACGCCGACACCCGAAATCACACGGGTCGTGCAGATGGACCCCGGTCCAATCCCAACTTTGACGGCGTGAGCCCCGGCGTCGACCAGCGCTTTAGCCCCTTCGGCAGTAGCAATATTGCCGGCCATAACGAACACGTTTGGAAAGACTTCACGCACTCTACGCGTCGCGTCCAAAACTCCTTTCGAATGCCCATGCGCGCTGTCGACGGTAATTAGGTCGACGCCGGCCTTTGAAAGTGCTTCGAGTCGCTCATCAAGGTCGTCGCCTACTCCAACCGCGGCCCCTACCCGCAGCCGACCCAAAGAGTCCTTTGATGCCAGCGGAAAGCGGCGGGACTTTTCGATGTCTTTAATAGTTATTAATCCACAAAGCTTCTCGTTCTCATCCACAACCAGAAGCTTTTCGATCTTGTGTTTGTGAAGCTGGAGCTTTGCCGCCTCTAGATCAGTTCCAGGTGGAACTGTCACCAAGTCTTCGGCAGTCATTACGCTCGCAATAGACTTGCTGAAGTCAGTCTCGAAGCGCAGGTCGCGGTTTGTAACAATACCCGCAATTTTGCCATCAGCTTCAACGACAGGTAAGCCGGAAATTCTATATTCACGCATAATCTCAAGCGCTGCACTGACAGGCTGATCCGGTGCTACCGTTATCGGGTCGGTTATCATACCGCTCTCGGACTTTTTAACCTTAACGACCTCCAGCGCCTGAGCCTGAGCAGACATGTTCTTATGAATGACGCCTAAACCGCCTTCCTGCGCAATCGCAATCGCTAAACGGGACTCGGTCACCGTGTCCATCGCAGCGCTGATAAGCGGAATGCTCAACGAAAAGTCATCGCTCAGCTTTGTGGAAACGTCCACATCGCGTGGCAGCGTCTCGGCGTAAGACGGCTTTAGCAGTACGTCATCGAAGGTAAGTGCAAGCGGGAAATCCGCGTCCGCGTCCTTAGTCATGACAAAACTCCCCCTGTTCGCGCTCGCGCGCGACGGTGCTAAATATTAGTGATGATTGAGTAAAAATAGAAAGGTCCGTAGCCATACGGACAAATATCAAAATTGCCGTTTGTATGCAAGGGCCCAAGCACTCGCATTCGCACGAAGATTCGCTACTTGATTCCCAGCCTCCAGGCTGAAACTACATCCGTTACGGTTTCAGTCACGCCCGCAGCAACTAACCTGGTTTCCTCCTGCTGTGCCGCAGCCTCCTGCTTCTCGAGATAAGCCAACGCTTCGGAAGCGTCAGGATTCATGTTCCAGTGTTCACCCCGCTCTGAAACCATTGCTCGCATTTCGTCGTACATCATTGAAGATTCGAGCTGCCCGGCGTTAAAGAAATGAATCTCCGCGTTCGCTCCCGTAATACCTGCCAGTTGGCTGTTTGCTAATCGCTGTAACGCCAGACCCTTTTGCGCATTCTGATAGCCAGCGTAAGCTACACCGCCGGCGATAGCTGCTCCTCCGGCCAAAGCGGTGGCGCTAGCCGATACGACACCTGCAACCGCGAGCGCGGCACCGCCGGTGAGAACGGTGGCGGCAACCACTCCAACTGCTACAGCGGCAATTCCAAGCCACCTCCACCGGCTGCCCTTCTTTTTCCGCTTCTCCGCTTCCCTCCAAGCCTCTTCCGCTTTCTTGTGCGCCATCTGCTCGGCAGCAACTTTAGTGCTGGTATAGAAAGCAATATTGGCTTCTCTTGCGCGGTCCATCATGTTCGCTTGACCCATCGCAGTCCAGTCTTGCATAGCAGCACCGAACTGGTCTGCCATACCTTTAAGGCCATCGACCAGCATG
>JAUIIP010000079.1:0-7500 GCA_030431555.1 bacterium
CCCGCCTTGATGTGCCTGACGAATTATTCGAAGGCCGCAGGGCTGTCGTAGAGGTATTCCTCTAGTTCGAACAGCAGCTCTTCTTGCAGCGAGCTATCAGTGCCGTAAGCCGTGCCTGACTTCGGTCTGTCTTTGCAGTTGCAGAATTCCTCAGTCAGATCGATTGTCATTGAGCCTTTAGCGGCTTTGCCGCTGCCTTGACAGTGAATGCTGTATTCAGGCTTGTCGCCTGTCGGGAATGACGGCTTGCACTCTTTGAGTAAACCGTATTTCCAATTACACCACATAGCTGCATTCTTCTCGAAAGAACTCTCAGTGCCGCTTGAGTCAGCCTGACTCGGCTTAAATGGTCCGTCAGAGCGAATCGTGCCGGCCGGCAAACAGTTGTGCGGGTCGTCTCCGCCCTTCTTGCCGTCGCCGTCGTCATCCTTTCCGTTGCGATCGTGGATATCGAAACCGATTACCATTGTGTTATCGGTATCACTCGACTGCGCGGACGCGCAGACTGGTAGAATAAATAGGCCAAAAAACAGGCAAAATAGTAACTTTGCTTTCATAAAAACCTCCAACTACAACTATGAGCAGCCCGACTGGCTAACTCCAGTTCAACACACGCAAAATATCAAAGCGATGGTTACGCTTAAGGGAAGGGAAACACCTCTACGAATACCAATAGAAGTTATGATTCAATATTTTTTGATGTGACCTCTAGAGTTCGAGTGCTCGGCTAAAGACTCGAATCTATTGAGGGAACCAACAGCGACAAGGCTTACTCGTCGAAGGCTTCGAGCTGCTTGCGGCGATCCGCGTCGATTCCCTCGACCGCGTCTTTCACGTCCCGAGCTTTGTTCTTCGGGCTCTCAACGTAATCAATTAAAACATTGTCCTCACTAGAGCCGCTGTCATGCCGGTCGGACTGATTGCAGCCAAAGAGAACCAGAGTCAAAAGAACGAAAAGTAAATATTTCATCGTGCTTAGCTCGCAGCTTTAATTCCACTTGCGATTAATTTTTCGAGATGCGGCTTGAGCAGCTCTTCAAAAGCTTCTTCAGGGTCGCCTGCGCCCGGGTGAAACTTAAGCCTGTGCTGTAATACAAATGGCGCCAGGAGTTTGAGGTCATCCTCGTTCACATAATCCCGTTCTTCGTTCAAGGCCCACGCGGCCAGCGAGCGCTTGAGCATTATGGCTGCCCTGGTAGAAGCGCCGAATTGAAGCAGGGGATTGTTTCGGGTTGATTGAACGATATTGACAATCGCCTCGACAATCGCGGGGTTAATATGCACAGACTCGACTGCGCGGCGTGCGGAGAGGATTTCTTCGCGCGTTACCACTGGAGAGACGGTGGCCGCTGAGGTGGTGATGCTGTCTATCTCATTTAGAATTTCCAACTCGGTGGCGTGATCGACGTAGCGCATGGGAATCTTCAACAAGAATCGGTCGAGCTGAACGAGCGGCAGCGGATAGGTTCCGGCCAGATCGAGCGGGTTCTGGGTGCCGATTACAAAAAACAGATCGTCGAGCGGATAGGTTACGTTGTCGATGGTGACCTGACGTTCGGCCATGCATTCAAGAAACGCAGCCTGAACTTTCGGTCCTGTTCGGTTGATCTCGTCCGCAAGCACTACGTGAGCGAAGATTGGTCCGTGCTGAAAGCTGAAGGTCGAGCTTTTCGGCTCGAAAACATTTACCCCGAGTACGTCAGTCGGTAGAAGGTCAGGCGTGAACTGCACGCGGCGAAAAGGGACGATACCGGTCTTTTCGTTGTCGACGTCTGAGCAGTCAATCGACATTCCGAGGGTTTTCGCCAGCGTTGTCTTTCCGCTGCCGGGATAGTCCTCCAGCAGCACATGACCGTTTCCAATTAAGCCGGTTAGCACCAACTTAATCGTGTCAGTTCTTCCTCGAATTACCTTCTCAAGCGAGCTGCGAAGCTTCGTTAGAGTCTCGATTGCGTGTGCGGCATAAGTGTTTGTTTCAGTCACGGGTCATCCCTTTTACTATTAGCTCTAACTTTCTACTTTGTAGCGATAATTTCCAGCTTAGGCAAAGGAGTAGGAGGTGGATCTGAGCGATGGCTAAATACCTTATCCACGAAAGAATTAGTTAATTCTAATAGCTGCTCCTCGTCGCCTGAGACCGTTTTTGATAGCTGGGCGACGACAGAGCCCTTCACCCGATCCTCAAGGTGTAAGTGCAAATCGAATTGATCCGGGCCCCGGTCGTGGTGGTTTACTACGAGCTGGTAACGGGCAGAGCAGGGAAGCGAACTGTCAAAGCGGCGAAAGCGGCTCGATAGCAGAAGTTCTGAGACTTCGTCCATAGCTTCGCTTTCGGTTTCGGCCTTGCGCAACACTACCGGAAGGTAAAAGTCATGATAGCGCAAATGCGATGGTAGAAGCTGGAATAGCTCTTGCGTTAGGCGGATGTCCTCACACTGCTGCTCATCTGAGCCGGCGCTCCAAAACCAGCGCGATTCTTCGCGTCCGAGCAGAGTCTTTGCGATCAGTTCTGCGCGTACCATGCGATCGATCTCGCGGAATTTAGCCTGAGCTTTGGCGAATCTCGACAGCGCCGCCGACTCATCTCCGCTTCTTAGGAAATTGGTTCCCAGGTAAAGGTCATAATACGCTGAGGCTACGGCCCGTTTGTCGTCCTCGGTCATCTGTTCGATTTTCGCCTTAAGTGCGCGGTACGGCAGGCCGCTCAAACCGACTCCCAGTGTCGGATACTCGAGCATGGTGTCAGTGTTGCGAATCTCAAGGTCTTCAAACTCGTCCAGCTCATCTATAGCCAGATTGCGCGCACGCCGGTTTAACCACCAACCGCGAAATTCAAGCCAGGGAATCAGCGCACGGGCTTTGGCCTCTTCTGCATATGATGAATATACGCGGTCGCGAAGCACTGCCGCCTTTGCTGTGTAAGCTTGCGCAAGTGTCAGCAGCACCGAGAACTGCACATCATTTGCGTTGGTGCCGATTTTACCGAACCACTGCTGGCGCTCCAGGGCTTGCGTCAGCAGGTCGATTGCCTTGTCGGGGTCTCCCTTCCGCAGGGCCAAACGGCCGCGAGCCATCGCAAGCAGGCCGCGATGCTCGGTATCGCTTCGCGTACCTTTTGCGGCAAAGCAGGCTTGGAAATCATCAAGGATGCGCTCTGCTTGGAATAGCCTGAGTTCGTCCATATATAGGACCGCCAAATTCAGGCTAGGCAGAATATGATCGCAGCCGTCGTCATACGAAAGTGCTTGAATCCAAGATGCTTCCGCCAAGTCATCCTGGAACATCTCGCGATAAACCTCGCCGGCGTTATTAAGCGGTGTCGCAGGCTGACCGTAGCGGCCCAATGCACGCTCGGCCTGGATAGCTCTGGCAAAGGCATCGAGCGAAAGCTGGCGGCTGTGTTTGACTGACATTAGTATCCCCAGAATATTAAAGGTCCGACCGGATTCTGCGCCGCGCAGCAGTCCGGCTTGAGCTACGCGAATTGCCTCATCAACGCGCTTTAGTTTCATCAAAATCCACGCCCGTGTTCCCGGATATGAGCTTCTCCAGTAAAGCTTCGCAAATCGGTCGAGGGTGTCCAGCGCTCCCTGGTAGTTGTCCAGGTTGAGCCGCGCTTCTGCCAGTAGATAGAGCAGGTTCGCGTGGTCCTGCCAGGGACCACCGCTAAGCATTAAGTTCTCGAAGTCAGTTCCGTATTTATTTTCGAACAGCTCCTCGGCTTTACGCAGATATTTAAACGCAAGCCGGAAGTGGGCGACTTCAATCAGATAGTATTCACCGAGGTGCATATGAACGCGGTAGTCATTCGGAGCGAGTTCCAGTGCTTTGAGCAGCTTTGAGCGCGCATCAATCGATTTCTCCTGTATAAACAGGTTCTGCGCCTCGTCGATTAGCTGATCGACAGACTGACCGCCCTGCTTGGACGAATCTTCGGCTGAGATCGAGGGCGAGCGCGTCTGTGCTGCACTTGGGTGAGCTAGAAACAAGCTCAGGAGCAATAATAAGCAGCGCCAGTTTTGCTTCATCACCACTTCCCCCATCGCCTAAGTGACATCGGACTGAAGAAGGCAAAGAAGCGCTTTAACTTTGAGCGGCCGCTGTCAAACGATGAGTTGCATTTCTCGAGCGCTTGTTTGATTTCGTCGCCTGCTAAGTTAATAGAGTGTCCGTAAACCGAGCGTTCGCTAAGAGCGGTAAGCGCGCTTGCATCTAGAGAATGCAGGGATTTCAACCTATCGGCATACTCCCAGCGCGTTTCACCGAGGCGTCTTGGTATTCCTACGTCACTGGCTAAGGAAGCAAACGCGATGTATGCGCGTCTGACTCGCTCGGGCTCGCTTGAAGCAAATCTCCAGCTGTTTCTGAGCCAGAGTTTGCTCGCGATGTATAGGATGACAAGTAAGATCAGCAGCGACGCCACATTTCGCTTGGTTGCAACCTTATCGAGCAGTGCTTCTTCTTCAATGTCCTCGGGAGCCAGCGGAGGGGGTTCAACCAACTCTTGCGCCGGGTCAAGTTTGTCCATCAATTCTTCAAGTAGCTTTTCATCGGGCACGATCGGCTCTTCGTTTTCGGCATTCGCCGGCGTGATGTCGGCTACGACCCAGCCGACGCCCGTGACGTAGACCTCAGGCCAGGCGTGACGGTCGCCGAGATGCAGCAGCACGTGCCCGTCCTTGGCGTAAGTCAGGTCGGTCAGATAGCCGGTAGCTATGCGTGAAGGAATGCCGAGCAGGCGAAACATATAGACAGCGGCGTGCGCGAAGTGAACGCAGTAACCACGCATTTCGTCACTGAACAAATAGGGTGCGACCGGGTCGCCTTTCTCGGTTGTGCTATGCCCCGGCTTTCGCGTGTATAAGCTCTTATCCGAAAGGTATTTAACAATCGAGGTTACTTTCTGAATTGGAGAATCAAATGTCGCACTGAGCTTTCTAGCAAACGCCCGATAGCGCAGATCCTCGCCAAACTTGTCCGGCACAGGCTCGTCTTGTTTGTATTGGGCCTCCCAGTCTTTGCCGGATAGTTCAGTCATGCTGCCGGGCGCGCGTAGATAGTGCGCCCGAGTAGCCTCGTCCCAATTCGGGTTTCCGACTTCCTCGCCGATTAAACTATCAAGCTTAATTACCGGAGCGAAGGAAACCGCTTGATAAGCCAGACTGAATTTGTCCTCGTCGGGATTCTTTATCAAGCGAATCGACTGCGGGTAGTCGAGCGCAAACAGAGACTTGTGCTTGGTTAGAAAATAGATCGACTGAACGACTTTTGTGCGGTTCTCGGGCAGCTCGCGCTGGTTGGAAATATAGGGCTGTCCCGGTTTTATGCGGGGCACGTCTTGGTCGAATTCGTTTGATGCAATCACCAATTCCCTTCCGTTGAATTGGCTAAGCGCGCCTTCGCGCAGGTAAAGCATCGGCGACCAAGGATTTTGCTCGTACCCCGTCTCCATTCGCACCAGCGCCGAAGGCTGTCTGGTCTTACCGACGGCAGAGTGGAAGCCTAGCGGGCTTTCGCCTTCGGAATCGGTGTTTGAGCCGACGCCGTTCGATGCCCGGCTCAGGTCGGCTGAATAAGAACGGTTGATGATCGAGGCATAAGCGAGCATGAAAACGACCAAGCAGCCGAGAACGGCCGCGCCGGCAGCAAAACGCGCGCGGCCTCTCGAATGAATCGGACGAGATGAGCCGAAAATCGGACGCTCGTGCGCAAGAATCAAATACAGGGCCAGCACCAAAGTGTAGGCAATTCCCAGTGCCAGCAGCATGTGCTGCGGCTCAATCTGCGCGATCGGGTTGTCCCAAGCAAAGCGCATGATGTTCTTCGGGGCATCGAGCTGATAATTGCGGTGGGCGCCCAACAGATAAACAAACACGCCGGAGACTACCGTTGCTTCAACGGTGACGGCGGACTGCTTGGTCCAGAACAGCCAGGACAGCAGGAAGGCCGCAGCGTAAAACGCAGCTATTAGCCAAATGTGTTCTGCAAAGCGAAATACGGTAAACGGCGCCGATTCAGGATCGTTAAGCTGAACCGACTGAGCGACCCATAAGGCGCCAAAGCAGGCGGCCGCGAGGACGCCATGGATTATGGCCGCTGTTAGGAAGCTGCGACCGCCCTGCAGGAAGCGCACACTGATAAATATTCCACCGAGAACTGCAGCAACGAGCAGCCAGGTCGAAGTGCCGAAGTCGATGCTTACGGCAAGAAAGACAGTCAGCAAAGACCCAATAATCGCGCGAAATACTTGGAGTGCTGCGATGCTCTGACCTTTGCCTCGGGGATGCTCGGCGCGGCTGGAAACTTCAATCTGCTGCTGGGCTTGGCTCATCTAGTATTCGACGTAATCCGTTCTAAAAATATTATAATATCTTCGGCTCCGCTGAGGCTATCATCGGCGCATCAGGCAGCTCGTTCACAAATCAGCAATTCTGTCGTTCCGCCTTGAGCTTGCGCCATCGAGCTAAGCATCGATGCGGCTCCGCTAGGCTGCTGCGATGATTTGAATACAGTTTCTAAGCGCTTGCGCCAGAATTCAGTTCCTGCCGCAGCCTTGTTGATGCGCTGGCGCAAGTCGACAGCCGGGTCGAGCGAGTCGGGTGCCAGAACTATCGTCAGCGCGACGTTGCTGGCTGCTGCGGCGCTGCGCACGGCATCGAACCAGCCCGTGTCGGTTTCCGGTGCAAAAACCACCACGCGGCGGATAATTCGATTCATGCTCTGCAGGGCGCCTAGAAACTGCTCCAGGTCATGTCCGCTACCGGCATGCGCGCTCCAAACGCAGCGGTTAATCATCGCTAATATATGTTCGGGTGAGGTCGCAACGACGTCCCCGACAGCCGAGGCTTCATGATGGCTGCTGTGATAACTCGTCCTGTAAGCGCCCGCGCCGTCAGTCCCGAAGAGAATATTTATCGAGTTGTTCTCAAGCTCTTGAATATAGCTTTGCGCAGCGCCTGCAACGTGGTCGTCAGTGCGTCTGGCGACGAGAAATATTGCGACTTCACCTTCGGGAATAACCGCCGGCTCCGGACGCCTGACGACTACCGCGCCGGTCTTGGCGTAGACCTTCCAGAGGATTCGCTTCACGCCGTCGCTCGGGTCGTATTGCTTGATGTCGAACAAATCTCCGGCGCGCTCTTTCGCTTGATCCAGAGTGTCGCCCGAGCGTGAGCTGGCAGCAACAATCGGCAGTGAGCGAATCTGAATGTTGCGTGCTGAAACTTCGACGCCTGCGTTCGACGGGATCTCCCAGGAAATCTCCGTAAACCCTAGAGCGTCCCTCAGCGAGAGGCTAAGATTCTCCAATGCCCAAAACCCGCGGTGCGGAAATTGAATAGTATCGACCAGTCTTCGAACCGCTTCGCGGCCGCTTACGATATGCTCGGGGCTGACAACTCCGGGATGCTGGAAGACTCTGTTTATGTGAAGCGAGAAAAAGGGCGGCAGGGAGGCGCTGCGCACAGTCAGTCCGGCGCGGACTGCGGAGCGCGAAAACAG
>JAUIIP010000080.1 GCA_030431555.1 bacterium
ACCAGCTTCGCGACGAGGACTACGACGAACAGACTATTCAAAGCATGTACGAGGAGGCAAAGGCTCAAGTTTCATTGTGCGAGTTTGAGCAAGCCGGTCAGATCAAAGCTAAGATGGATGAAATGCTTAGATCGGTGTGCAAGCCCCCTAAACCCGATCCACGTCAAGCGATAACCAAGGCGATTGAGTCCCGTAAGAAGAAACTGCTTCGCATCGTCAGGAGCTTTCTCGATTCTGACGTCCCCCGTTTCGAAGAAGCGGTTGAGCAGTGTGATGCCGGTCAAATTTCGCGCTCCGTCGAAAAGCTTAAGCGGCTTAATCTGACTGATAAGTGTCTAGGCAATTTAATCCTTCAAGGCACGGCGAGAAAAGCCAGTGAGAAACGCGACGCGATCTTATCCTGGGATCCCGAGAAAGACACCAAGCAGCGCCTGGCGCAAATTGAAGGACTCCCGGCGTCGGCGGCTCGTTCCGCTCAGGCGGGCCGAACTTCGCTCAACGGACCCCAATGTGACACAGTCCTGGCTACTCAGCACAAGGAGAAAGGCCTGGCCGCAGTCGCTGCATTGCGTTCGATTGCTGCAAGCTGCACGGAGATTGAATCGGTCAAAACGGCAAGTCAAGACCTCGAAACTCTTGCCTCCGAGATAACGAAAAAAGAAGCTCAGGTAACCAAGGACTTAGCGGAAATCACTTCTATCGCTCGTGCCTTTACCGCGGCAAAAGCCGCCTGCGATTTGAAAACTGCAATAACCGAGGCGGAAAAAGCCTCGACCCTTGATGTTGACTTAAGCTGCCTAAGGACAACAACCGAAGGCGCTCGAGCCGCAGCGGCTGTAGAAAAGCTTAAAACATGGCCTGCAACTATCAGCAGTACGCAAGCTGCGATGGCAAGACTGCCGCGCGAAATTTTGCTCGCTGAATCCCTGGTCGATTCCTGCAATCTCACCGAAGGAACGCCGGCAGTTACAGCAGCGCGAAGTACGGCCGAAACAATTAGCAGCACCAGCAGCACCTGCCTGGACAAAATACCTGAAGCCGCCGGACTTGCAGCCCTAGAGTCTAGGGCGATCGAACTTCAGAACAAGATTGCTAATTTTGATAAGAGTTCCTATGAGTCGCTCGTCGCTAAAGCCGAAACCCAGCTGCAGTGCTCGCCCCAGCTCGCGCTCCAGACAGTAGAAGAAGCTCGCAAGCTGGCTCATGCACTGTTCGCATGCACTGAATTTAAAAAAGAGCCTGGAAGGCTTAATGAAATCGCCAGACGTGCCAAAGTCCGGGGGAGTTCTAGCGCCGGCGGCGAACCGAGCGCAGAGGCCGGTGAGCTTGTTTCTCAGTACGCTAAAGCAATTGAGAAAGCGGACAAATCAGTAACAAATTGTGCTCCTCAGGCCGCCCACAGCGCGCTAGCTCAAGCCGCATCACTAAAAAGCAGTATAGAGAACTTAGGACCCGAATGCGTAGCAAGCGTACCCGACGACAGTAGGATTCCGGTAATTAGGGCGAAACTGACTGAACTCGAGGCGAAAATCGCTGATTACCGTCGAGGCAGCTACTCGTCTTTGGTTGCGCGAGCTAAGAGCCAGATTTCTTGCAAGCCTACGGAAGCGCTGGCTAACCTTACGTTAGCTGAAAAGCTCGGAGAGGCGCTGTTTGCGTGTACTGATTTTAATATCGATCCCTCAGAGCGCAAAAGCTTAATGCAGCAAGCCCGCAGCAGGCAGAACAGCATTCCATCATCATCCTCTGTAGGCAGTCGAATAAATAATCTTAACGCTCAAGTAGCGTCCTTAACTCAACAAGGACGGGTATTAAGCGGTAAGGAATCGGTGAATTTGCCTGAAGTGAGTTCGCTGAAGCGTGGTATCGTTCGCGCCAGAGCGTCGGCTAACACCCTTAACGAGAACAGCCAATGCTTCCCTGAACATGCATCAGAGATAGCTGCACTACTTAGGAGGATTGACGCGATTCCGATCCCCGGAGTGCGCGGTGGTTCGCCAGCCCCTGCCACAGTAGCTCGGTCAAGACCAGCTCCAGAAACCAGGCGGCCTACTACCCCCAGCCGCACTGAACCTTCTCGCTCAGGTGGGCTCGATACAGACATCGACATGGGTGACGTAGCAGGTTCGACTATGGATGAAATCGAAACCGCTGCCGCCGGAGGCGCACTCGGCGGGACTCCGGCCGTAGGCGGTCCCAGCCTGGCCCTGCCTCCAGCTCCGCGCTCGGGATCCCGAGGAAACACCTTTGGAGACGCGATGGCTGCAGGTTCCGCTGCAGTTGAGCGCGACCGCGCGAGAGCAGGACCGGCATGGGCGGGAGAACCATGGAGACAGCGCGGCGGCGGCGGCTACGGCGGGGCAGAGGATCATCCTCATCCGACTACCACACCCTACCCTTCCCACCCACGCTCAACGGGTGCACCTGGCATGGAATTCGACTGCTTCGGCACCTGCATGCAGACCTACTACGCAAACGAGCCCAGGATACCCTTGAAAGATCGAGCAAGGGTCCGGGCAGACTTTACTAGCCACTGCAATAATCAGTGCGCAACCGTAGCTGGTGCACTGCCCGGCACAAACACTCGAGGCACAACGATTATCAGACCGGGGACATGCATCGGAGCCGGATGCAGCAACTCGGGAAGTAGTCCGAGCCGCAGACGTCGAGGGTCCGGCGGCGGGTGCTAAGACGCGAACTCGTTGACTATCAGCTCTTTCGCCGCGCGCACTTCAACAAGAGACGTGATTGCTTTGACTCCCCCAGGGAGTTTCCCTTGCTCGTCCGAGAGAAAGCCTTGCGGCGTAAAAAACATCGGGAGCACCGGCATCGCCTCGCGCGCACAGCCCAGGACCGCTTCGGCTGCCTGATCGGGCTCGGGCTGAGCGGAGATCTTCTCGATTTTGCGAGACATGCTGACAGCTCGGTCACGAAGCACAAAAAGCTCCGACAGACCGACCCGATAAAGTCTTACCAAACCGAGGTGAGAATAAATATCGAACAGATTTGCTCCACTTAGCTCGCTAACACGTTCCAGTCCGATGTTTATCGCCCCGTGCACCCGGGCAGATTGCAGACTCATCAGCTGTTGCTCGTAAAAAGCTATCCCAAAGTAAACAACGCTGCAGTTAATGATGTATGTTATCTCCTCCAAAATCTCGCTAGCCGCTTCGGCTCCGCCGCTTTGGAGCACTTGATCCAACATATCAGCCAAAGGCCGAATCCTCTCGGCTCCCTCAGCAAGCGCAACCACGCCTTGGTAAGCAACGTGTTTCTCAGGGCGCAATTCCCTAAGTCTCTCGACCGCTGCTTCGGCACTCAACGGCGAATGCAGCTCAGCGCTTTGTTCGTGCTCCGGAATTCCTATATCACCAAGCCGACGCAGACGAAGCTGGTATGAACTTTCCTCAAGTTCGCTGGGAGTGGCACTCATCGGCATAGCGATAAGTTGATAAAACAACTCCGGCTGAGCGGCGAAAACGATCGCAAGAATTCTACCGAGCAGGCGATAGCGCTCAGGATCTTCCGTTTTAAAGTGCACCCACGTAAAACCCTGATCCGGCGAGTGCCAATACTTCCCCGGAGGTTGGTCAGTTGCCTCTTCAAACGTCTGAGTCTCAACATATCTTGAAATGATCATCGCCAGCAGTTCATGGTCGACGTTGTCAAGAAACTGGCCGATAGGCTCCAAGGACTTCTCTTCGTCCAGCGTTGAAAGCAGGTTCCAAAAATTGTCCTCGTCAACTCTGTCGCCTCGCCAACACTCGAAATCCAAAATGGCTTTGTACTGCTCCGCGCTAAGCATAGGAACAACGCCGCGGCAGGCGTCCAAACCTGCTTGTTGAATAGCTATGTAGACGGCCTGGGGGGATACCTGATGGAGTTCATGCGCCGATAATTCGCCGGCAGCTAAAGCCTTGGCAAGGTCCCTGCTCGAGGCGCCGCGCGTAACTAAAGAATTGCTCATAGACAAAATCTCCCCGGTTAGAGCGGGTAAATTTGTCATACATTAAGGGAATTCTCAAGAATAGGTTTAGAAACCTACTTGTTCAGGATTTTGCTTATTACCGCTGCTCGATTACCGCTTTTGGAACCGATCTTTGCGTGGAACTTCGGCCGGCCCTCTACTTTAACTACAGCGTCTGCATCTGCGGCAGCCTCAAGCGGAATCACGTCGCCAACTTTTAAATTTAAAACGTCTCTGCCCTTAAGCTTCCCTTCGGCAAGAACTACGGACACTCCGACTTTAGTTGCGCACAGGTGGGCGCTAAGCTTCGAGGCAGCCGAATTATCCCTCGATGCCGTGCTCGCCATATTGCCGGCTTCAAGTTTCTCCCGAATAGGATTTAGCGAAAACATCGGTACCACAACTGTAAGCTCGGATTTTTTACCGGCAATCTCCACCTCCAGGACGGCAGCTGAAACGGTGTCAGTCGGCGAGGCGACGTTAATTGCCTGAGGTGCACTTTCCATGGACTTGTAGATAGGCGTGAGCCTCGCAAACGGCTCCCATGCGACACCATATTCTTCGACAAGCTTGGAGATAAATTTAGCAAGCAGCCTGCGCTCAATGTCGCTGTATTCTCGCTCGCGCCTCTTTCCTACAAACATTCCCTTTCCGCCCATCAGGATGTCGACTAGCTGCTCGGCCAAAACACCGGAGAGCATAAAAAGTCCGGTTCCGCCAAGCGGTGCCATCGAGAATAAATGTGCACAGACAGGTGCGCTGAGTGACTTAAGCCATACCCCGTACTTTTCCTGCTTAAGCCCGCCAAACTCAAGCGAACAGCTTGCCTCAAGTTCCCGGGTAAAGGCTGCTCGAACGTTTCGCGTGAAGCGGTCATAAATCATTTCAAGGCCCGGCAGCCGACCTCGAGCAATCCGTTCGACGCTGGTGAGATCTAGTTCACGAGCTTCTTGCTTGCTCGGCTCGGAACGAGCGCCGCGCTCTTGCGATAGAGAGTCCATATATCTGCTATCGTCAGATTATGGCCCACGCATGAGTTGGCTAAAAAATTCCCTAGTGGACGCTAAAGAACTCCAAAACGGCGTGATTTGTGTCGATCTCCCTGCTGTTGGGACCCATTAGCCAGTTCCGAATCCTCCGTCCGCGCCCGAGCATGCCTCCGAACCAGCGATGTCCCCCGCCCTCCACAGCGTACATCTCCACGTCAGCTCCGTCACAGCCCTCATACCGAATGTGACGTACCTTTGTTTCGTCATCTGAGTGTTGCTTCGGGAGTTCAACTATTTTCCTGTCAGGACGACAGCGGTTGTGCTTAGCCCAAAAAGCGAGTGAAGTTTCCGCGGGAATTACCGGACCACGATTTCTACCGAAAGCGCGCACCTGACCGCCTTCATACGGAACCAGGCTGTCGTCTCGACCGTTAATCATTAGTACCGGAAGTCTCTCGGTGGGTTTGCAGTGCGGTAAGAAGTCTTCAGGCATCGAGGAGATCACAGGCGCGACAGCCGCTACATCTGCGGCCAATTCACAGGCCACCCTGAAAGTCATCATTCCACCGTTTGAGGGTCCCGTAACATACACGCGGCGCGCAGGTATCCCGAACTCAGCCGAAACTTTCGAGATCAGCTTCCTCAAAAAGCCTATGTCGTCCGGTCGCACGTCCCAACCGCGCACTTTAGGTTCTTTCCTGCCGTCATTCCAATGATTCTTATAGGCATCGGGATAGACGACTGCATAGCCGTCCCTGACCGCCGGCTCATGCAGCTTTACATTCATCATTTTTTCTTTGGTGCCGCCGCCGCCATGCAGCACAATCAGTAGGCGGTTCGGCCGCTTGGGGGCAAATACCGCGTAGCTGCGCTCCATGCCGTCAACTATAATAGTCTTTTCCTCAACGGCAAATGACGCGGTCGGCAACAATAGCAGCAGCAAGAACAGCAGGGGAATCAACTTCACAGCAGTCTCTCCTTAGGTATCACACCCTGGTTAGTAGAGTCTGCGCAGCCGAAGGTTTACAAGCGCACCCTCGGGGCTGAGGCAGCGACTTGTGCAATCACTAATATTGAATGAATTCAGCGCAGTCCACATAAAGCAGTCCAGCCCTCATCAACTCTTCCGAGCAGCGAAACTGCCTGGACAAGGCGAGTTTGTAGTTCCGTAGCTGGGCGCCGTAGCGATCACTCTCGGACTCACCGCGAGGACCTGTCTTGAAGTCTATTATTTCCAAGTGCTCAACTTCCGAGTTTTTTCGGCCAACAACCACCCGATCGATTTTGCCGCTGAGCAACTCACCGTCAACCATAATTGAAAACGGAAGCTCGCGGTAAACTTCCAGTGAATCCACCTCCCAGTTGCGGTATCGCTCCTTCAGGAACATATCTCGCAGCTGCGGCACCGCCAGCAAGTCCGACAACTCTCCGGCAAGCGCGGCGCGCTCCCCTACCTCTCCGCGCCGCAAAAACCCACTCAAATTGTCTGCCGAAACTTCAACGCCATCGAGCCATTCGATGGACTCCAGCATCTCGTGAAGCGCAGTTCCCCGCCGCCTTGCAGCTCGGTTTTCTACATACGAAAATAGCTCCGCCACCTCGTCCACCTGATATGATGCCCTTCGCCTCTCGGCCCGTCTGGGTTGAGTCTCGGCAGCAAAAGCAAGCGGGTATGCCTCGATCTGCTTAGAGCTGCCGGCTTCCTTACTGCGCCATGTACGGACCCAATCCGCGGAGCCGAGTTCAAACAGGATCGAGTCTGCAGCGCGCTCAACATCCGGAGCGAGCGCCGAGATCAGCAAGTCTGCGAAAGTGTTTCCGTTTCTATTCTTCGCCGCCGGGACAATAATAGTCTGCGAATGGACCGCTCGCGTCATAGCGACATAGAGCACGCTGAGAGATTCGCGTAATTCTTCAGCAACTGCCTGCTGATACATTTCATCCAGTGCCGGCTCCAAGGAGCGGAGCAATTTATTCGGGTAGCGCGTGACTCGATCCGGCTCGCCTAAGGGATCTTCGCGGTGCAGAAGCACATCAGCTCGAGTGACACTTTTCCCCAGCACTGTGTCGATATCAGTTAGCACAACAGAATCGAACTCTAAGCCTTTTGATTGATGGATCGTCATTACACGAACCGGCGAGCCGGTTGGAAGCGCGACTCTTGTATTACGAATATAATCAGCAAAAAATCCGGGGCGCGAACCCGGCTCCCGCTCAAAGCGAAAAGCCAAATCCACGAGCTGCTCCATGCGCAGTCGATCCCTCTCGCCGCTAACTGCGGCAAGGACCTTACACCATTCGAACACAGCAGTTCCGCAGCCTTTGGCGCTTAGCTGCTTCCTGAGCTCAAAACTAACGCGATGCCGATGAGCATCATCGGCATAATCACTCAATCCGAGCGCTGCGCCCAAAACGGATTTCGCTAAATGAAATGCGGCAACCGTATTGTCCGGGTAGTCCGCAAGCTCCAGCGCAGACAGAATAATAGCAACTTGAGGGGAGTCGTGAACCGGGTTCCCGCCCTCCTCGCTGGCGTCGATACCGATCCGCTTCAACTCCATCATTATTCGTGGAATCATCCGATTACGGCGAACGAGCACTGCAATACTTGCGTCCGGCTGAAGCTCTTGCAGAGAGAGAACCTCTTTCGCCACATACTGCGCTGCCTCGTGCTCCGCGTCATCCTGCACTTCCGGAAGAGTTTTCAGTATCACTCTACCTGCGAGCTGGCTTAAATCCGTTTCGTGCTTCTTAAAGTCTGTTAACCAGCCGGCTATCTGCTCCTGCCTATCGGCGAAAACCGGATTGTCCGCAATATCAGAGAATACCAAATTAACTGCTTCAATCACCTCCGGAGCGGACCGATAACTCTTATCAAGCCGCCTACTCTCAACCTCCCATTGACCGCTCTCGAACTCGCCAAAAATCTCAGAAACCCCGCCGCGCCATCCATAAATTGCCTGCTTAACATCACCCACACAAAAAAGCGTGTTCTCTGCGCTTGCTTTGGATAAGATTTCTTCAACGATCGGCCGAATTACCGACCATTCGCTGCGCGAAGTATCCTGAAACTCGTCGAGCAGCAAATGACGAATCTTCGAATCTAGCCGAAAGTAGATTTCACTGGCGCGTTCAGTTAGCGACCTTTCTGACAAAAGATACTTTACATCTTCAAACCGCAATCCTGCTGAAGAAAGCTTTAAGGCCTCCAAACGCTCGGATACCATTGACAGTAATTTATAGGTCGCACTGGTCTGCTCTTGAAGCCTGCGAAGCAGCTCTGACGAAGCATGTGCAATTAACGGCGCATACGCTGCAGTTACCGGACCGGGAATCGGCGTGTTATAAAATACACCCTCACCATCGAGCACTTTCGCGGCGATGCCTTTCTCCAAGAACTCGTCCCAGTTTCCCTCAAGTGCGGCAGCAATCGCCTTATCGTTAGCCGAAATCCAGCGTTTGTTAGGAGCACCCTTTTTGGTAAGCGGCAGTTCGATTTCCGTGAGAACAGCGATTGAAGCATCAAGTTCGTTGCGACTTAAACCTCTGCCGGGGTGCAGCCAGCGCCATGCAGACGCCTCGGTCTCACGGTAAACAGACAATAGACCGCCGACATCGCGCTCAATCGCACCCTGGACGGAATGCCGGACTTCGTTGTCGTGCAGGAGAAGCATAAGTCCGGACAGCAGGTCGAGACTGGTGTTCGACAGAGATTCTCCAATCGCACGACGAAGCATTTCCTGAGCAGAGACTTCTTCGATAATTCTCCAACCCAGAGGCAACCCCAGTTCCAGCGAATACGCGCGAGCAACCCGAATGAAAAAGCTGTCGAGCGTGCAAATCGTCAGTCTATGCTGCTCGTTGACAAGTTTGCCGAGCAAAGACGCTGCCGCATCGCGATCAAAGTGGTCCAACTTTATGAAGTGCTTAAGCTCATCAGCCTTTGTGCTCTCCAGAGATGCCGCGGAGATACGCATAAACAAGCGCTCACGAATTTCTCCGGCGGCCTTTTTCGTGAAAGTAGTTGCCAATATCTCGTCGCTTGCAGCCCCGCGAGCGAGCAAAGATATTAAATGGTTCGTAAGCGAAAATGTCTTCCCCGTCCCTGCGCTAGCACGTATGACTAAAGCGTGGTCTTTCATCACTCCGCGGCCTCGACTTGAACAGATAAATCGTGCAGCATCCCTTCGCCGCAGATTGCTGCGAAATTATCAAACTTGCTGCTCAGCAGCTCCGGCTCGGGAATACTGCCGGATAATATCTCCTCGGCGATCAACCTAGCCTGCTGTGCTGCTTCATCGACCTCGCTCCTGGACCACTGAGCGAGACGAAGCATATCCTCGACCGGAACCTTGGCGGCGCTAAGGCAAACAAAGCCAAGTTGGTCCGGCCAGTCGATCCCGCGCGCCCGCATCAGCTCGACGTAAAGCGGCAGCTGCAAATCCGTCCAATTACCGTGCCGGTCCTGGTGGACTTGCTCCGGCGTTTGCGGCTTTGCAAAAGTCTTATAGTCTATCAGCGCAATTTTGCCGTTTGCTTCGTGAACGTCTACTCGATCAACCGTTCCGGTAAGAACCAGCTCCGCCTCTGACTCGAGCTGCATCACAACGTTATCGGATTCGCTAAACTTGAGTTCAGTCTCTGTAATTCGCCATCCCGCTTCGCGGCGCTCAGCTTGCCAATGGGCAAAATCCCACAGGCGCGACAAGGCTTGCCTACCCTGAACCAAAACGGCTGGCTGCGGCCGTTTACCAAATCGCCGCAGCATCTCTTTGTTAAGCAGTTGCTCAAGAGCGGCCCCAATCTTCTCGGCCTCGCGCAGCGCTGCATCCTCGCTCTTGCCAAAGCGCTCAAGCACGCTGTGTATCAAAGTTCCAAACTGCGCAGCATCCAGTTCGAGAGCCCGGTCGTCACTTACCCTGAGCTTGTAAACATGCTTAAGGTAAAACCGATAGGGACATACAAGATAATCTTTGAAGCTTGTAACGCTCATAACAAGCCTCCTGGCGCGCACCGGTTCCAGCAGAGGCGGCTCATAAGCGGAGGCCACGCTGTCTGAGGCAAAAAACAAGCGTCTATCTCCTGAACTTAAATTTTTATCGTAAAAATCAGATAAGCGTCTCGCCTGAGCCTCGCTGTCTATCGCAAGTAACAGTCGACTTAGCGCCAGCGCCTCTCCGTCGCCGTTTCTTCTTAGGGCGATGACATTTAAGTGTGGTTTGCTGGATATCATCGTTTGCATCAAATACGCGTCACGCGCCCAACGTTTATTAAAGCATGACAGCCCCAGCGCCTGACGAAACGAATCGGGGAGAAAAGGATCGGACGAAACCGCTCTAGGGAGAGCCGGCTCATTACAGCCCGCGACTACCACCATCGGAGCTGTATCAAGAGCAAGCTCCAACCAGCTAAGCATCTCAATTGAGTCGCGAACTTGCGTCTCAGGCAAGGCAATACTCCTGCAGCGCGACAGCAAAAGGCTAAAAAAGTCTGCTGCTGTGAGCTCAAGCTTCTCGCTCACGGAGTCCTCGATTTCGACGGAAAGCTCAAGCAGCGCGGTTAAACTGTCTTTAAGAGAGGAGTCAACCTCTACATGCTCGTGTGTGTACAAGCGCTTCAAAAACGCGCGAAGCCGACCTGCCCATTCATGCACAGTCTGAGGGGAGCTATCTTCAAATCCGGCGCAAAGCTCAGTGACTGCTTCAACGAGATCCTTTGCAATGGGCGAAGCGCTGAGCTTACTATCTAAGGTCTGCGGCAAGGCGCGCTGATAGTAAAGATCGAGCGTCGAACAAGGCAGCGGTAGCGAATAACAAGCTCTCAAACAAGCGTCTACAGCCGGCACCCGAACTAAAGCCGCAAGCGCGCCAAAAGATCTCCCGGAGACAAATCCCTGAACCGCTCGCAGCAATTCACCAAGCTCGCTGGCAGCGAGTGAACTGCCCGCCCCAGGATGAGCCGCCACATCAGCCGCCGCGAGCTGAGTTCCCAAAAAGGGTAGAATCTCATCATCAGCCACACCAATGGTAATTTCCGACCGCGCTAGTTCTGTCGAGGCCTCAGCGATCGCTGCCCGCACCGCACCTCCGAGCATTGCTGCATCCTCAACAGTTCGCAATTTTAAGTCTGTCGTATCGAGCGAAGCGCCGACCCAGGACTCCGTCAGCAGACAGCCGAATCGATCAAAACGATGCGCTTGATCGTCGGAAGCGAAAACCAGCGCTCTAACATCTTCTGCGCAGGCCTCCATCAAATCGCAGTGCACTTTAGGAAGGTCAACAACTCCCGCTAAGACTATTGTTTTGTCGAATGCACCCGCGGAGCGGATTGCCTGCTCTCGCGCAACCGCTCGGTCCAGTAAATTCTGAGCACTTAGGTTTACCAGGTAGTTTTCAAACAGCCTGTCTATGACCTTCCAGCGCTGTGCCTCGCGCTCACCCGCTCTCTCTTCACAATGCTGCTCTACCGCTTTGAAACTTAATCCGGCTGCTGACAACTCATGCCAAAGCGCTGCAAGGTGCTCAGCGAGCTCTAATGATTCCTTCCATTCGAGATTCGGCTTGGCGCTCAAATTTACCAGTGTCCGGAGATCGGCCGCATCCAGGGAACGGATTGCTGCATTCCACGCCAACACCTCTCCAATTGCCGAGGCAATTTCCTGCACTGGTTGGTAGATCTTTTCCGGCAGCGCACCCGGTGTAATGTAAGACGGGGGAAACAAAGACAGGTCTTGCTGCGCCGCCTCTCGCGCAACTAGTTCCTCCAGCATTCTCGCCGCTCGGCTTCCTGGAAGAACTACTATCACGTCCCGGAGATCAGACGACTGTTCGCAGCAGCGCATTTCAATCAGCCGTCTCGCAACACTTTGCAAAAAAGGCTGCTCCCAGCCCAGGAATTCTCGGGTTAATTTCACCGTATTGCCTTAGCAGTTGCACCGCGCGAAAATTAAGAAAATTGCCGGTCTACAGGCCCCAGCACACTATATAGCGCGCCAAGGAGCTGCAACACCACTTGAAGCCTTGATAAACCCCGTAAACTACTATAAAACCTGCTTCCACGATGACTACCGGATTTGAAGGACCAGAAAAGAAGTTCGAATTGCTGCTGGCACCAGGCGGCGAGTCGCTGCGCGAGCGGGGTCATGAGTATTGGAGCAGCATTGTCCGCGCCGCCGGTGCTGCAGTGCTCTCACAAATTTCCAACCAGAAGGTCGACGCCTATCTGCTTTCAGAATCAAGCTTGTTCGTTTATGCACGGCGCTTAGTGATGATTACGTGCGGCTGCACCACTCTGGCATCGGCGCTTGAGAAACTACTGCGCGATACAGATCCTGCCGCAATCCAGTCACTAATATTTGAGCGTAAGAACGAAAATTTCCCACATGCTCAACTGAGCAGATTCGAAGACGATCTGGAGCGGCTCGCAGAGCTAATCCCATGCACCGCAGTTGAATTTGGAAACCCGGAGGAAGACTGCATAAAGCTTTTCCATCTCGATAAGCGGCACAACGCCTCTCCCGATGATTCAACGCTTGAACTTTTAATGCATGACATTTCTGCGGATGCCCAAGATGGTTTTAAGGACTTATTCGACAAAGCTATTGTGGACGACTACGTCTTCTAGCATCAGGGGTACTCGCTCAACGGAATTCGTGATGAGTACTATTATACTATCCACGTAACACCGGAAGAGAACGGATCATACGCAAGCTTTGAGACCAACTGTAAAAGATCGGACGCCGAAGCACTGGAGATATTCGACAAGGTGATTTCAAGGTGCCGCCCCAAGAGGTTCGACTTGATGATGTTTCAATACGATGACGACTCGAGCA
>JAUIIP010000081.1 GCA_030431555.1 bacterium
CAGCAAGCCGCGCACCGCTTCGACGCCTAAAGCGCCCGCTAAGAAGCGCAGCACGGCGAAGAGCGGAAAAAAAGCGGCTTCCAAGGCGGCCGGGCCGGCGAAGAAGTCGAGCCCTCGGCCCAAGATGCATCAGGTAATTCGGATGCACGTCCCCCGCCGCAGCATTCCCTCCGGCAAGGGACTTGGCGCAGCGATTGCCAGCCGAAACGATCTAATCGATAGACTGATCAGAGACGAAGGCATAACCTTCACTCAAATTCGTGACTGGCGCTTCGAGGATTTCGATCCTTCGAACAGAACTCTCACCCTGCGCGACCGAGACGGAAACGAAAGAGCGTGGCAGCCCGGCTTGGAAACCTTGTCGGCCCTGACACGCTACTATCGCAAAATCTTGACGTGCAGCCTCGACAGAGTTTGGAACCGCGACCATGCGCCGCTGTTCCTTAGCGCCGACGGCGGCGAACTGACTGTCGATGATCAACTCAAGCCCAACACTCAGGAATGGACCACTTCGGTGTTGCGAGACACGGTGGTGACACAACTTGTGATTGAGGGCTTCAGCTTCGAAGAGGTTATCAATTTGCGGATGACAAGCCTGGTGTCACTCACTCCAGGACTGACTAGTTCGCTCCAAGTCTTGGACAGCAACGGAGCACAGATCCGCAGACAGAGCATCGGAGCGCAGGCGACTGACGCGCTGCGCAGTTACATGGAAGCACTGCGCGTGATCGGACACGGATTGCGCGACTCACAGTTCCCACTGCTTATCGCAGCCGATGCTGGAACACTCACCGCAGACGACATTCTGTAGTGAATAAAGGTTGTCGGAATCGCTGATTCCCCCTGCTGCTTGCAGCTTCCGACAACCATTTCCACAAGCAGGCCGCAGCTTTCAACAGCGCTTAGTGCCCGAAAACACACCGATTTTCATCCGCACTCCAGACTCCCAGTTAAACTGCCGAGTTTATTAGAGATGTCTCTAGAGGTAGGACGTGTTCTGCGTCCGCACACCGGCACTCGCCGGCACCCTTAGAGTCGTCAAAGCAAGGATGCAGTTAAACCAACAGCAAGGATAGCTGTGGCAATACGAATTGGCAGCAACATCAGCTCGCTGCAAGTGCAGCGCAGCCTGTCGCGTACAAGCAAGTCGCTTTCGTCCGTCTTCGAACGGCTCGGGGGAGGTTTGCGCATCAATCGGGCGTCCGATGATGCTGCGGGACTGTCAATCGCCTCCTCGCTCGGAGTCAACAAACGGGTTTTCAATCAAGGGGTTCGAAACCTAAGCGACGGCTTATCGCTGCTAAATGTTGCCGAGGGTGCCGTCGGACAACTATCGAACATCGTAATTCGTCAGCGCGAACTGGCAGAACAGGCAGCGAACGGCACGATAAGTGAAACGCAGCGCAACTCGCTTAACCAGGAAGCGCAAGCACTGTTTGCAGAGTACGAGCGAATTTTAAATACAACTGAGTTCAACGGGCAGAATCTACTTAACGGCAACTTCGGAACATTAACGCTCCAGGGAGGCTTCGGCGAGAACGGGGAGCTGGGTGCAACCATCCGTGAAGGCAGCATCCAGCAAACAACGCAGGAAAGCGGACTAGGAACCTACACCGCAAATCATATCGGCTTCGGCGGTTCAACAAGTATCGAATTTGGTCCGGAGTTTTTGGTAGACGATTTCAATAACGACGGTATCGACGACATTATCGCAATTAAAGCCCGCGACACGGCACCTGGAAATCTACGCGTGGAGATCGGTTTCTTTCTCGGCGATGAGGACGGCAACTTCAGCCTCGACGATGCTTTCGGCTCAAATATGGGCTACTCCGGCACTCTATTGGGGGTTAATATTCAAGCCAACGCGTTCGACGCAGGCGGAGACGGCGACAGGGACTTGAGACTATCGATCGGCACTCTTGGCAGTCTGGGACTCGGCCTCCTCGAGGGTTACATCAAAAATGAAACGGTAGATAATGGTAGTTTTGGCTTCGCTAGTGTAATTACAACGAGTCCGTTTTCAGGTCCTAACCGACTTTTAAGCACCGCAACGGGAGACTTCAACAACGACGGCGTGCAGGATGAAGTCACAGTCAGCGGATCGATTGTCGGCGGCATGAACATTCGCATTCAGAACACCGAGACACTCATCATCGACGAAAGCTTTGTCGGTGAGACGCTGGAGCAAACTGCTTTCTCACTTGAGTCCCAGGGTTATGCCTTGCAGGCGCTTGATTCACTTGAGAGCGACCTAGACCAGTTAAATCGAATTATTTCGCGGATCGGCGCATCGCAAAGTCGTATCGCTACGGCATCGAGCGTCTTACAAGTCTCCGCCGAAGACACTGCGGCGGCGCAGTCGCGAATCCTTGATGTCGATGTGGCCTCAGAAGCGGCTAAACTTACGCGCCTGAGTCTGCTTCAACAAGCTTCCGCCTCTATATTATCTCAGGCCAATCAGCAGCCGGCGATTGCCTTATCACTGCTAAACAATATCTAAAAGCTCTTTGCTCAGCGAAACTTTCTTCCGCGGCGGTCGAATACAGTTTGAACGATACACAAGCGGAGAAATCCATGGAGACTGAAGCTATCAACGAATTCGCCAAGCACACTACGACTTTCGCCGGCACTGTGTTGGATGAACGAAACGTGCATAACAGCAAAACCGCCTCTTCCGCCGCTGCAGGAGCGGGAGCACTGGTCAATTCAATGCAGTACTTAGAAGCAGTCGAGCGAGATCTGAGATCCGGAGATCGCCGCTTGAGCGGCTCGATGAAGTGGCTCCTTGCAGAAGCCGGAAAGACGTCAGTGCTAGCCGGCCTCGGCTTCGGAGCTGCAGCGATTATCGGTGCGCCGGTGAGCGTACCCACAGCCATCGCCGTAGCCGGCCTGACCGTCGCTGGAGTGGATTCTCTCGGTATCGGACGCGGTGCTTGGGACATGCTGGATCGAGGAGTCCACAGCGTTACAGACGGATTTGTCGACTTTTTCGAACCAAGCAGCCTAAGAAGCGCACGCGACAGATTCCTCTCGTGGTGGTAGCTACTTGACCGGCAGCTTGGCAAACGCGAGACTCAGGGCACGCAACAAACAACGTGCCCCAGAGTGTGAACGAACAGACAAAGACCGCTAGAGTATTGGCCGCAAGCAGACGTTACGTTCTGCTGCTCTGCGACGGGCATGAATCCGAGTGGGCAAAGACCGCTTCGCGTCACTTAGACCTTTGCGTGGGCGACATCGTCAATTATTCCCACAGCGGCAGCGAGTTGATAGCCGACTCGATAGTTCCGAGAAGCAACTGCTTAAAGCGATCTTATGGTAGAAGATCGAAGGAACTCGCAGCTAACGTTGATTTGCTGCTCGTCATTGCCGCGCCTGAACCGCTCTTCAACACAAGTTTCATCGATCGAATTCTAGCTGCAGCTCAAACTGAGGTTATCGCCTCTGCTCTTGTGATTAACAAAGCCGATCTATCTGAGCAGCTTGAGCAAACTCGCAGCGCGTTTCAAGGCTACACCGGTGTTGTTGACTCGGTGATCGAGCTGAGCGCTATAACCGGCGACAACCTAGATACGCTAAGAAACATGCTCAGCGATCCTTCTCTGTACGTGGTTGCCCTGGCCGGAGTTTCAGGAGTCGGCAAAAGTTCGTTAATTAACAATCTTATTCCGGACGCGGATCAGACCGTTCAAACCGTAAGCGAACGTACAGGTCAGGGCCGACAAACGACAACCCAAGCCACCGGCTATATCCTACCCAGAGACGGTATAGACAATCTATGCTTGATCGATCTACCAGGAATCCAAAACTTTGGGCTGACACATTTGGAGAAGGCGCAGGTTCGAAACGCATTTGCGGATTTCGCGGCGGTTGCCGGAGATTGTCAGTTTAGCAACTGCATGCACCTCGATGAACCGCAATGCGCCGTTAAGCAAGCCCTGGAATCTGGGGCTATTGCGAAAACCCGCTATCAGTCTTACTTAGAAATTTTGGACGAAATTGACCGCTTCGCCCAGTATTGATTCAAGCTGCACCCATGACTACCCAGCCAAGCCAACAACTACTTGAGGTACTGCAAGAGCTCGGAACCAGGCTCGACGGCGAGCTCAAGCTTAACAACCTGTATCGGATGCTCTACGCTCAAGATGCATCGATCTACCGCGAACTGCCGCTCGGGGTCGCGTTCCCGAAGCACCTCAGCGACCTGCGCAAAATTGTCGCGGCAGCCTCAGAGCATAAGTTTTCGATAATACCGCGGGGCGGAGGAACCAGCCTTGCCGGCCAGGTAGTTGGAAGCGGACTCGTTGTCGATATCAGCCGGCATATAAACGCGATTCTCGAAATCAATGAAGACGAGCGCTGGGTGCGTGTGCAACCCGGCGTAGTTAGAGACGATTTGAACCGCGCGCTTAAAGCGCACGGCTTAATGTTTGCCCCCGAGACATCAACCAGCAGCCGCTGCGTTATCGGCGGAATGGTCGCGAACAATTCCTGCGGCGCCAACTCCATAAAGTACGGAGACACCCGACAGCATTTACTCGAAGGCGAATTCCTTTTCGCGGACGGAACACTCGCAAGAGTCGGAAACTGGTCTCAGGAAGAGCTGCTGTCTGCGATGCAGCGCCAGGACTCGTTGGGCCGAGGAGTGGCGGAGTTGGATTCAATTGTAAAAGCAAACAAGGCTCTTATCAGCGAGCGCTATCCCCGCCCAGAGATAGTTCGCAGAAACAACGGCTATCCTTTCGACATGATCTCAACTTGCAAGCCTTACTCAAGCGGCGGTCGGCCTTTTTCACTGGCGCAATTTCTGTGTGGAACCGAGGGGACACTTGCAATTCTGACTGAGGCGAAACTCAATCTGGTACAAATTCCTGCCCATAAAGCGCTTGCCTGCCTGCATTTTTCATCAATCGACGAGTCGCTAAGGGCAACTCAGCTAGCTGTTAATTACGGACCCACCGCAGTAGAGATTATCGATAGGCGAACACTTGAGCTGGCCAAGCTAAATCGTGAGCAGGATAAGAATAGATTTTTTGTAAGCGGCGATCCGGCGGCAATAATTGCGGTTCAGTTCGAAGGCGAGTCGCATCATGAATGCCTACAGCTGCTTGAGTCAGTCATTGAAGACATTAAACAAGCCGGCATGGGATACGCATACCCAATAATCGACTCCGGGCGAGAAGAAGCCGTGTGGGAGCTGCGGCGCGAAGGTCTCGGAATCGTGATGGGGCAGCCAGGGGACATCAAGCCGGAAACGGCGATCGAAGACGCTGCTGTACCGCTAGACGTTCTGCCGGAGTATATTGCCGAGGTAATGCGCATATTAGAAGCTCATGACGCACAAGCCATGGTCTACGGTCATGTCTCGGTCGGTGTCGTGCACCTGCGCCCCGAGCTAAACCTCAAAGATCCTCTCGATAAGGAAAAGTTCCTAAGCATAAGCAAACAGGTTCATAGGCTCGTCAAAAAGTACCGGGGCTCTATCAGCGGCGAACATGGCGACGGCAGGATCCGCTCACCCTACCTTGAGGAATATCTTGGCTCCGAGTTGATGGACTGTCATGCCAGGGTAAAAACGGCGTTCGATCCGGGATCAATCTTAAACCCCGGCATTATCGTCAAACCGGCCGCGGTCGACCAAGATTGGCGCGCGAACACCGGACAACCTACTCCAGAGCTGCCGACCTGCTTCGATTGGTCTAAGTCGGGTGGAATGGTGCGTGCGGTCGAGAAATGCAACGGCGTTGGAGCCTGCCGCAAGAAAGCAGAGAGCGGAGGCACGATGTGCCCGAGCTTTATGGCCACTCTCGACGAGAAAGATTCCACTCGCGGCCGCGCAAATGTTTTCCAGCAGCTATTTTACGCAACAAGCAATCCCGCGGATGCTTACAGCAGCGAAGAGCTGCGAGAAGCGCTCGACCTGTGCTTAGCCTGCAAGGGCTGCAAGCGCGAGTGTCCTTCAACTATCGACATGACTCGGATGAAAGCAGAGTTCCTCCAGGGATACTACGACAGATTCGGGACGCCCCTCTCTGCGTTGTTCTTCGGACATTATCCGAGGATGGCGCGCTTGGCATCACAAACGCCAAGCTTAGGGAACTGGGCGATTAATTTCGCGCCGAGCCAGGCGCTGCTAAGAAATGTTTTCGGCCTTGCAGAACAACGCAGCCTGCCGCCGCTGGCGAAACAGTCCTTCCGGAAGTGGTTAAGCGCCAGGCCGGCCGTGAAAGGAACCAACAACGCACAGACTGTCTTGCTGTATATCGATCCATTCACCAACTACAGCGAACCTCATTTAGGCCTAGCCGCCGTGCGCTTACTCGAAGCCGGCGGCTACCAAATCGAATTGCTGCCGGTCGAGGATGACGGGAGAACTCTGCTCTCTAAGGGGCTGCTGAAAAAGGCCAAGCAAGTAATGGACAGCAACGCTCGAAAGCTTAGTCTGGAATTTAAACGTCGCCCCGAGGCAGCAGTTGTCGGCATCGAACCCAGTGCTCTTTTGACGTTCAGGGACGAAATGCCTGACCTCGTGTCAGATAAGCATAAACGAACCGCTGCTGAACTATCACAGCGCTCCCTTCTAATTGACGAGTTCGTAGCGAATAGCCCGACCCTGTTCGCCGGCAGGCCCAGAGGTGAGAATCAAAAGGTGCTCCTTCACGGCCACTGCCATCAGAAGGCGCTAGCCGGAGCTAGCTCCACAACAACCGCGCTGGCAGCAGCAGGATATGAAGTTGAGCTGCTCAAAACCGGCTGCTGCGGGATGGCGGGCTCTTTTGGCTACGAAAAAGATCACTATGAGATTTCGATGAAGATTGGAGAACTGGTGCTCTTTCCCAAGCTCAGGCGCGACGGCGGATCGTCAATTATCGCCGCTCCCGGCACTTCATGCCGACATCAGATTTTAGATGGAACTGGAATTACTGCGGTTCACCCGGTCGAGCTGCTGGCCGACGCGGCGACGGCTGTGGATTAGTGAATCATCGTATTCGATACTAAGTCGAACTCGGGAATCTCGACGTCAAACAGCTCTCCATTGCTATCAATCAGAGTATAGCTGCCATACATCGAACCTACGGGATCCTTAATAGAAGCCCCACTGGAATAGTTGAAATGTTCGCCCGGCCCGATTATTGGCTGCTCACCGACGACCCCTTCGCCCTTAACCTCGGTGAAATCTTCTCCACCGGAGCAAACCATCCAGTGCCTTCCGACAAGCTGAACCGAATCGCTTCCTTGGTTTTCTATCCAGACGGTGTAGGCAAAACTAAAAACAGAGTTGAACGGATCGGATTGGTCTTCGATATATTCAGGAAAAACGGATACTTTTATCCCGTTGGTTGTTTCCGAGTAGGATGGAATCCGGCGCTCTTCCTGGCTTGACTCCACCTGCTTGTTTTTTTGCGCAGTCATTTTATCGGCTATAACTCGCCTTAAAGCTTTGGCCTGACACAACAAATGTACGCTGCTGCCCTGAATCTGGCAACAAAATTATCGGGGACATACAATAGTCAGCTTGACCACCTGATATGCATTGGATACCAGTGCCTCATCGCAAGTGGAGGAACCATGCTCAGTAGCCAAGACGCAATCGATCTAGAGAATACTTTCGGCGCAAAGAACTACAAGCCGCTGCCCGTTGTAATTTCACGAGGAAGTGGAATTTACGTTTGGGATGCCGAGGGAAAGCGCTATTTCGACTTCCTATCTGCGTACTCCGCGGTCAACCAGGGACATTGTCATCCGAAAATTGTTAATGCGCTTTGCGAGCAGGCAAAACAGCTGACTCTAACTTCCCGAGCATTTTACAACGATATACTTGGCAGCTATGCCCAGTTCATCTGCCAGTATTTCGGTTACGACAGAGTTCTGCCGATGAACACCGGAGTTGAAGGCGGTGAAACAGCGGTAAAACTTTGTCGCCGTTGGGGATACGATAAGAAAGGCATTCCCGACGGCAAAGCCAAAGTCGTTTTCGCCGAGGGCAACTTTTGGGGACGCACGCTTGCAGCAATATCTTCCTCTACCGATCAAACCTGCAAAGCGCGCTTCGGCCCGTACATGCCCGGATTCGAACTCGTTCCTTATAACGACACGGAAGCATTAGACCGCGCACTCAGCGACGAATCTGTTGCAGGATTTATGGTTGAACCCATTCAAGGTGAGGCTGGAGTAAAAGTTCCGGACGACGGCTATCTAAAAGCAGTTCGTGAGCTGTGCAGCAAGCACAACGTTCTCTTTATTGCCGACGAAGTTCAAACTGGACTGGCGAGAACCGGCAAACGGCTGGCTTGCGACCACGAGAACGTTAAACCGGATATCCTGATCCTCGGCAAAGCCCTGTCTGGGGGCCTAATGCCTGTTTCAGCAGTTTTGGCCGACGACGAGATTATGCTGGGCATTCAGCCCGGCGAGCACGGCTCAACTTACGGCGGCAACCCTCTGGCCTGCAAAGTAGCGATGGCTGCACTTGAGGTTATTGAAGAAGAGAACTTGGCTGAAAACTCCCAGTCGCTTGGCGAGATATTTCGCGACGAGCTGAGCGAAATTCAAATCTCATGGATACGGGAAGTTCGCGGCAAAGGACTATTAAATGCCGTCGAAGTTGAGCCGGACGCAAATGTCTCAGCATGGGACCTTTGCCTTGCACTGCGAGACGCGGGTCTGCTTGCCAAACCCACGCACGATACAATTATCAGGTTTGCCCCGCCGCTGGTAATAAGCGAAGACGAGCTGCGCGAAGGACTGAGCATAATTAAGAAAGTGTTCACCCAGTTCGCCTGAGATAGTACTCAGAGCATTCGGCTCAGGCGCTTACCGGCGTCTTCTATGATCCGCTCCGACCTAGAAAACGAAAAACGCACCTTAGTTTGGCGCCTAGCAGCACCGTGATAGAACGCCCCGTAGGGCACAGCAGCCACACCGACATCCTTCAGCAAATAGACACAGAAAGCAGCTGCATCCTTATAATCGAACGAACTCATATCGGCTGAAACGTACCATGCGCCTTCAGGCAACGAGCACTTCAAGCCTACGTTATTCAGCACTTCGGCGAGCAAAACACGTTTGCGCTCAAAAAGTTCCAGCAGAGCCTGGTAGTAGGAGCTATCCGCCCGAAACGCAGCAGCAGCAGCTTCTTGGAACGGCGTAGGAGCTGGTCCGGCTATGAATTCGTGACAACGTCTAAACGCTTTGGACAGCTGCATGCTGCCAACTGCACAGCCGACTCGCCAGCCGGTTGCCATATACGACTTAGAGCAGCTGGTAATTACGATCGAACGGTCCCGAAAATCGGCGATCGCACCCAAACATATGTGCGGCCGCCCCCCATACGTGAAATACTCATAGGCTTCGTCCGCAATGGCCACTGCGTCGTGGCGCACGCAAAGTTGAGCAATCGTCTCAAGCTCATCCCTCCCGAACACTTTGCCCAGCGGAACATTCGGATTGCAGACAATTATCGCCGCTGTTTTTTCTGAGAATGCATTAGCAAGTGTCCTCGGATCAAAGCTTCCGTTTGACTCATCGAGCGGCACATATACAGGAACGCCGCGCGCCATCAAGATCTGCGGCCTGTAGTTGGGGTTAGTAGGCTCAAAGACAATTACTTCGTCGCCCGGATCTACTACCGCCAACAGCGCAGCGAGCATCGCCTCGGTCGCGCCGTTCGTTATTGTAATGTGATCATGGGGATCGAGCCGCAGCTCGTAAGCCTGCTCATATCGATACGCTACGGCTTCTCGCAGCGCGGGCAATCCACGCAAATCTGCCAACTGGTTGCGGTTAGCATTTATGGCACTGACTGCACGCTTTTTCAATGCGGCAGGAACCTCAGCATCGGGTAAAGCCTGAGCAAGGTTAATTGCTCCAAGCTCTTGTGCCTGAGCTCCGATCTTATGAATCAAAGACTCACTGAAGTCATTTGAAATTTCACTAATTCGCGGCATAGACAACAACAGCCAGCATGCGGACATCGTCCGCATGCTGAAAATAACACTGCTTAATGCGAGCGATTAGCAGTTTTGGGGAACTTCTTGTCTAGAACGTCATTCCATTTAGAAACTTCAGAATCCATCTTGGCCAGTAAACCTTCAACGTCCCCGCTGACACTTACTTTAGTCATGCGGTCGCCTTTCTGAACAGAATTAACTACATCCATACCCTCAACAACTTTTCCGAAAACCGAATGCCGATTGTCTAGATGAGGGGTTGCTGAGAGCGTTATGAAAAACTGGCTGCCGTTGGTGTTAGGGCCCGCATTTGCCATTGAAAGAATTCCGGCGCCTGAATGCCGCAATTCGGGATGGAACTCATCTCTAAAGCGATAGCCCGGACCACCAGTTCCGGTGCCAAGCGGATCGCCGCCCTGAATCACAAAATTCGGTACTACCCTATGAAAAGTCAGACCGTCATAGTAGCCGCGTGTCGCCAGATTAACGAAATTCGCCACAGTCAGCGGGGCACGGTCCGAGTACAGTTCAATTTTAATCGGTCCTTTGTCAGTTTGAATTGTGGCAGTCATTTTCTCTCCGGCATAAACGGTTGAAGCACTGAACAGAATTGAAATGAGTATGAATGGTGCGAGCAATCGACGTAACATTTCGCTAGGATCCTCCCAATATAGAAATCTTCGCAGCAGCAGTCCGTGCTACGTAGCTTTGTTGGATACCATATAGGAGTCGGCGTTAAAAGGTGGGAGTCTCGATAAACCTCAAGCCCACCAAAACACGTTCGACTTGAGCGTGCTCCGGTAGGCTTGCCTTAACCTTTTTTGAAACCGGCTATGCAGCAGACCAGGAGTTAAGCACCTGCTGCTGAACTGCCAGAAAATCCCGATCATGCTCGCGCATTAGATCATACCAGCGCTTGAGGCGCCTTCTGAGCATCATGCGGCTGCGGTGAAGTCTGGATTTGACCGCAGGAATTGAAATACCCATAATTTCTGAGACATCTTTGTTCGACAACCCGTCGACATCACGCAGCAGAAACACAGCGCGGTAATCGTCAGGAAGCTTATTAATTGCACCCTCTAACGCTTCACGCAGCTGCAGAGTTTCAATTCTGCTGTCCGTTCGCGAGCGATAACCGTAATCCACTGCCTGGGCCAGCCGCATGTAAGGCTGAAAATCATCAATAGAAACCATCGTCTTGCCGCGGCGTTTTCGCAGTTTCATGAACGAAGCGTTCGCAGTAATACGATATAACCAGCTTGAAAAGGCTGACTTGCCTTCAAAGCTCTTTAGTTTGCGGTAAAGCGTTACGAACACGTCCTGCAATACCTCCTCTGCGTCATCCTCATTACGAGTCAGGCGCATGGCCAGGTTATAGGCCTTTGTTTCGTAGCGTGAAATTAACTCCTCAAACGCTTCTTCAGAACCCTTTAGAAACTTCTTTATCAGCTCGTTGTCCGACGCTTCGGTCAAGCTCTTTGAACCCATCGTGCGTATCTCCGATTAAAACCGACAGCCCGCCGCTGTCCTGCATGACAATGAACACGCTAGTGCCCCCCAACGGAAACAATAGTGCCCAAAAGCATGCGGGTATTTGTCACAGATTTGTAAAAAGGATGAGCTGTGGAAGTAAAAAAAGAGGGCGATTAACCCATCATCCGCCTAGGGATTTAAGCTGCGCGGAGCCAAATCGCGCCAGCCGACAGCGCTCAGCGGCAACTATCGCCTCAACTTGCTGATTCGCATCTTCGAGCCTGTCGTTCATTACCAGATAATCGGAAAATGCTGGATCAGCGAGAATTGCTATTTCTTCCTTAGCGCGCTTTAGGCGCTTGCCGATCTGTTCCTCGCTGTCCGTCGCACGAGCTCGCAGCCGCTTCTCCAGCTCTTGATACGACACCGGAAAGATAAAAATCGTTGTTAAGCGGTCGCCATAACGCGCTCTTAGCTGTTGAACACCCTGCACTTCGATCTCAAACACCAAATCAAAGCCTTCCTTCTCGGCTTGTTCGATGTTGACCCACTCCGTGCCGTATAGATTGCCGCTGAACTCCGCATGCTCGATAAAAGCTCCGCTATCAACGCGGCGCTGAAATTCGTCTCGGGACACAAAGTTGTAGTCCAAACCGTCTGTTTCACCAGGCCTAGGATCTCGCGTCGTGGTAGATACTGAAAGCCTTAGCCCGTCGATGCGGGGAACCACCGCTTTGCAGATAGTGGATTTACCACTAGCGGTCGGGCCGGCAATACATATCAGCAGCGGATGTCGCTTCATAGCGCTCGCGCCTCACTCCACATTCTGAATTTGTTCGCGCATTTTTTCTAAGGCGGATTTCATATCGACTACTATCGTCGATATTTCGCTGCTCTGCGATTTAGATCCGCAAGTATTAACCTCCCGGCCCATCTCTTGAATCAGAAACTCTACTTTGCGTCCCGTCCCATCCTGCTTTAGCAGGTCCTTGAATTGTTCGACGTGACTCTCAAGACGTGCGAGCTCCTCCGTAACATCAGTTCTGTCAGCTATATAGGCGACCTCCTGGGCAAGACGCTCCGGATCCAACTCCACTTCAGGCTGGAGTTTCTCAAGGCGCTGAGACAACCTCTCCTTGAAAACAACGCTTGAATCCTTTGATAGTGCGCTTAATTTTGAGGTCAGCTTGGCCACTTTACCGACGTGAAGCAGAAGTTCTTTGTGCAGGCTTTCACCCTCGGTTTCCCTCATGG
>JAUIIP010000082.1 GCA_030431555.1 bacterium
TGGTGTTTCTGCTCCTGATGCTCCTGATGATGCTCCTGATGCTGCTGCTGCTGCTGCTGCTGTTGCTGTTGGTGACAAATTTTCTGATGTTGCTTTGTCTAACACTCTTCATCTTATACCGCCGATCCTTTTTTGGCGGAGCTATTTTAGGAATAGCTGCTCTTGTTGTTAAACCGTTTGCAGCGCTGCTTTTGTTGTTTGCCCTTTTTCGTGGACGCAACACACCGTTAATTGGTGCCGCCTGTTCTGCAACTGCAATGCTAACACTAAGCGCTATTGCGTTCGGCTGGAACAACACGCTCGCATATTTCGTCACTGACCTCCCGGACGCACTTCCCAGGGAAATGTTTGTGCAGGAGATAAATCAGTCACTTCTGGCGGCCACGCTCCGACTGACCTCATACGACTTCATCAATAATCCTCCGCTGCTGTCGCCCGCTTTCATACTCATCGGGTTTATCTTGACTGCTTTGACTGCGATCTTCACTGCAACTGCGGACGAAAAATCAGAAAAACGGATGCTGCTCTCGGTCTTGCTGCTAGCGCTGCTTTGCTACCCCGCCACACTTACCCACTATTCGGTTTTACTTGTGCTGCCGATACTTTTCTCAATTGAAGAAAATGAACCTTTCGCGCCATTTTTAGCGGTGATCGTATTCGCTTTGACTTCGATCGACAGCTGGAAAATCGGCACACTTGCCTTGCTTGTATGCTGGAGCTGGTCGGTTCTGCCGGCTGCTGTTGCGGCCGCCGAGCGTGTCCGCCAAGGGCGCCCAGGGCTTCTTCGCCGGCTCAAACTAGGCTTAAACTACAGATAATTAAACTGTTCGACGCGGCGGCGCTTTATGCATCTAATAAAGCATGAGCTCGAGATCCAAGGAAAAAGGAAGCAGCAGACAAGACAACTGGGAGCCGGCGGGCTTCTGGGTCCGCGCTTTCGCCGCCCTGCTGGACTTGGCGCTGCTTTGCGGCTTGGCTTACGCAGCGCTTTACGCTGCTTCGAGCAGCGGCATCGACATTGAGGGATTCGTTTCTTCACTGCGCCAAATTCGCAGCACCGAAAAACTAATGAAAGCGGTAACCGTCAGCAACACGCTTCTCGCTTTTGCTCCTGTGCTTGCCTACATGTTTTGGCATGCACTGTGGGAGTGTTCACCTTTTAGCGGCTCGCCTGGGAAAGCCGCTTTCGGCATTAAGGCGACAGACTACAGCCGAGAGTCGATCATATTCAGTCAGGCACTCAAGAGAAATTTTTATAAAAACATTCCGTTTTTTATCTTACTGGTAGGGACTGTTGCTGCACTTTCCCTGGCAGTTGCTGTCCCGGTCATTATTCCGTCGATGAGGCTTATTCTGATCGGCCTCGGGGCTGTGTCGGCAGTTGTGCTGGTGCTCGGCCATGCGTCCGCCGGAATGACCAACGACTGCCAAGCTCTGCATGACTCGCTGAGCGATTCACTTGTACTGAAAAACATCGAAGTAAGCTTTCTGCGCCGAGCAGCACTGGTACTGCTCACTGCAGGTATCGTTTGGCTGGCAATTAAACTGGAGAAGCAGAGCGATTCGCCTAAGGAAGAACAGCCTTCAACCACCGAGTCATTTACTAATCCCTTTAAAAGCATAGGCCAGTGGTTCCAAAGGCCATCCTCCGACAGCGAGAACGAGCAGACCGAGAGTCAAACAGATGAACAGCCCAAGTCTGGTCGAAGAATCTACCGCGATCGCGGCACAAGCAATCCACTTAGCAAATCCAAATGGCGCTACATCAGACCCGACGACGCACAGCAGGAGGGCGTGGGCGACAAAGCGAAGTGGTGGTACTCCGACGATAGCAAGGAATCTCAAGAATAGAGCGCTGCTGCTACTTTTCTTCAGGCAGTAGCGGGCCTTTTTCTTTAAGCCTGCGCGAGACGGCTTTCACTTCCGCAATTACGTCTTTGCGCTTATCCGCCGTGCTGGGGTGGGCCAAAATCCACGACACCACCTGACCGGTTATGCTCTCTTTTACGCTGCGCCCCTCAACGGCAAATAAAGTCTCGTCGTGGGAAAACTCACGGCGGTCTCGACGCATAAAAAGAGTGAAATATTCGGACTCGACGGGTGCGGACTTCAGCTCAAACGTAGAGATGTGAAAGGGGGCGAATGCATCGGTAAGAGTCAATCGATAATGCTCCACTTCTGAAAGCATCCTGACCACGTGGCCTAAATGTTCCTGAATATCATCAGTCGTAATGTTCGGCGGGTAAAGCAGGAACGATCCGTCCTGCTTTACCCGAATTAAATCTCTGAAAGCTGAGCGCGGCAGAATCTCGTGAAACTTGCAGCGCCCGCTCTTATAGCCTTCGTTAAGCAAAGTAACGCGCTCAATTTTGGGTTCAGAGGCTTTAATTCTGTGGAGCAGTTCCAAAGGGAAGCTTTGCATTGAGGGACGGTAGAGAACCGCAACCTGTTGAACGGGATAGTTATGATCGTAGAGTTCAAGCAGTAAACGGTCTACACCGGTCTCGATTCCGGGGACGTATATCGCCTTTTGTTTGCGCAGACGACTCAATGGCGAGGACGTCAGCAAATCATCAATTAAAGTCGAGAATTCCGGATGCGCGCTGGTAACCCGCACAACGACATTACTTGAGAGTTCCAGCTCTGACTCAACAACTGTCTCCAGTCGACAGGTCTTAGGCTCAAAGCGCATCGGAAATTCGTCGTTTACAAAAAGCTTAGACTCCGCTTGAAAGACGTCAAAGCGATAAATTGCCACACGCAGATTGTTGCCTAGTTGATCGTCATCCAACTTGGCGGCGTCTTCATCGAGAACCTTCAGCGCTTGGCCGATACTCTGAACCGGATCAAGCACTCCGCGGCCTCCCTCGCTTCTGTCCTGCAGGTCGAGCAGCAGCACCAGCAAAATCGCCGCGCGAATTGAGGATAGATTGAGCCGATGTGAGACTATTCCGTCCAAGGCAAGTCTATAAGGCTTGCGCTCCGTTCCACCTCCGGAAAAAATCGCATCGAGGCGCAAGCTGGGCGGCGCCGGTAGTTCAGAGTCAGTTATGGTCCCCGAACCACCGTCGGACCGAAGGCTGCCGACTTGAGCTTGAAGCGTATCGATTCGACGGCTCAAGGTATCCGTCGATGAGCGCAGCCCGTGAATCTCTCGCGCCAATTTCTCGATTGTTTGTTTAAGTTCGTCCGCCAACTCGTGCCTCGCAATAAATCGGGCACTAGTCTTATCACAGGCTTAATAAGTGAGACAAAGCAGAACTATGCCGCGCAGCTGTAAGCCGCCTGGTCGACCCTTCCGGCTCCGAAGCACTCGCGCGAAAGATCAGCGAAATACATATAGCGGGGGTAAACTTCGCTGAGAATTATCTCGAATTCCTGCTTCCCGATAAACTGGCGCTCGCGCTCGAGATACTTAAGCCGTCCGCGTTCCGAGACTTGGTCGAGGCAAATCTCTCGGTAGTTGGGAGAGTTCACCTCACTCGAGATAGAAATGCTCCCACCTTCGAGATATTCAGCGCCTCTCCAATCAACGACGTCGGGGATATATTTGATGCCCATTCGACTGAACAAGTTTCGCATCACCGCGTCCTCGTCCGTTCTTAACAGCTCATAATCGAATGGGATAGTTGCGACCCCTGCGGCGATAGCTCTGTCGCAAAGCGTAAAGACGTGTTCAACGGCACGCAAAAACATACCGATTGAGGCGTCCTCACCAACTTGGAGCCATGAATCAAACGTGTCGAGCGGATCGCGCAATAGCGGCACAAATCGAATTTTCTCGACTGGAACACCGGCGGCGATCAACGCAGAGATTGGATCGAAAGTAGTTTCTTCCTCACACCAAATGCCCAAGGTCTCTTTTATGAACACGCTATTTTGAAGCGAAGGTATTCGCAGCTCAGGTCCGCCGTAGCGCAGAATTGACTTCATCGGCTGATAGAAAGCCGGCATTGAATATGAGAATGCCTTGCAGAGAGCTGATGTGCCACTGCGATTGGGTCCAACCAACAGCACAATATCAGGGCAAATTTCGGCTGGGGGAACGAAGATGCGCGACGAGAGTATCCCTCGTCCTCCGAAATGCTCAACTTGTCCCAGCTTGGCAATTTTCATCAGCAAAAAGCCGCTTTGATTCGGAAAATCCACGTCCCTGCATAATATTCACTAGAATAAGCGCCAAACAAAATTATTCAATCTCCATGAAGGTACCAAAGCGTTCTAAGCTGAGCGTGGAGCGATATTGTTCGGCAGCTTAGAGTTCGAGACCTAGTAAATAAGTAGGAATATGCGGAGGCGGGCCAGGCGAGCGATCCTCATCAACAACCAGGGTTCGTTGCCGAAATGCCGGGCGGGGGAGCAGTTTGCTAGCTCTGCTCCTCCGCCCCGGCTGCCTGTAGAGACGAACATACTCTGTTCAATCTCCGCACGCTGAACTCTTCGATGGCGACTTCTTCAAAGCGCACTGAAGCGCATCTCGATGTCGTCACCACCCGCGGGAACCATCAGGTCCTCGAGGGCACCGATGCCGAAGACTTCGACTTCGGGGTGACTGAGCCATCCCAGAGTCGTGCCGTCTTCGGGGCGGGGCATCAGACCAACAGCCTGATGCGTGCGAGTGCTCCGAATACGGTACTTCGGACCGAACATCGTGTACGGCAGGTCCAAGTCACCACCCTTGCGAAAGCGTGCGACACAGGACCGGACGTGCTCGAGCGAACCGTGCACCTCGAAGCCCACGACCGACTCGTTGTCTCTGCCTTGCAGTTCACTGAAGACGACGAGAGACGGATCTCCGATCTCTGCCAGAGCGAGCGAAACGACACGGATCTCCGTCTGATCTCCGAAGCGGCCGAGGATCACTGCATCCTCACCGCTGAAGTCAGCCGTATCTGCCGCGCCGTTGAGACCAACGACGAACCGTAAAAACAAATCCCGCTGCATATGCTACCTCCTTGGCATGGGGCCGGGGGAACACAGCACGCACCATTGCGAGCTGCGTTATTCACTGAGAGCGGGTACTACCCAATGAATGATACAACTCGCACCGTATGCGCTTAGGACATGCGGGACTTTAACCCTAAAGCCTGACGCCGCTTCCCAGACTCGTCATAAGCTACGACGAGCTTGGAAAGCAGATAAAAACGCTTGGTTTATCAGATTGGTGCTGGGAAGGAGCGGGGAATAAGAGAATTTGGTTAGCACAGGCAGAAAAAGACCGAAATACTTGGGTATAATTCTCCGTTTCTGCAATGAGTTAACTTCCTTTCCAACATCGTGGCGCAAAGCTGGAGCTGCCACATATACGCCTCAATTGGAAAAATCCCTAAATACAGAGATTTATTCAGCGAACATACTTAGACTGCGTGCTAATGCTGCGATTAATTGCCTGCCGCAAGCCCTTAGAAAGAATCGCTTTCGGGGGCATCTCCCATCTAAGATATAGGTGCGTCAACTATAAGTACTAACTCCCTTTAACGGCGGGCGCTAATGGGATCGCTTACAGAGCTGTTCGACAATATTCTTTCTGCGATGGGTCACTACGATGTTAGTAATCGGGACCCGCTTATCTTTTTTGCTTTATTTTTCAGCATCGTTTCGATTGGCCTGAGTTTTTCCAAGCTTTTCGTCAAGCGCCGCGTACCGAATGAAGGGAAAATGACAAAGCTCAACGACAAAGTCGACGAGCTATCTCTGCGAGTAGACGACTTCGCCGGCAGACTGAGCACAGCTGGAACTAATTTTGAACGAATTATCAACGAAACGCGCCAGCGCATTCGCTACATTGAAGAACGACTCGAGAGTATGGAGTCGCGCCCGATTGAGTCCCCGGATTTCGAACTCTACGGTGGGGAGAATCTTGAAGATCGCCTGAATTTTCTCCAAGACGCTGTCGAAAAAATGCTTGGCAGCTTTACAGCTGAAGACGGCCTTCAACTTTCGCTCGAAGGCGAGGAGCCGGACGATCTGGACTTTGAAGAACACGAGGAGGAAGAGGCAGAGCAACTGCCTCCGCTTACCTTCGCCGCTGGTCTGTCGAAGTCTCGCGAGGCAATCGCCCAAAGCCTGCGCAGCGCTCTGAAAGAAAAAGATCCCGGCGATGAAGAAAGCTTGGTCAGTCCTATCAAAAACGCATTGCTGGCGGCAGAGTTCGGACCATCGGCATGTGAAGCGATAATGTCGAACCTATGCGAAGGGGAGCTGAAGCTTAACGACATGACACTTGACGATGTCCGTGACCGCTTGGCGAAGTCTGCAGCACTTCTGGTGGCTCAGGATCAGGATTCAATCGAAATTTCGCCTGTGCAAGTCAACGAATTACCCAAAGTTGTCATGATCGTAGGAAACGACTGTAAGCAGAAAGTTGCCGCAATTCGCAGCCTTGCCGCTCGCTTCGCAGAGCAAGGCGCGAAAGTTATGGTCGGGGCCTGCGACTCATATAGTTCCGACTCACGAAGTGAACTGACGGCATGGAGCAAAGAGTCCGGAATTCTTGTGCTGTCAGGTCCAGATAAGGTTAAGTCGACCACCATCGCATACAAGGCGCTGCACCGCGCCCAAGACGATCAGGCTGACGTACTGCTGGTTGATGCCCCTTCCGGCCACGAGAAAAAATCATCGATCGCTGACGAGATCAAAAAGGTAATGAACATGATCTCAAGGGAGCAGCCAGGCGCACCTCATGAAACACTGCTCGTGTTTAAGGCGGCAGGCTATGACGAGACTCTCGAACCCATTAGAGAGCTTAACTCCAGCCTAGAGCTTAGCGGTCTTTGTGCAATGCGAGTCGACGAGTGCACCACAGCCGCAAACTTAGTTGCCGTCACCCGTGAACTCGACGTTCCAATTAGATATATTGGAATTGGAGAGGACCAGCGCGGCTTTAAATCCTTCGCTCCCGCAGAATTCACCTTGGCTCTTTTCTCAAGTCGCGGCTTAGATTCGACTGAATCCGCAGCAGCAGCAGCTTAACGAATCGCCTTAAGACAGCTTTAGTCTGCCGAATCGGTCGGCTTGATGATGATTTCTACACGCCGATTTTTGTGACGACCCTCAGGAGTCTCGTTCGAGTCCAGCGGAATCGTGTCTCCGTAGCCTACTGCTGATATACGCTGCGCGGCCACGCCGACTTCGATCATCAAATTTGCAACGGTTATCGCCCGGGCAGCGGAAAGTTCCCAGTTCGACGGAAATTCTGCGCTGTTAATAGGCACATTATCCGTATGCCCTGCAATTTGAATCTCTACGTCCTTATTGAATACGGCGCGAGAAATTAACTTAACCGCTTTGGCAGCTTCTTCTGAAAGCTCACGACTCCCCGAATGGAACGTTCCGCCGCCGAGAGCGAGCTTGCTGCTGTCATCACGTGTCTCAAGCGCTATTTCATTCGGAAATCTCAAGACATTGGACGCACCCTCCGGTACGGGTTCTCCGAGCAATAGGGTCAGCCTGTCCACCAAGTCCCGATTGATCGCTTCGGCTCGAGAAGCAACTGTGCGCCGCTCCTGATGCATAAACTCATACATCGCCTCAGCATCGATAACTCCCATCGAAATCCGCAAAACGAAGAAAGTAAGCAGAAGCGTTAACAAATCCGAAAATGTTACCATCCACGCAATGGTGGACACTTCGTGAGCCGGGCTGGCTTGATATGACCTGCGATTGCGAACCTGCACTCTCACTACTTATTCGGATCCTTGATAACTACGACAACACGTCGATTCGCCGCTCTACCCTCGGGAGTTTCATTCGACTCTACAGGCAGGAATTCACCTCGACCGGCAGCTGCAAGCCTATCGGCAGCAATCCCCTCTTCCCTGAAAAGCCTGAGTACCGAGACCGCCCTGGCGGCCGACAGCTCCCAATTTGATTTAAAGCGCAGCGTGCTGATTGGCCGGTCATCGGTATGCCCTTCTATCCGAACGGACAAGTCATGCTCCGCAACTCTCGCCGCGATGCCTTTGAGCGTGGGAACGACGTCCGGCTTCAAGGAGTCATCACCGCTCTCGAACAGAGAGGCTCCGGGCATAGTAATAATAAAACTGTCGTCCTTCCTGACAACCTCGAACGCAGATTGTTGAGCTGCCTCCTCAATGCCAAAACTTGGCTTTTCCTGTTCTTCCAGACGAGAGGTCAAGAAGCTCGTTTCTAAAGAGTCGAGAACATTCGAACGTCGTATTTGGTTGGGAACGGTAATTGAGTCTAAAAAAATAAAAAAAGCCAGGAGTATAATTGAGAAACTTGTGAATGACACGGTAAATGCTTCTGTCTCAGCATCATCAGCATCGCCGGCATACCAACCTCGTCTGCGAAAGGAACTCTCCACTTATTCGTATTCCGATTCTCTTTCTTCGGGCGGAAGAAAACTCAGCAGGCGTTGTTCAATCATTCGAGGATTAAGCCCTTCCGCTATTCCAGCCACACCTTCGATTGTTAGATCTTTGATCATAAACTCTTCTTCGCTTCGGGAGCGAAGCTTGCCGGCGAGCGGTAGAAAAACCAAATTGGCGAACACTGCCCCGTAGAATGTAGTCAATAACGCTACAGCCATTGAGGGACCTATTTTAGAGGGGTCTTCCAAATGCTGCAGCATCTGAACAAGTCCGATTAGCGTTCCGATCAGCCCCATTGCTGGCGAAATAGTGCCCATCGTCTGAAACAGCTGCGCACCGCGCCTGTGACGGTCTTCGAGGAAGGAAAGCTCTATTTCCATCGTTCGACGGATCTGTCGTTCGTCCTGACTATCCGTCAGCAGTTCAAGACATTTTTGAAAAAAGCGATCATCCTCTTGATAGACTTCCTCCTGAATGGCTTTTACATCCTCACCGCGAACCTTACGCGCTAAGTCGATTATTTTGTGCAGCCTGGCTCCTACTGAACGCTGGTCGGGGAAAAACGCCTGCTTCAATCCAATGAATGTGCGTTTGAAATCTTTCAGTGGAAAATTAATCAATGTGGCACCTATCGTGCCGCCAAGCACAATCAACAGTGCCTTGCCGTCGTAAAAGAAGTTCAGACCGCCGCCGATGTGAATCGCCAAAAACACCAGGCCAAAGGCGGCGCATATACCTAAAATTGTTCCAATATCAAGTCGCATCTAAACACGTCCGCGCTAAGTATTTTCAATGTTTCAGGTAGAATAGGGTACGTATAGGCGGAGTGGCTACTGAAAAACTCCGCGCGGTTTTTGTCTTTGCTAATTGAGCGTGCTACAGCATTCCTCACGTGCAAGCTCGCAGCACTAAGGTAGTTTAATGAGCAGTAATCGTGTCGATCGACTGATGGTTTCCGAAGAAAACCATCCCAATACCCCGCCCCATTCCGAAATGAACTACCTAATGTGGAGAACTGCTTTTGCAGCATGCTGCGGGTTTGTCTTAGCACTTTCGGTGCTAGCACTGCTTGGACTAAGCCAATTTGGCCCAACACTCGAAACCTGCACTCCTGTTTCCTCAGGTGGAAACAGCTGGATCTCCGCGCTAATCAGCCTCTAGTTAAGCCCATAAAATAACTGGCCTTTAATCCTAACACTAGATTAACATTCTTCTAGGGGGTAGCCTGTAAGGGTCGGCCCTTAGCCGATTTGCTCTTTGGCCCTTTTTGACTCGGGCAGAGCCTCTTACGCTGCTCTCAATGCTGCCCATCTGGATGGGACTGCGCTGGGAGCACGCGCGGTAAAAGCGTTTTCCAACTCAATTTTAATCGACTTCTTCACAGCTGGTCTTAGACCAGGGGACGGCTGCTGCGCTTTAGTTTACCCGGAGCGCATCAGTCGTCCCCTGGTAGTCAACCACAACCACCAACCCTAAGGAGAAGTCATGGTTACTAAGACCAAGGCACCGCCAGATTTCCAGGCGATGCGACTGCGACTCCCCGTCGATGAGACCGAGGCGGCTTCGTTCATGTACGACCGCATCCTTGTCGCCGGCGAGCCCCCGGACAGTGTCCACCTGATGACCGCCCTGAGAATGGCTGCGCGTCTGCTCAGCGACTCGAACGATCTCGGCCTTGCGGAACCCCGTGAGCTGCAGGTCCGCCGACTGCACGAGATGAAGCGCGCGATTCGAATGGGCTTCCGCGGCAAAATCTCGATCACCAGCGAGATCCAGCCGGACAGCAGAACCGAGAAAGTCTCTCTTGTCCGCCTCGAACTCGGCTGGTTCAAGTTCGAGCTGCTGCTCGGAAACGAATCCGATCGTCAGCCTACCCGCTACTTCAACATCAGCTGGGATGCAGAGAATGCACCCCAAAAGATGGTCGAGAAGCTGTTCGAGCTGATCGGCATGCGGGAACAGCACTTCGATCTGCTCGAGCCCAGCAATGAGCTCGGTGGATCCTGGCTGGAAGCGAGCAACGAGAGCGGATCTTTCACCGTTCAACTGATGGTGAAGCCCGGCATTGATGAAGTGTCGGGGGTGCTCGGTGAAATCTGAATTTCACAGTCGGCAGCAGCAGTCCCACCTGGACTTAATGGTTTTCAAAACCGCGCTGCTGCCACCATTTCTTACTTGTTGTTACCTTAGAGGCTCTCCACGAAGCACCGGCAAACAACTCTGACAACTAGTGTTTTATTTTTTGTGTTTTTCACATCGCGCACCTGTAATAAAACTATTTCATGCAGCTTTCGATATTTGACCTCCTATTACCTCGCATTAGACGTCCGCAAAGGCGCAGGAGCCGAGCCCAGCGTCCAGGCAGCGACGAAATGCTCCTAAATCTTTGGTTGGAGATTAGGCAGGAATTCTTCCCCGAACGCGGCGACGTCGACGAATATGTAGTTCACTGGAGCCGACGCAGACAAAAGCGCACACTGGCAGCCTGCTACACGGAAGAAAAACGAGTAATTGTCGCAAGAGAACTTAATTACCCTCAACTTCATGTCTGGCTGCACCCGTTGCTGTATCACGAGATGTGCCACGCCATACTCGGCGAAAACGTACCACGAAAAAACGGCAAACGTCAGTGGCACGGCAAGGCTTTCAAGGCCCTTGAATCGCGGCATCCGGAGCTGCGTGCATTCGATCACTGGGTCAAGAATGGCGGGTGGGAGCACGCTGTGCGCAGCGATCGCGCCAAACGAGCGCATCAACAACGCAAATTAGCGCATCAATAGATATCGAGCGAACGGGATATGCTACTGCATCAGTTCGGTGGCCGGGTCTAGCACACGCAGCATTGCTGACTGGTAAGTGTATCGGTGCAGCAAGGTGGCCAGTGGTTCATCGATATGCTGCTCACGCTCTTGCTCGAGTTTTGCGAAAACTTCATCAAATACTTCGACAGCAAGCGCCGCGTCTTCGAGGCATAGCTCCATAGCAAGCTCAAATACCATTGGCTCATAATGGCTTGATGCAGCGGCGAGATAATCCTCGCGAGAAACTAAATACTGTTCGAGTGCGTCAACGACAACTGCCTCGAGACTTGATTCTGAAAACTTCATGACTACAAACCCTTGAACGCAACCGTGCCAAAACTAGGGTTCCAACCGCGTAACCACCGCCTACTTGAAGCGCCGCAAACTGCTGTGCAGCGACTCGCCCTCTAAGATCATTATGATCAGCTGGAACTACCCCGATACCTTTTTATTTTAGCTTCGCAGGCTGCGCTGCGTGTCACAAGAATGTAATAAGACTGTCATTTCTCTTAGCGCCCTATTAGCCTGCAATCTCAACCACTTACCCCCTTCTATCCAATCACTGAAACCGCTCGGCCAAAGACCGTATTCCCGAGTGAAGAACTGACGGATTTTGCAGTCCCGCTAATACGCATGGCGAGACATTTAATAGCCGGCAAGTCAGATAGTGCAATAAAAGCGCTGGGCTTGCTTTTCCATGCCTCCTTGAGAGATAAGATAGCAGATGTGGCGCGGCTTGCGGATATTTTATATTCTGAACGTAAGTATCTGAAAATTAGAAAGTTATTTAAGGAGATCAATGAGTTAATAACAACGGATGATCTTTCTTTTAAGCCAATTCAATTAATTCTTGATCGACGCTTTATTGTGAATTCAACTGATATTCCTTTGCTGATGAAAGAGATAAAAGCTTTGTTTCGATCAAGTCTCATTAATTGGTTGGAGGATAAATATCTCAAGGGAGCATTCAGTAAAGAAGCAATTTTAGAATTAGAAACAAATGGAGATTTTTTTCCCTAAAAAAATATTCCAAATGAATAAAATGATTTTAATTAGGAAGGCAAAGATAGTATCTTATATATTTAGATACAATAATAAAGTTATAGATAATATAGTAAGTGCTAAATTGTTTATTAATTAATCATTGAATCATTTATTTTAATTGCAAACCACTCATAATAAGATGATAAAACTTAATCCAAAAAAATACTTAAAAAAAGATTTGGTAAAGATAAAAAAGGGGTTGTATATTTGCACCCGCTAAGCGCGATATGTTTGGCAAAAGTTCTAAGCTACAATTTGCTTTTTGATTAGATAGAAAATAATTTTTAAAAAAAAGCAAATAGATGTTGTGGGAATAAAAAAAGGGTTTTATATTTGCACCCGCTTAAGGCTTAAAAGTTTTAAGAAAAGAGAAAAAGTTCATTAACATATTGAATTGACAGCGTAAAGGATTTGTTGGAAACGATGAATTCTTAAGACAAAAGAATAGACCATTTTGAGTACTGAAATTAAACAATTTCGATTAG
>JAUIIP010000083.1 GCA_030431555.1 bacterium
CCTACACAACCAACATTTCATACCGTTGTTCTTTGGTCTTATCTACGCCCAGATCAAGCTGTTTCACGACTCATACCTGTTCGGCATTGTTATCAGCCATGGTCTTCATGCGATAAACGCCGTTTTGATCGCGATGCTAGCTGCCAGGTTTCAGGGGAAGCGGGAATTGAGCAAATCGTCGGCGCTCGCAGGGGTTATTTTTCTTATCTCACTGCTACACGGCGAGGTACTCGGATGGTGGTTCGGTCAGTGCACCATAATGTTTCTTACTGCTGTGCTCGCTTCTACTCTCAGCGGAGTAGAATACCTGAATACAGGCAAAGGCAAACATTTGCTGCACTGCGCACTGTTTGCAGCAGCCTCGCCGCTTTCGTTCGGCAACGGGTTTAGTGTTTTAGTGTATTTGCCTGCATGCCTGGCTGTCTATCTGCTGCTTTACAGATGCAGGGACGGCTGGAAGCGATTTCTTAAAATCGGCGCTGTATCGTTCCTGTGCGTGGCCGCCGTTGGAGTCGTTTATGCCGTACTTCAGTCTGGCGCAGAACATATAGCAAAGCCGCAGCCATTGTCTGCGCTGCTTGAGGAGGGCTTGCAACGATTTGCGGCCTATATTGCGGTTGGCAGCCAGGCTGGAACTGTCCTCAGGGGTCTGTGGATTCTTCCCGGCTACTCCCCTGGACAAGTCTATCAGTCTTTCCCTCAGTCGCTTTCCGCCCTTTTCTCTCCCGTTGCTTACATGAGTCTGTTGGGACTTTTTACGACGATCCTTATCTCGGCCTTAGCACTCATGTGCGACGCAAAATTCAAGAGGGCCGCATTATTATGGCTGCTTGGTCAGATTCTTTTGCTGTCTCCTTTTTTCTTAACCGCGCTCGGCAGATGGCACGAAGAGACAACTTACGCACTGTTTTTGCGCTACAGCTACTCATCACTGCCGGGGCTAATCTTTATCGCCCTGCCCCTGCTTGAGCAGACAGTAAACCACAGACTTCTGGTCGGTCGACTGCTCGTTGGTGCGTACTTGGCAGCGCAGCTATATCACGGGCCGCAATATAAGCATGTTATGGGCTACGGCGAAGCCGCGGCTCAGTGGGCCGGTCGAATACGTGAAAGCGTCCTGCTGGCGCGAGAATCAGATCTCAAAATGAGCCAAATGCTAGCTGACGAGAAAAGTCCATTCGCGCCGCTGCCGCCGGGCCACCTTCCGAGCATTCACCGCGATTCTGGCACTATTTTTAAAGCCTTGAACTTTGTAAATCACGCGCGCTATCCGGAAAAGTGAGACCTCAGCTCTCGGACTGCGAAAAGTCGAGTCGAGCGAATTCGCCTAACAATTCGGCCGCCATTAAATCTGCCAGCAAAGCGTGTTTTCGGGCATTCGGGTGATCATCGTGCGGCAACTTTAATGTATGCTGATCAATCCCGTACTCTTTTGTTATCCGGCGAAATTCGTCTCTCAGATCTACGACATTGATAAACGGCCTGTGCTTGAGCACCCATAGCTTGCGAAGCGTTTTATCAGAGGCTCCGTGCGGGTTAAACATCAAGTAATACGGAATGTGCTGTTCGTCGAGTTCGTGCGCAATATCTCGAATTTGGTGATTTGGATTGAGCAGCTTAAACATTTGGCTTCGCTTTTCGCCCACCAATTGCTCGTCACCCTCAGCGCTCATTTGGTCAAAGGTAGTTCCCGGAACAATTTCCGCAGAATCGCCGAAGTTCTTGATAAAGAACGGGAGACCAAAATCATTGCGTATAAAATACATCAACACTAAATCCGGATCGAAGTCCTTCCCTATTGCGTTAAATGCAGCGACTTCTTGAAAGGTCGAATAACCGGGAACGCCGAAGTTGAGGACTTCTACCCGCGGCGAGCCGCCAGTGAATTCGTTCAAGCGCTCTTCAAGTAATGAGACGAAGCTTTTATCTTCTTCTACTCCCCAACCAAAAACATACGAGTCACCCAGCATCGCAATTCGGAAGACGTTCTCACTTTTGGGAATGGCAATTTCGCGGCCTCGCATTCCACAGCTGTTGGTTCTGACCGGAACACCCTGGAAGCGAACATCTATGTTCGGACGCAGATCGTAAATAATCGCATCAGAGGGATGCGGAGAGATAATAGAGCGCAAACTGACGGAGTGATCCTGTTTAACGTCGCGCTCGTCACTTTCGAGCATCGAGCTGCGCAACTCGTCGAGCGACTCAAAAGTAGAGCCTTCGGCCGACGAAGATCTCAACCAATGCACAAATGACTTGAGCGGAAAATACAACAAAGCTGAAAAAACAAGTCCAACAATCAGGCCGCCGCCGAGCAAAGCAGCTTTTTGTTTAAAGGTCGTATCAGACATCACTATTTATCAGCGCTGAGGCGTTACAAAATCGCGGAACATGCGATTAATCGAATTTCGCACTCAGACTATAATGGAGTGAAGAACTCCGCAATCGATCCGGCACTTCAGAAAGGAACCACAGCCGGCAAACGGTCGCATCAGCCTTAAGTATTCGGCTTAGTAGACATCCCCTGCAGGATTAAGCAGCCATTGAGGAATGAAAGCCCCAAGGAAATGTCGCGCTTCTTCCTCAAAGCGCTCTCTAAATGTCGGTGCACGCACCTCAGAATGCGCCTCCTCCTGGAGGATATGGTAGGCACGAAACAAGAACTGAGTACCGAGCAGAACCACTGCCTTCACGTCATTCGACGGGTCGCTTGAGTTAGGTCCGTCATGATGAAGGTAATAACTCTTTTCGAACGTTGTAAACACTCGCTCAGGCCCGTGAAGATACCTGACATACGGCTCGACACTTTTCTTGTAGTTGTCCAAGTAGTGCCTGACTCCTGCTGCGGCATTCTTCCACGGGTCCATACAATCTCTCGGATCTAGGTCATACCTATTCCCCGTCGCCCGCACGAACTGAAACAAGCCGCAGGCAGTTGTAGTCGGTGCACGCGCCATCGGGTTAAATCCCGACTCGACCTCGACAGTTGCCAAAAGCACCGCCTGGTCGACAAGCGGCAGGCCGGCCTTCCGAGCTTCGTACAGCACTGCACGTACGGATTCTCTCTGCGCCCAGATCGGCGCACCCACTCGAAGAAAAGACTGTGTTCCGAGCTTACTGACTTCGCCGGGCGAATACTCTCTTGTGTATGTCGAAGCTTCGATTACCTGATCGATCGTCGCGTCCGAGATTTCCGCTAAAATCAGTTCATCGTGCAACCTCATCCCGGTCTGCACTACAATCCACAGAGCCATAAGCAAAAAGACATTGAATGCTGCGTGGAAGGGATGATGGCGGAAGTAGCCGCCGCAAGTGCGCAGAGTCCACCAACTGCCGCGAGCCAAAGTCGAACAGGTTTCGCGAAGCAAGATAAGCAGTACCGCCAAGATGCTCGGCGGCTTTGTGAGGAGCATCCGCTCCTCGACACCTGCATCGCTTGGATCCTGCAGCGTAGCAGGTAAGTTCTTGTTTGCGTTATCCGACTTAGCTTCGTCCTTCTCGGTCTCTCCCTGCTTGTCATCCGAGAAGTTATCGAGCGAAGATATGTACATTAGCCTTCCTCTACCGAAATAAACGACAATTCAGGTCAGAGCAGTGTTCCGAGATTCCTCGCTATGACTTTGTGAAAAATGCTCTGGAAAATTAGATGAATAAAATTCGAGCGGTGATTCGAGGCAAAAAAAGTCGGGCAAAAGACTAAGTATTTCAGGCCTCTATATACTCTGAATCCAGCAGAACGGACATCCAGCGCGTATCTTCGCTGCTTTCAAGGGCAATCTTAACTATCATCGTCAGAGGCACCGAGAGCAGCATTCCGACCGGACCCCACAGCCAGCCCCAAAAAACCAAAGATAGGAAGACAACCAGGGTCGAGAGGCCGAGCCCCCGGCCCATCAAACGCGGCTCCAAGAAATTGCCGATAATAACGTTGACCATTATATAGCCGACTACTGTGGCCGCTGCTCCGCTCAGACCACTCTGAATCAAAGCCACCAGGACAGCAGGAACCGCAGCAATAATTGAACCGATATTGGGGACATAGTTTAGGGCAAAAGCAAGCGCACCCCATAAGAGGTAATAGTCGTGGCCGACGATCCAAAGCCAAACGCCAATCAGAACTCCCGTTAGCAAACTCGTTAGTGTCTTAATCGCCATATACTGCTTAACGCCGTCAATAAATCGATCGAAGGATCTAAGTGACTGCTCGGGATTCTTAAGTGCAATTCTTAGCTTCTTCGGAAAACTCGAAGCCTCAAGCAGCATAAAGACTGCTGTAAGGATGATAAAAAAAGCATTCCCCAGCACACCGCTAAGCTCAGAAAATGTCGTAGCTGCAAATCGCATCGCGACTGCTGGGTCAAAAAACTCCATTATCTGGACTTTGGGCACATCAATGTCGTGGTCATGCAGCCAGGCAATAAGCAGGTTAGTTTGCGCTCTTAGACGTATTTGTATGTCGGGTAGAGCGCTGTAGAAACTGCTGAGTGAGCGGCCGAGCAGAGCGCCGAGCAGCAAGCCAATGACTATTACCACAGCGAAAATCAGAGTAATTGCCAAAATCGTTGGAAGCTTTTTCCGCTCGAGCCAAAAAACCGCAGGCGCCATCATAATTGCGAAGAACGCTGAGAGAACAAACGGTACAAGAACAGCCTGCGACGCCCGCATTCCTGCGACAACGACAACTACAGCCGCCATGGCGGTGAGGATCTGCAGCACTTTCGATATTCTCAACTCCTGAGACATAGGCGCAAAGTACCACTTTGTCTGGTGAATCGCTAGCCGCTGCATTAGTGTGTTATAGTCTTTCGAAGACTGCATTAAACGAATGAGGAAACTTCGTGTCGTTTATACTCGCCCTTGACCAAGGCACCACTAGCTCTCGCGCGCTGCTGTTCAACGAAGAAGGCAACGCTGTTGCGACAAGTCAGCAGGAATTTACCCAGCATTTTCCGGACACATCAATGGTTGAGCATGACCCAAACGAAATTTGGTCATCTCAGATAAGCTCCGTGTCGGCGGTGATGAGTAAACACGGAATCTCCTCCAAGGACCTAGCGGCGATCGGCATCGCCAATCAGCGAGAAACGACGATCGTTTGGGAGCGCAGTACCGGCAACCCGATTTACAACGCTATCGTTTGGCAAGATCGCAGAACGGCTAAACGCTGCGAAGAACTCGAAAGCGACGGGGTTGGCGAACTTATTTCAAAGAAGACCGGGCTTCTGCTCGATGCTTACTTTTCTGCAACTAAGATTGAGTGGATCCTCGAAAACGTCGATGGAGCGCGCAAGGCTGCCGAAGCCGACAACCTTTGCTTTGGAACCGTTGATAGTTGGCTGATCTGGAAGCTTACCGGCGGATCCGTGCACGCGACCGATATTACGAACGCGTCGAGAACAATGCTGTTCAATATCCATTCCTGCGAATGGGACGATGAGCTGCTCGAGTTGTTTACGATCCCCCGCTCGATGCTTCCAAAAGTAGTTAGCAATAGCGAGACAATTGGCCGTACCAGCGTCGATGCATTCGCGACCGATGTCCCAATCGCCGGGTCAGCCGGCGACCAGCAGGCGGCGCTTGTCGGTCAGCTGTGCTTCGAGCAAGGCTCGATGAAGAACACTTATGGGACGGGCTGTTTTCTAGTGCTGAATACAGGTGATAAGCCTATCCCCTCCCGGCACAAGTTGCTCACGACAATTGGATGGCAGATTGGTGATCGGACCGCCTACGCGCTCGAAGGCAGCATTTTTGTAGCCGGCGCTGCGATTCAGTGGCTTCGAGACGGACTGGAAATCATTAAAAAGAGTGAAGACAGTGAAAAGCTTGCTCGCAGCGTTGAGGACAACGGCGGTGTGTACCTTGTGCCGGCTTTTACCGGACTCGGCGCCCCGCATTGGGACCCTCACGCGAGGGGCCTGATTACTGGGATTACGCGCGGCACCACACAAGCCCATATTGCTCGTGCTGCGCTCGAGTCTATCGCATACCAGGTGGCGGACGTAGTTGAAGCAATGCAGCATGACTCAGGTATGACAATCAGCGAACTTCGAGTAGACGGAGGCGCTACCAGCAACGACTTCTTGATACAGTTTCAGTCTGACGTTCTTGGGATTCCGATCCGTCGTCCGGAAAGCGTAGAAACCACTGCAAGAGGTGCAGCGCTTTTGGCCGGTTTAGCAGTGGGCTTTTGGGATTCTATCGACGCCTTAAAGGGCGAGATAGAGGGCGACAGCGTGTTTCAACCATCCATCTCACGTGAAAAAGTGCAGAAACTAAAGCAGGGGTGGAACACTGCGCTCAGCAGGGCCATGCATTGGGATAATTAGTAAGGACCTGCCTCTTCTGACGTGACCCGAGAAACTCAACTCGAAATTCTAGAATCGGCTAAGGAGCCTTGGGACATCGTTGTAATCGGCGGTGGAGCAACTGGTGCCGGCTGTGCGGTGGAGGCGGCAGCCCGCGGATACAGGACCTTGCTGTTCGAACAAAGTGACTTTGCAAAAGGCACTTCAAGCAGAAGCACCAAACTAGTTCATGGTGGGGTGCGCTACCTTAGAAAAGGCGCTGTCGGCTTGGTGTTCAAAGCGCTGCGTGAACGATCCAATCTATTTAGAAACGCACCTCACGTTGTGCAGCAGCGCGGTTTCATCATTCCCGCTTCAAGCCGCTGGGAGCGTTACTACTACGGCGCAGGCTTAAAGCTATATGACGCGATTGCGTTCGGCAGCACCCTCCCCCATTCACGCATTATTGGCGCGAAAGAAATCGAAACACTTTCACCCAGCCTGGCTACGGAGGAGCTAAGCGGCGGAGTTATTTACTATGACGGGCAGTTTGATGACTCCCGCCTGAACCTAAACCTGATACAGACCGCAATTCGTGAGGGAGCGTGCGCACTCAACTATATGCGGGTCACAGGTTTTTCTAAGCATGCAGGCCGGGTTTGCGAAGTCCACGCAACTGACGAAGAAAGCGGCCAGTCAATCACGGTTGCCTGCCGCTCGGTAATAAACGCCTGCGGACCTTACAGCGACTCTATTCGTAAAATGGACAATCAGAACGCACCACCTAGGCAAATCGCAAGCCGAGGCGTTCATGTTGTAGTTGACCGTTCATTCCTGCCGAGCGATTACGGAATTCTGATCCCGCATACGGATGATAAACGAGTTCTTTTCGCTATCCCCTGGCATAACTCGACGCTTATTGGAACAACTGATTCGCCGCAGCCCGATGCGCCGCTCGAACCAAGAGCAACTAAGGCAGATATCGACTACGTTCTCGATCACACCTGTCGGTATCTCGATCGCTGCCCGTTGCCTACGGATGTCAAAAGCGTCTTCGCGGGCATAAGGCCGCTCGTAGGTGACAGCAGCGACGGCGGCACGGCTTCAATCAGCCGCGACCACAGTATAAGTATTTCCGAATCCGGGATAGTTACAATATCCGGCGGCAAGTGGACGACTTACCGCGATATGGCTGAAGATGCAGTCGACCGTGCCGCAGCAACTTCTGGTTTGCCTCAAACAAGCTCCCCGACTGAATCTTTGAAGATTCACGGCTGCGACTTTGACGCGGCCGCTGCCGGCAGGCTTAGGTGGTATGGTTCCGATGCCGTTCGAATTCAGGAATTGGCAAAGTCCTCACCGGAACTGGGGCGATTTCTCGACAAAGACGAAACCCTCACGGCCGCACAGGTGGTGTGGGCCGTGCGTCATGAGTTTGCGCGCTGCATCGAGGACGTCTTGGCTCGACGCACGCGAGTTTTGTTTTACGACGCAAAGAAGGCGCTCGAACTTGCTCCACCCGTGGCGGCACTGCTAAAAACGGAGCTTGGCAAGGACGAAGCTTGGTCTAAGCATCAGGTAGAAGAATTTGCATCTCTCGCTAAACACTATCTCTACCCAGCGGATTAAAGGAAAATCGATGAATACGACCGATATCAGCCGCGCACTTTCTAATGAGGTCGAGCAGCTCTCGTTCGCGGAGCCGGTAACCCACACTTACAATCCGCTGTCCTACGCCTGGGAGCCGCATTCGACCTACTTGAAGAAATTTGGCGGCGGAAGAAAGGAGGCTGTTCTCGTCGGAATGAATCCCGGTCCATTTGGAATGGCTCAGACTGGAGTGCCGTTCGGTGACGTTTCAATGGTACGCGACTGGATGGGCATCAGCGGCCGAGTTGAGCAGCCGCCCCATGTTCATCCGAAACGACCCATTCAAGGTTTTGACTGCCCGAGAGGTGAGGTTAGCGGAACACGGCTCTGGAGCTGGGCCGGCAGCCGCTTTGCTTCACCTACCGCCTTTTTCAAACGCTTTTTTGTCTGGAACTACTGTCCGCTGTGTTTTATGGAGCAAAGCGGCAAGAACAGAACTCCTGACAAACTGCCGGCCTCTGAGAAAGAACAACTTTTCGAGGTCTGCGATCAAGCGCTACGGATGGTGGTAGACGCGCTAAGTCCGAATCTCGTCATCGGCATCGGCAAGTTTGCTGAGACTCGTATAAGAAACGCATTAGCAGAGGGCAGCTTCTCCGGCGGCATCCATACGATTTTGCATCCAAGCCCAGCCAGTCCCGCCGCTAACCGTGGTTGGGCTGATCAGGCAGAGAAGCAGCTGCGAGCAATGGGCGTTACAATCGACTAGATTGAACTGCACGATTGTTCGGTGCTATAAGCATTGATGAATAACCCGAGGCATTCTGGCATGAGACGATTTATCATTCTTACGTTGCTCATCTTCCTTACTCTTGGATGCAGCAAGAGCAAGTCCTACAATCAGTTCACGCCGGAAGAGATCGACGCGGCTTGGCGCAGCGCCGCCAACCCTAACGACAAGCACAAACTCCTTGAACCGTTTGTCGGCACCTGGGACGCAGCTATAACCTGGTGGGGAGAACCACAAGGTGTTCCGATTACCTCTAAAGCGCAGTCCCGCAAGAGCTGGATTCTCGGCGGCCGCTTTATCCGCCAGGAGTTCGAAGGCGTAACTATGGGCGAGCATTTATCCGGTCGCGGGATTACCGGATATGACAATCTCCGCGAGAAGTTTGTCTCCATGTGGACCGACTCGATGAGCACCGCAATTATGATCAGCACCGGCACGGTAAACGAAGACGGCGACAAGTTCGTATTTCACGGCGACTTTATGGATCCGGTAACGCGAGAGCTTAAACATTCGCGCTCAGAAGTTACGGTCGACAACCACGACCAACATACATTTGTCGCATATGAATCGCTGCCCGGCGGCGAAGAATACAAAGCCGTTGAGATTATTTATAAACGGGTGAAGTAGAACCGTTTAAGGCTTCTACAATCACTTCTGCCGCGAGCTGGTATCCTCTTACACTGTAGTGATTGTTTCGTCCGGGGTAGGTGAACAAAGCCTCCGTGTCTTCGACTCGAGAAAACGCCTTGTGCAAGTCAATCACCTCAATATTCAACTCGCCGAGAATTTCGAGCACGTCTGCCCTAGTCGGGGCAGCCTGCTCGGGATAGTAGTAACGCTTCCAATGAGGCAGGTAGACGACTCTAAGCCTTCCTCCCCAGCTCTCGACTTCCGTTTTGGCGCGCACGAAGATCGCTTCCAGCAGATTGAGATCCGGAGGCGGCTCCCTCCGTGGATAGGCAGTTAGGCCAAGCAGTTCGCGCAAGTGATACAGTTTTAGAAAAAGAAGCAGCGACTTACGACGCGCGTAAATTGAATTTGCAGATTGGTATGCAGATCGCACAATCTGTTTTAGCTCAGCGTCAACTTCGTCTTGCCTTCCGATGAGCCCCTGAGAAAAATCAGGTTTCAGATATTTTAATAAAAGCGAGTCTTGCTTCTCTTCGCGCAAATTATGCAAGTCGTTTCCTTCATAGTAGAGCCAAAGCAGCTCTGGAGGCTTTATCTCGCTTGCGTACTCGCGCAATGAACCCAGCTCTAACAGCGGTCCGTTGCCGCCGTGACCCAATGTAAGAACCCCATCGAGACTCTCGCGCATTCGCTCGGCTATGCCGGAGCCAACCGGCACGCAGTGGCCCTGGGCAAAAGAGTCACCAACCAAAACAATGGAAATCTCCTTGCCAAAAATATTCCCCGGATTTCGAAAGCCGTGAGCATCACTCTCGAACGTCACATACTCGCCCGACTCATTGCACTGCACGAGTTTGCTTTGGGAAATACTGCCGAATGTAATGTATTTCGTCCTCTCCCCCTCCCGACGCAGTGCGAGCACCAAAGACGGATCAGTCGTGGGATAAGCCTTTTCACCTTCAGCTCGCAGCGACTCGACGACTTCGTCCTTGGAGCGCGTGTCGTAAATTACACCAGCCCTGGCGGCGGCGATAAAATTTGGATTGTCGACCGTGAACTTGGCAAACCACTCGGTGATCAGCAGCGAAAAGCCGCAGGATATCAGCACCAGTAGAGAATTGAGCACTGCAGCACGGCCGTTGACCAGCGCAGCCGTCAGCACAAGCCCGATTACAAACGGAAGTATTAGATAAACGACCAATAGAGCACTGCGAGCCGAGTACTCATCCCAGCTAATCAGGGCGTTTATGATCGAAAAAATGCACGCGCAAATCGTGACAAGCAGAACAACCTCAGGAACTCGGTGCCATGCCCTCACGGTAAAAGAAGCTCGGTATTGTTAGTTAATCTGAATTTGGCCCCGTTTATTCGAGCGCATCAAACCCCGGGATGTGTCGAGCTTGCCTCTAAGCTTTCTGGCCCAAAGATCCAAACAACGCTCAGAATCAGTGCAGCCATGCGCGCCGAACAGACTTCCAAACACACGGCCCTTATTAAAGGCATCCACGTACGCCGCGACTTGCTCGCCGGAAGTAGAATCCAGCAGCTCTGCTTCAATCAATAATCCGGCGATCCCATCACCGGACCAGATTCGGCTGCCCTCCTCGGGTATCGCGTCAGTAATAGCAGCACGCACTCGCAGAACGCCGTAGCCCGGCTGCTTTACGACCGGATAGGAGTTTCCCAATGACTCCTTAATTTCGTTCTCGAAATGACGCGCCAATGCTTGAAGGCGAATCTCTTCGACTTGAGCTCGACCGTCGCTGCGGTCAACCAAGTGGACTTCCACGGGCTCAAGCATAACCATTGTATAGCGACGCAGCGGCCGAGCGTCGTTAACATAGGAGTAAGCACCGGGAACATTTCGCGTCTGGGTAAGATTCTTGTATGTGCTCAGAAAGCCGGAAGGCATGAACTCAAACTGTTCCGGCTCACTCGGCTCAGGAGCACTCGAAGACGAGCAAGCTGCCAAGCTGAATGAAAAAAGCAAAACGGTAAAAAATCTACGGCACATATCATTTCCTCCAGACTAATCCAGAGGATCCTAGCTAATTGCCGCATTAAATACCAGTTTGAACCTGACTCAAGATAGGATCAGTAATATTGCTGCTCAGACATTGCTCCGCTAATTAACCAAGTCCGGCGAAGGCCCTACTCGGCAGTTCCGCACAATTTATCCATCCGTTTTCGTCGGCGGCAGACATCAATGCCTTGGAGTTACTTTTACCAAAGGCGGCTTGATAACAAGCTAAGCAAGACGCAAAGCCGAACTCTGCATCTGCAACAACTCGTCCGTCGTGTGAGCGCTTGGTCCAGCGCCACAGCCCTTCCAGGTCTCTTTTGATTTCGATCGTTAGATCTTCGAATATTCCCATGACAACCTCTTCGTTAAACCATAAATGTGCTATTAACACATATTATCTCACGAGATAGCTAAAAGCGCAAGTCGAGGTAGTGGCGAAGTTACCTTTGTAATGTCGGACACTTAGCCGAGACGACTTATGCGGAAATGAGGCAATAGGACAAGTAAATGCGCAGAACGCACACGAAAAATGAGAGTACATAAAAAACGCGGCGAGCTTTTGGCTGCGCCGCGCACGTGGTAAAAAGCTTCCTCCTGCGACGGACTCACCTTTTTACCTTAGACTTGGTGAATTGATAAATCGCATCTCCAAGCCGAGACAGTTCTAACTTTGGATATCCACCTTGTGGGTCGCCCCTCAAGGCAATTGTCCCGAAGAACCAGTTGCCTGAGTTAACGGTGTCTTCTCAATTAAAACTTTCCGGCAATGTGTCCTGGGTTGGTTACCCGCTCCAAGAGTTTTCATCTCCGAAGAGACTCTTCCGGAAAGCCTTAGTCGGTCCGAAAACCATTAACTTCCCTGTCCTGAAAAGAACGTTACAAGTACACCGGATCGCCGTCAACGTCGGGCAATACCTTTTTTTAATTTTGCATAGATTTTTTGTTCGTCTTACTCGGACCTTGAGCCATAAAGTTTGCAAACGCCTTGTGGATAAATCGAGTAACAAGCTTTTTGTTCTCGGCGCTTGAAATGTTCTTTAGCGAGAGACCACCTCGCCATGCAGCCGAAAATTTTTTTAGAAAATCTTCTTTAAGAATTACAAAAAAGGCTCAATTTGCTGGACGGCACACGGAGGGGTGAAAAGTGTTTTGCTAAGCATCCGGTTTACAACAACATTATTTTCTCAAACCTGAAAAAACTCTAATGCTCACTTGAGCCCAGTTTTTAGCAAAAAAAAACGCGGCGAGCTTTTGGCTACGCCGCGCACATGAAAAAAAGTCTCCTCC
>JAUIIP010000084.1 GCA_030431555.1 bacterium
GAATAGACATTATATCCCTAGGCTTTCAAGCACTGGATTTGTAAAAATGCGTCTTGGATTGCTTGAGCTTGTGCGTAAATTGATCAAGGATCAGGCGGCTATTTTTAAGGGAGGAGATTAGACACATGCCGAGGATACGTTCACGTAAATTTGCCGCAGTTATCTTGGGGATATTTGTTGCTGTGGCCTGTGTCGCCTGCCAAAGCGATCGTCTGACCACAATTGTCCTTTCGGGCAATGCTTTCTTCCCTCCGGAATTCACCGGTCTGGGCGAGCAGGTGCCTGTGGCTAACACGGAATTTGCTGTCTTAGATTTGAGCCTGCCAGGTGACAACAACGTTGTCTCTGTTGGCGTTACCGATATCAATGGAACATATTTCACTCGCATCAACCCGACTCCCTCGGTGGCCGTGGTGGTTTTAGGCGCGGTTAGGGTATCGGGCCTTATCGACTCGACCAAAGCGGTGATCCAAAAGAACTTTAACGGAGTTACGGATGTGGCCTGTGAAGCGGGTGTGACTGCAATTGCGGACGGATCTATTCTGCCGCTTGAACTAGACGAGAGTAGAATAGCGAACCTCGAGGCCGGCGCTGCAATAGCGATTCAGCAAATCGCGGTTGATTTTACGGATGATGACGGCTCGCGTACTGCCGCGGTTAACTTAACGCGGCAACTGACCAATGATGGTGCTAACCCGCCTTCAGAGAGCTAGCCTCAAGCACAGCGTTTCCTCCAGTAGTGCAACGCCAGCGCTGTTTGAATGTATAAGATGGGGTTCAGGACCAGAGTGTAGCGGTCGTCGAGGTGCAGCAGCCAGGCGTAGGCAGCCGCCTGAGTCAGGAAGATCAACAGCGGCAAATAGAACAGCAGTTTCAGCTCGCCGCGCAACAGCTGTGATGCGGCCGTAATAAAGCATAGACCTAAAAACAGAACGGACAATAGTGGTTTGAAGCGGCTTAGCAGGGTGAGACAGTTTGTCCATAATCTGCTTAGAGTATTCGGTGACTTCGGCCGATACAGCATTGTGCGTTCTGGTGCAGTGGCACCTATCGCTGCAATATGTTCAGCCAATGGTACTTCTCCGAGTATGTAGCGAGTCGCCGGAAGTAGGCTGGTCGGGTAGTCACTTCTCAGATGAATCAAATTTAAAAATATTTGCCACGCTTGCCTGTAATAGTCGTGGGGATGCTTGCTCATGTACCGCTCGATATAATCTCGATACCAGGAGTCGACCTCATCATCGCTCATTGATTCTAAGAGGTGACTACGGAAGACGAAGGCGAAGCCGAGCCTGTGAAGCTTTTCTTCAGCGCTTTGCCGCTCGCGGCGCTGTTTGAGGTCGAAGTAAAACTCGCGCAGATGCTCCTCTTCTATTAACTCGGGGTCGAACATAAGCTGATGCTGCAGCATTTGAACCCGTAAGAAAGCTGTCTGATTTCTAGCAAGCCCCAGTCGTTCGCCCTCAGCAAGGCGGTAAGAAACCCATGGGCCGAGCATAATAACTAGTCCGAAACAGAGAAATGCAAACCGTACAAATTTGGCTTGGTTGAAAAATTGCTTTTCGCCGTCGCTGGTCGCAAGCAGCACTGCGGCTGTGCAAGCTGCAGCTATTAAGGCGTTAGGTCTGCATAAGCAGGCAGCGCCGAATAGTAGGCCGGATAGCATCCAAGTTGAAGCCTTCTCGTGCTTGGATAGAGCCAGCAGTGCTGCGATGGTCAGCAGCAAGCAGAACAAGGTTTCCGATAATATCCACTGTCCGTATAGAGCAAGAAAAGGATCGAGACTAATGAAGACGGCGACTAGGAGCGCACAGAGATTGCCGTAGCTCGTGCGGAGCACTAAGAACGTTACGCTTGCTAACAAAGCAATCAACAGGTGCTGTGCGACTGCAGCAATCGCGATTTCATGACCGAAGAGTGCAAAGACACCAGCTAGAAAAATCGGGTAGCCTGGAGTGCGAACCGGCTCAAGCGCGTCAAACGTACCGCTGGCGGCCAAGCCCAGTGCGGCTCGGATGTATCCGACACTGTCATTCGTTACAATGATTGGGGCGCTGAGAAAATATGCAAGCTGTACCGCTGTTGCCGCGGCGAGCGCCGAAAGGGCAAGAATTAGGGGAGTGTTCAGTTTGCTGCCGGACGGTTTATCAGTCACGTAATAATGTAAGCAGACTTGCCGGCGGCTGTCTCGCCAAAGTTTGCGCTTCAGCACCAAAAACAGCTTTGGCAACTGCCGCGGCAGCTACTTTATTGCCTAGGGGCGTCCAGTGACCGTCGCAAGACAGATAGAGGTCGTCCACATCAAGCTGATGCTTTTCAACATAAGAGTTAAGCGACGGCAGCAGATCTACGATCTGCACATTCGGGTAGGCTTCTGCGAACTCCTTAAGCTCGCGCACAATCTTAAAATCGTAGCCCTGATTCTTTAGCTTAACGAAATCAGACTGCCGAGGGATTATAAAGAAATGAACCTGCTTGTCACCGGCCAGTTCTACAATCTTTCTGTAAGCGAAAAGTAGACGCCTTAAGTCCAAATCTGAAAAAGTATCATAGGTGCTTAGCAGGCTGTCGCCGGAGGGGGACTCCTTGGGCATACCGGCTTCGTTGTATATCTGAGCGCTGCGACGAATTACATTCAACAGATATACATGGTTGTAGATATGTCTGCGAAAAGCTCGAGCCTTACTGAATCCCTTGGGTCTTTCTCGATCCTCGAACGATACGGGATAATACAGCTCTAGTTCGTTTTGTTTGTTCTCGACCAAGTACGGTCTATAGCGGCGAGGAGAAAAATTCGACGGTTCATTGTCGCGAAAGTCGTTGGCAGGAAGGTGAAATACAAGGACGTCGCTGTGATCGAATTTAGAAGCCAATTCGCGATACAGCAGCCACTCTTGAGTCGAGCTGAAGTCGCCGGATATTCCGAAATTGAGCTGCTCCACACCGGTTATGTTTTCGACCAAATTAGTCATCCGGTCTTCCGCGTTCACGCCAATACCCTCAACAAAGGAGTCGCCCAGCACTACCGCTCGGCGTTCTGCATCCGAGTGCATGGAGCGTTCGATGTCTCGAGCGCCGTAAGAGTTGGAGTGATAAATCGCTTCGAAGCAGGGGCCGAAATGCCGCGTTTCTCGGTTAGGATGGTGCCATACGCCGAAATGCGGATTGATGTCGCCGAAGAAACGCTTGGTCGCGTCCGTTGTCGGAAAGAACCCGAAAGGGACATAGCCGGCAGCCGCCGCCGCTCTAACCAAAAGTTCGGCGGCAATTATGATGAGCATGTACACGCACGCCATCGTCAGTTTTGGATGACGTTCGTACCAGCTTTCAGGGCTGTTCATTTTGCTATCGCAGCTCTCGGTTCTGCATTGTGTGAATAGCAACCAGTCTCGCTATTAGAATCGCTATATACATTTGACCAATTATTCCCTCTAGGCCTGCGAGAGTGCGAGCAAAATCTGTCAGCGGCACCACGTCCCCGTAGCCAACTGTAGATAAAGTTACAAGGCTAAAATATAGGAATGCAGCACTTCCTTCACCCGAGCCGTCAACCACTGCAGAGGTGTTGGAAAAGGAGCCGGGGCTCAGCAGCTCGATGTACATATAAAAAAAAGCGAAGGAAATACCGATTAGTAGATATACGCAGACTGACCCGATGATAGTGTCGGAGCTGACTACCGGTTCGCCAAGTATCCTGGAAAGCATCACGCATGCGATGTAGGAAAAGAACAGAATTTCCACCGTAAGTAGGATAACTGCAAGGCTCGTGCTCTGATAAACACTGTTTGCTGCAATCAGGAAAAATCCGGTTGCTCCGAGAACTCCGGCTGCGATGAAGTGCTTGCGCTCGTAGCTTACCGAGTAAACACCGGACGCTAGGAGCAGCGTAACCGCGGCCGACAACAAGTGGCGAATAACCGGCGAGTTTCCGACTAAGGGAGAAACAAGCAGCAGCGCAAAAAGCGACACTAACAAAAATAAATACCTATTTTTGGGGTTTGAATCGGTCATAACTCGGGAAAAAGCTAGCACACAAAAGCTGGTGCCCCAAGCTGTGAGAGTTGGGTTTAAAGTGGTGCCCGGCCGAGGGGGGTATTCCTCGGCCGGGCGATAGACGATCTTTCGCCTGGTACTAACCCTAGGAGCTCAGGCTCATGGCGAAGTTGACCAGGGTGCCGACCGGACCACCGCGGAATGCACGGCGATCCTTGATCTTGTTGCACCCGGGGCCGGCGATGTCGAGGTGGGCCCATTCGGTGCCGGTCTCGACGAACCGCTGAAGGAAGAGCGCCGCGTGAATCGCGCCGCCCATGCGGTCCTTGCCGATGTTGGCGAAGTCGGCGACTCCGCTCTCCAGGTCCGCGTCGAGCTCGGGCAGGAGCGGCATGCGCCACATCCTGTCACCGGCGTTCTCCGCGGCCGCGAGCACCTTGGCACACAGCTCGTCGCTGTTGCTCCAGGCGCCGCTGCAGGTGTTGCCGAGGGCAACCATGCAGGCACCGGTGAGGGTGGCCAGATCGATGAGCGTCGTCGACCCGTCGCGCTGAGCGAGGGTGATCGCGTCCATCAGGATCAGCCGACCTTCGGCGTCCGTGTTCAGATCCTCCACGGTCCTGCCCGAAAGGCTCGTCAGGACATCGCTCGGAACGCGCGCAGTGCCGTTCACCCGGTTCTCGACGAGCGGGATGTACGCAGTGATCGGCACATCCGGCTCCACCGCGGCGATCGAGCGCATCGCGCCGACCACCGTGTTGCCTCCGCCGCAATCGCCCTTCATGTCGGGCTGCATTGCGGGGGGCTTCAGCGAATAGCCGCCCGTGTCGAAGATCACGCCCTTGCCGATAAATGCGATCGGCTTGGCATCGCTTCCGCCCTTCGGCGTGTAGACGATCTTGAGCACGCAGGCCGGGAAGTCGCTCCCGCGGTTTACACCGAGGATGCCTCCCGCTCCCATCTGCTCCAGCGCAGCCTGGTCGATGACCTCGACCGCGAGACGATCCGAGAACGACGCGAGAGCGTCCTCTACCCGCGCGGCGTAGTCCAGCGGATGCTTGCGGTCCGGCGGCAGCAGCGACAGCGTGCGCGAGAGCTTGATGCCGTCGGCAGTCGCGATGGCTGCATTCGCGGCGCGCTCGTCGAGCTCGTCACAGCCGAAGATCAGCAGGTCGTCGATCACGTGGGCATCCGGCTTCTTGGAGAGACACTCCGTGAAGTCAAAGTTCCCGAGCGCGACGGCTTCGACCGCGGCCGCGAGGTTCACACCGTTGTCCAGTGCGATGTCGTTACCGACGACGACGATGCGCGAGATCTTGTGGCGCTTCGCGCAAGCGTAGGCCGACTCGCCGAGGCGGCGATAGGCCATCAGCGTGCGGAAGACATCCGGCTTGTGCTCGAAGGGCACGATCAGGAACACCTTGCGATGACCGCCGGAGTCCGCAGCGACTCGAACGATCTCGTGGTTTTCCGTGCCGTCCGGCTTGAAGCCGACCGCCTCGAGTTCACCGAACAGCGAACCGCCGAGCAGCGAGTCGATCCCGACAGCCACCGGCATCTTCGACGATCTGGGTGCCTTCAGCACCGCCGCAGTGACCGGAATCACGACCACCACGGAACCCAACTTCCCCATCTCCTGAGTCAAACGTGAGACCCGCATGTTTAGCCTCCTTGGCTTGGGTCCAAAACGGCGAAACCGGCACTTCCGGCTCCTACAACCGTTGCGGCGGTATTACCACAGTGCTTTAGTCGGGTTCAAATTTTTGCCTTAGACAAGGCAGGAGCTTAACCTTGGGCTAAGAGTTCCGGCTGCTTAGCCAAGTAGGGTGGGGCGGCGATAGCCGCCGCGGCGAGCCGCAGGACGTTTGCCAATGCCTGATCCGGAGAAGCTGCGCCCAAGAGAGCTTCAGCTAGTTGCCTATGACTTAGCTCGTCGCTTCGCTGTAAAAACTCATCGATGGGGGAGGCGGGTATGCCAGGGTCAAGCCGTTGGTGAATCAGTGGCGTGGGCGACTGCGCGTCGAAGTCCTGATAACGGTAATAAACATAACGCGAAAACAGCGTGAAGTGCCAAGGCAGGAACCTCATAATCCGATTGATGCCGATGTCATCCGCTCCAAAGTGCTCTTTTAAATATTCGCTGAAGCGGTAGTAAATTTCTATTCGCTGCTCAGCGCTGAGATTTAAGGTTCGGCTCTCTTTAATTTCCTCAAATAGCCAAGGCTTCGTCAGGGCGCCACGGGCAAGCATCAGCGCTGACACTCCGTGGGAACTCAAGTGCTGCTCCGCCTCAAAGTGGGTTACGATGTCGCCGTTGCCAATCACTGGTATCGATCGTTCTTCAGCGATTTCTCTAATTAATTCCCAGTCCGCCGCTTTTGAATAGCGCTGCTGCTTGCTGCGGCCATGAATAGTGAGTGCCGACGCGCCCGACTCTTCCACGAGCCGGGACACTTCCTTGGCATTGATCGAGTCGTTCTTCCAGCCGGTTCTGATTTTGACTGTTATCGGAAGAGGCGAACCGTCGCTTAGGGCTTGGACTAGCTTTGCTATTTGGTTTGGACGACGCAGTAGAGCAGCTCCGAGGCCTCTTCGCGTAGTGTCGTCGATTGGACAGCCGCAATTAATATCAATGAAGTCTGCGCCGCTGTCTTCGATAATTTTGGCGGCTTGCAGTGCTTCCTCCGGCTGCTTTGCGGCAATTTGGACTCCGAAGCAGCTCTCGCTGGGGTGCCGGCGAAGCAGTGCGCGTTCCTTACGATCACCCTTTACCAGCTTGCGGGCATAGGCCATCTCGGACACTGTAACGTCTGCTCCGAAATCACAGCATAGCCTGCGAAACGGCAAATTGCCGCCTTTGGTAAGAGGTGCAAGAATCAGCGCACCATTAAGTTTGTTGGAAAATTCTTCGCGAGTCACTTTTGGGTCCCTGCTGTGCAAAGACAGCAAGGTGGCCAAAATCCTGCGCTGCGTCAAGCGTGTCTTAAAACCAATAAGCTATATCCGGGTTTAAAGCGGGGTGCTACTTATCGGGCAGACCCCTGCGCTCAGTTGTTCCGCAGGTTCCGCCGTCTTTGCTAACGCCGCTGGGGCATGCTTTGGTGCTCTCGGTGCTGCCTCCCAGCGCATATGCAGCTGTCACGAATACTTGTTTATTGTGATCTTGCAGGCCGGGCGATCCAGGAACACCCGCGACGGCGCATAGCAAAATAGTCAAACCGGTTGCGAGCATTGCGATATAATCAATCATGCCGGCGCCGCGCTGATCGCAAACTCGATATTTATTGCTAATGCTAAAAATCAAATTTCTATCCTAAATCTTGTACTGACATTTGAACCGGTCACAGCGACTGGTCAAAGCTATGGGCTGCCAAAACGGCGGCGGGCCCTCTGAACATCCGGCCCTGGACCTCCGCCCGCGCCGCCTCCCGACGAACTATATCCAGAGCGATACTGAGTGCCGCAAGTACCTCCATCGAGATTCGAGACACCGCCAGGACACCAACTGGGTCGGGGGATTTCTCTTCCCCGCACCACATACACTGCTGACCCATCTGCGTCTGTTCCATAAGCGGCCCGAACGAAAGTATCTTCAACGTTTTGCTGAAGACCTGGACCCTCAGTTGAGCCCGCAATAACACACAACAATCCTAGAGCTAGGAGGCCCGCGATGGAAACGTACTCAATCATCGCCGATCCGCGCTGGCACCAGGCAAGTCGGCTATGATGAGAGAACACGCGAACATCTCTCCCAGCGGCATGGACCGCCATAGAATGAAACGGTGCACAACCGTCTTTACTTGAGAAAATAGGCCAGCCTGACGTCCCCTCCGTATTCCCACCTGTCCGAAACTGTTCCGATCGTATCAATTTGCCTATAGTTAACCAAGCGCGTGCAGTACCCTTAGAATAACCGTTCTTGTTCATCTTAACCTCATAGTCTTTAGCTAGTTATTTACAGACTTCTCTTCTGTCCAGCTGAACGCACCGACGATAACCTTGGCACCTGCAGTCTTGGCTTGGTCGCCCGAGACGTCTTTATCGTAGTTGGACAGGTACTCCCGCACGTGTTTATGGAATAATTGACCTCGTTCGAAAATCCACTGACGGATTGCGGGAATGTCATCCTGGTAGATATTGTCGAACTCGGTATGCAAGTGAAGATTTCTCGTATTGCGCGGTCGGAACAGGTTTTCTTCGCCTGCTTCTATCAGCGTGGCCGCATCTTTTGACAGCAGCTCTAGACCCTTTCTGGGATCCTTTGTGAAGAATTCAACCTCTTGCTTGAGCTTTAGGCCATGTCTTGTCTTCTCAACCATATCGAGTGTCTCAAGTTGAGAGAGCATCGTCCCCGGCTTAACGTCAGTTGATACCATTCTTACCAACTCGGCAAATTCGCTGTCGTCTCCCTTGTAACTCAGCACGCGAGGCTTGCTTGCTTTTGTAGTAAACCTCGGATGATGCTGCCAGCGATTGCTCACCCTTTGAACAAGCATTGGCGGTCTTTTAATAGGTTCGGCATCACGGTAGATTCGAGTAACCTCTCTGCGGCTCATGCCAGTCAGTACGGCTAACCGGCTGACGTTTGCCTTTTCGCCGGATTCCTTAAGTTCTTCTACAGCCAGCTCAATCAATAGGGAGCGAATGATCTCGAAAACCTTCCTTGTGCCGAATGCATTACGCAAGCAAAAGCGCAGGGCTGGCTTCAGCATGACCTTTAACAGCTTTTCTTTTTCGTCGTAAAAACTATCCATCACCTGTTAATGTAGTGTGTATTACGCACACTCAAAAGTATATCATAGTTCGTAAGCGCTTTCCTAACTCAAATCGTCTCGAGTGTAGTTCGGCTATCGGTCGTCGAGCGAGAAAGGAGCGATGCCTAGTATAACTCCTCGATATAAAAGAATAACCATCTAATGAGGCGCAGCTTAGCCTACCCGAGGTATGCTTGAGCTTTCAACAACAGCCGGAGCATAAAATTTTTTACATAAAAGCGTGCATTATGCACACTACTTTGCTATTATGGGTTTAGGGCGATTTTACCAAGGTTTTTGAACGGAGCTTGCCATGTGGCTGCTGTTCTCGGAGGTTGAATGAGATCTATGAGTTTGGGTTTTTTTAGAGTGATATCCGGATGCGTGACTTTTGCAGCGATTCTTTGCTGTGCACTGATAATCGAAACTACCGAGCCGGGTGTTCTGGAGAATGCGTTTGAACTAATCGGGCAATCGACCAACCTTCACTCCCCCCTTGTTCTTGACGGCAGCGTGCGATGATTAGTTTCGCAAACTCACTACGGGATATCAGGCAATCGACCAACTGCAGGGGCAGCGTTCTGACGGAATTGGCGCTGTCCCTGCCTCTTTTCTTTATTATGATTCCCGCTATTACCGCGGTAGCCACTGAGCATGAGACGGGACAGGCTTATATCGGTGCTGCACGGCTGGCCGCGAAAGAAGTCTCTGATGCGTCTCAACTTGATGCATCCATTCCCTGTAGAAACCTGGAAATGATCGCTGAGACCGAAACCAGGCTTCAGTTAACAATTACCGAGTCACGCCTTCAGACACAGGCGAAAGCTTCAATTTACATGACAAAACACGAAATACGGCTGCCGCAGCTCCCGGGTCAAGATGCAGCGGTAGAAACGGCCGTTGCCGAGAACTATTTCCTGCGCATTACACTGGAAAGCTCCACAGACGACGGCATATTGGGCAGCTGGCGTGCAGTGAACAACTTGAGCAACCGTCGTGTCTCCTTAACTTATCCGCTGGCAGGAGGCTGTGATGCGGCTTAAGAACGATGCAGAGGCTGGTGCGGTTGCAGTTGAGACGGCGCTCTCAATGATAGTACTGCTGATGATCATGATTGGCAGTGTGGATCTCAGTCTCGGTCTATGGCTGAGATCCGGCCTTCGCCATTCGGCGCTTAACTTCGCGAGGCGCGCTTCTATCCAGGATGTATTGACCGTGCGGGGTTTGAGCGATGACTGCGAAATTATTGAAGGACTGCTGGCGACGAGAGCGGCCGCTTTCCACCGTCAGCAGCTTGCCGGCATAACATCCCCGGTGTTTCAAATAAATCTACAGAACTCTGCCTCCAGTGGCAGTTGGTATTTGATGGTGGCTGCGAAAGAGGACGCACCATGCCTCCTTTGTAGGTTGGCTGGGCTCAATATAAAAATTCACGGCTCTAGTGTAGAGCGAATCGAATCGCGGGACTTCAGCTGCGCAACTAGGAGATCATAATGGATTGCAGAAAGCGCATTTCGTCAGAGACGGGAGGGGGTCTTGTTCTAGTAGTCTTGCTTTTAGGTGTCTTAACCGGTGTTTCAGCGCTCGTCCTAGGAAACTCCCGCCAGCAGGAGATCAACGTTCAACTGCAAGCAGTGGTCGATGCTGCTGCAGTCGCGGGCGCTTCGGCTTTGACCGGCGACCGATTGGGCTGGCTGGCGTCCAAACGTAAAAGTTTAGACTTGTTCAGGACTAGCTCAGTGCCCTGGGTCGCTCCGCAGGAACTTCAGGGTCTCGAGCTGTCTGAGGGAGAGGGAGATGCATATGAAGAAGACAGCATACTCTACGGAGGAAGCGACCCCTTCAGCGGAACTATCGGCCGTTTAGACAACCTAAAGGTAACAGTCGAGCGAGGATTGTATTGGCGCTCTGATGATGGCTCGTTCAAGTTTATTTCCCTTGAGGATGCAAATCTGGATTCCACTGGGACTAGGCGCGTGAGCTACGGTGTCGATGTGTATGTGCTATCGAACGCCGTAAGGGTCACAGCAGAGCTTCGAAACGTGACAGCTTTTCTGCCAAGATTCCTCGGGCGCAATACGTTGGGAGTGTTCAAGAAAGAAGCGATCGCGGCAGCCGATCCTGATTCTTTGACCACCTGTGTCTTTCCGGTTGCCGTTAAAGTTTGCGATGTGATGTACAACCAAAGCGGTAAGCAGCCAATGACGACGGCCGATCCCGAGTTCGCGTCCCAATGCAATCGGCAGCTTTACGCGACAGAGGCAGATCCGGATCGCGCAGGAGACGAAATACGAGAAGGCAGGTATCGGGCGGAAAAGCAGCACGTCCGGGTATCGCAGGCCGTGGATTACTCTTTTGGAGTTGACGGAGAGCCGGCAGCCGTTCGGCCAAAGCTCAATGAGTTTGCGCTGCCTCTTGGGGCGACGATCGGCTTACCAGCCGCCGGCAGCGCGCCTAAATCGATATCTGGATACGACGTTGTTCAGGCACTAGGTCGAGGCTGCGTAAAAGCAAGCGTAGGACAATTCCTAAACCCAGTCGAATCTACATCGGGTTTTCTGGGCAGCAGTAGTGTGCAGAAAGCGTTCGAACACCTTGTCGCTTCCCATCATGCCTATGAGCATCCAAGCTTTGCTGACGAGTTTTGCAATTCTCCAGACTGTTCAGCAGAAGCGGGTGGAAAGCGCAATTTCCCATACCTGAGCCGCTGGTCAAACCCAATCAGTGTGGGCTCTTTGGGCTGGATAAAGTGGCCGATCGGTATTGCCGACGACTTGGAGCCCGTGTTCGACACAATTTATACTGGCGACTATCAGCCACTGGAGTCCAGGAATCCAATGTGCAGTGCCGAGGGCCTTGCAAATAATACAGAAGCCCCAGTGGCAAAAGGCTATGTGATGTTGATTGCACCGGAAGATGATGACTACAGCTACTGTGACTATGATGGCGTGGTGCAAGGTAGAAGGCGCCCGAGGCTCGATCCGAGCGATCATTCCAGCAAGCCCCGCATTGTGGGATTCATCGAAGCGGTGTTCCTCGATACAAATGTGATGGAGCTGTATGATGAGTATGATGAACAGGGGAGGCTGAATCCCGCGCCGCTTGGCCGAATCAACATTCAGAATGATAGAAATCCTGTCGCCATTCCTATGCCCGGCAGTGTGTTTTATCAGTTGGAACAATACTACATGGACTTGATAGATTACGAACTTGAGCACGCGGCGTGGCGTGCAGAGTGCGGCGGAGCAGAGACAGGAGAGCGAGTCTGCATAGCCTGCGCAGGTACGCCCGGCAACTGCAATCCGAGCGGTGTTTGCACAGAGACGTGTCCGCCTGGTGCGAGCGGAGACAACATCTGCGGTTTATGTAAGTGCACGCAAACTATCTCGCAGACATGTGGAGATGAACCGTCCGAGCCGCCGGTCCCCGAGGACTTGGATTTGGCTACCGGGGAAGAGTGGAAAGGCGAGTGCTTCGAAATTAGAGCCTGTCAAAGCAAAACATCGAGCGAGCACGAAGTCGGTCAACCCATTCCATTTGTTGATCCATTTATTAGTGCTAACACAGAGTCGTGCACCAATATGTCTGCTTTGAATCCAAAGCTATATGCGAAACGCGGTAAGAAATGTTTACCATTGAGAAGGAGGGGGAGGTTCGCACTTAACGATCCGGCTTCTTACGAGGCGCCTCGACATTTGAGGCCGGGTTACGGATGCGGCGGTCTAGTTGGAAAGCTTACCTGCAATCCAGACCAAACGCCTTTTGGTGATGTGCCGAAAAGTATGCAGAAAGCAGGATTAGTCAACTAGGACGGAATACGGCCACAGCTGTTTTCAGTCTTACTTTCGCTTTA
>JAUIIP010000085.1 GCA_030431555.1 bacterium
CTGCTATGGTGCTCTGCTGCCGCAAGTTCGGTAACAGACAATATTCCGCTTGCCGCCGTTCTGGCTAAAGTCCTTCAAGCAAAACAAACCGCAGCGGAATCGAACCTCTGGTGGAGCGTGATCTTCGGCTCAAACTTAGGCGGCAACATTACACCGATAGGTTCCGCATCAACGGTTGTTGCCGTTACGATTATGCACAAACATCGCCTGGCGATGAGTTTCCTTGGTTTTGTTAAGGCCGCAGTTCCTTTTGCGCTCCTGCAGCTTGCGTTGGCAACAATTTACGTTCTGGCATTTCTTTAGTAATCTTCGGCAGCGGAGTCATCCTTCTGTCCGCGCTCGCGCTGCATCTCGATCGAGTCTCGAATGTGATCGAGCGAAGGCCGAACTTCGCCGGTGGAGCTGAAAACAGCAAGCTGCAGCGTCAGCCACGCAGTAATTACAAATGTCGGGATAATCAGCATCAACGCGCCATTGATTGCGATCTTAGTCGGCGGCAGCTCCGCAATTAGCTCTATGCACTTGCCCCAAAGGTAAATTCCCCAGCAAGAGGCGACAAGCAGTAATAGGCTCAATATCGTGTAGCTAAGCTCTGCATGGGGTGCGAACGCATCTGAGAGCGCTAGAAGTTGCTCCAAGTCAAAAAACTCAAGCCGCCCACGATCAGCCAACAAAGCGCAGCAGTGGCGTAAAAAGATAATAACAAGCGCGGGAAACGCGCTGTATGCAAGTGCGGCAATGCTGTCTAGCAGCGTTACTTCCACCTTCTGTAGTTGGAGCAGATACTTCTGCAGTAAGCCGCCGACAAATACCCAGAAGCCAAGTCCCAAGCCGACAATATAAAAATAGTATTTTGTAAAAGCCAAGGGCGAGAGCTCGACGTAGCGATTCGTCAGCAGAAACACTCCCTGGTAACGCGAACTGTCGTCTACGAGAAAATTGCCGAGCAGCGGCACCATGACAGCCGCAAGGCCAAGCGTAAGTACGAATCTCGGCCAAAAAGCAGCGTAAAGCGTCTCTAGCGCCGGTTCAGGAAATATGAATAGCTTAAAAAGCGCTGCTATTGATTCGAGGATGCCAGGCGCCTGCTCGTCTCCTTCCAACTCTTGCTCACAGGGCTCATCGCTGCTCGCAGCTTCAGGAAGGCTCTCGTCGCTCATTCCTCGCCTGGAGGCTGTTTGTTGCTCTCGCTACTTGATTTACTGGCGCGTTCTGAGGGGGTGCGGCGGCCTTTTCTTTCACCGGAGTTCGGCGAAAGATAATCCGGTAAAATAGTTTGGGACGCCATCGATTTAGGCGCGGGCGCTCCCCGCTTTCGGCGAAAATTCTTCGGACTCGTGACGAGGTAATAGCCCCACTGCCAAACTACTCCAAAGAAAATGGAAAGAACAAAAATCAATATAAAAACTTGGAAGTTTGCGAAGCGCTCCCCGGGCACTTTACTCAAGAGCACCGTTAACTTTATGGCATCGGAACTGAATAACAGCTTTGTCGGTTTGCCTTCGTCGTTCTCGAGCGCGCCAGGTGCGTTGCGGACCAGGTTTTGTTTACTAGCGCGAATCGCCTGCTTTTCGCGCGCCCAAAAGTCCCACTTGGTTACGCTTGAGCACATGAACACCGGCTTCGGGGCATCATGCGGAAAGATCCGACTCGCACCGTCATAAGGCGGCAGGCAGGTATCAACAGACCATTTTAGCAGCAGCAGCAGCGCAAAAAGCACAACGAAGCTGTACAAAAATTTTCGAAATGGAAATGCCATGAGTATTCCGGCGTTTAAGCCCCCTGCCTCCGTCTTACTATACGCGAGTGCCGACGAGCCACTATTATTTCCCAGCTAGAGAGCGTGTTAAATCCCGAGCACGAAAGTATCGAATCTAATGGTTTAGATGTACGTATCGTCCGTTATGTTTCAAATGCCGCCTGTAGCAAGCAGGACGAACGCCGCACCGAGTAGAAAAGCACAACCGGCCACAACTAGAACAATCCGAGTGACCGCCTTTTTCGAAAGATGAGCCTCAGAATCGGGGCTGAATACTCGGTCCTGTTCACGACGTGATGGCGCGGTTTTCAGCCGCTCCTGAACTGAACTGCTCCCGGCGATGGCCGCATTATCGATTAATTCCCCCTTCGCCTGCTCAATAGACAGCGCCTGTTGGGCTACGGAAGAGCTGGGAGCGTGAAGTGTTATTCTCGTATCGCTGACTTTCAGCACGTCTCCAATTTGAACGCTGGTCTCTTCTTTCATTTTGCTGCGATTTAAGAATGTCCCGTTCATGCTGCCCAAGTCTCGGGCGACAATTTTATCTCCTTGCCAGGTCAAGGTGAGGTGCGCTCGCGATACCGCCGGATTGTCGATTGCAATGTCGTTGCGACTGCTTCTGCCCACCTGAACGGAGCCGCCGCGCTGCAGCAAAATAGCGCCTTCCGGCTCGCCGCCTGAACGACGACTCGTAACCAATACGATGTGGTCGATATCTTTAGGAAGCGACATCTTAGGTTACTGAACTACGGATGGATTCCGTAGAGGGTCCAGCGATATTCACCTGTATCAGTTTGACCGGTTAGCAGCAGCTCCCAGCCACTTGCCGGCGAGCATTGCGCTCCGCCGCTGTTCAGAGCTAGCTCTTCGCCGTCTGCAGTCAACACTTGGTCGGTGCCCGAAACGCGCTCGTCCCATCGCTGAGGCTTTGTGCCGGGCGCGTATCGTCCTTTGATGGTTTCTTTGATTACTACTCTGCGAGGAAGGCTCATCACGGACGGCAACCTAAATAGCTTATCCACCTTTCGGCTGGAATGTTTCGACTTCCGTCGCACCGAAGTAAGGACTTGGTCCTTGGCTAACGTCTCTCAACAGCTCCGCCGCGTCTTTAGTATCAACTATCATCCACTGAAGATTGGGCTCGCCGCGCGGGCCGGGTTCAAGGATCTTCTTACATACGAAGTATCTGTCTTCGCCGCCGGAATCTGCCACGTCCTTCAATTTGTAGATACTCTGCTCGAACAGATAGACGTTAGCGGCTAGCTGACAAGCTTCGCGCAATTCGTCAGGACTCTTAGCGAGGTTCCATTCACCCGCCGCTTTTCCCGGACAAACGTACCAACCTACTCCGCGAGTAACTTCATCTTGAAGCTCTTCGAGATAATCGAAGGCCATTCCACTCTTCTCCTATAATGCCCTTGTAGAAACGCCAAAAGCGCATCGCACGCAACTGACGAACGAGCAAGCCGCCTAAGGAAAGTTTAGGCCGCGTTGCCAGCTTCCATTTTTAACCGCTCTTTTAGCTCCTTGCCAACCTTGAATGCAGGAAGACGCTTGGGATTGACCCATATCTTCTCGCCGGTCTTGGGATTCCTTCCCCAGTAGCTGCCGTAGTCTTTAACGACAAAACTACCGAAACCGCGAATCTCAATGCGGCGACCGCCGCTCAGAGCGCCTCGCATTTGGTTCAGAATAAGGTTTACAACCTCTTCAGACTGCTGCTGTCCCAAACCATTACGCTGCGCAAGAAGTTCTATCAGTTCAGATTTATTCATATCGCATGTCCAACCGTTGTGTTGTTCCCCACATCACCTTGCAAATTGGTACCCCCGATAGGGCTCGAACCTATGACCCCAGGTTTAGGAAACCTGTGCTCTATCCTGCTGAGCTACGAGGGCAGTAAAATTCAAACCCGTCTTCTCCTAGTTGAGACCTACTTGTCTCATACCACTCAAGTTATAGATTCTCTAACGCGTTGAATCTATGCAAAAAAATTTTACAAAACTTCAGACACGCCTACTTGCAGCATTGAACCAAGGAGTAATTTGCCGTTCGCATAAGCTAGCTTCGACCGCTACGGGTGTCCACTTAATAATATAACGCGGCAATGTTCAAATACAACGTGTTTTTAGGAGGTTACCCTGAGGATACAGACTTTGCAAGGATTGGCGTCAGACGTTCATTAACCCGGCTTGCGGGTTTCCGACCATTATTGCCGGTTAAGATCGGCAAAGGGTCCATTGATATGAATCTACCGCCTGAGTCACGCGCGCGGACTTCAAAATGCAGATGCGGCCCGGTAGAACGTCCGCTTGACCCAACCTCCGCAATTTTCTCTCCTCGCTCTACTACTTCCCCAAGTCGAACGGTGTTTCGTCTGTTGTGAGCATAGACTGTGGTAAGCCCATCGCTGCCGCGAACGATGACCAGATTGCCGTATCCGCTAAGACCGTCGTCGCTATAAACCACGATCCCGTCGTGTGCCGCGTACACAGGCGTACCGGCCGGAGCGGCGATGTCTAGGCCGTCGTGAAAGGAGCTGCCCCGACGACCATACTTAGAAGATATCCGGCCGCCATCAATCGGCCACGCAATAACGCCTGAGCCCAGCGTGCGCGGATCGACTGAACGACTAGGGTATGCAGAATTCAGGGACGCGGTGCGAACGCGACCCGACCCAGAGCTGTAGCCTAAATACAGGCGCGTCCCGCTGCGCAAGGAACGAGGATCTCGGATACCGTTCAATAAGGCAATCGCATCGGCGTCGACGCCGTAGCTGGTCGAAATGCGAGCAAGCGTCTCGCCAGTTCTAACCGTGTGATAAAGCGGAGCGCTGCGCATGTGCGCACGCTGGCGCAAGTTCATGCTGCCGCAGGAACTCAGCGCGAAAATAAGACAAAACACGCCGAGCAGACGCGCAGATTTTAGCAATGGCTTTGTCCGCAATGTCCAATTCCGTAAGTTCTAACTTCGCTGCCCAGGCGAGAATTTTCTCACGGCCTGAGGCCTCTGTCATATAAAACTTAGTACTAATTAGATGAAGAAAGCCCGCTAGAGACTCAGTCGGATCTAGTCCGCCAGCACGAATTCACAATCCCCTACGCACTCTCCAGCGTAGCGTGTCTTGCCGCCGGGCTCGGGGACAGCCTGCCAGTATTCAAGGCGCTGTACAAGGCCCTGCGCGCCGCCTTCGACCGCAACAGGAGCTATCAACCGCCCTCGGTCTGAAAGTTGGTTCAGAAGCCCCTTGGGAACTTCGCCCGCGAGCGCAGCAGAGACGACGACAACATCGAACGGCGCGTACTCTTCCCACCCGCGCTTACCATCACCGCACTTGAGCAGCACACCCGGATAACCAAGGCGGTCCAGCCTGCGGCGCGCCGACTGTGCCAAGTCAGGCACCACCTCGACTCCATGCGTACGCGCGCCCATCTCGCACAATACAGCCAGCACAAAACCCGAACCACAGCCGATCTCCAATACCTGCTCGCCGCTTTGGATCTCCATTGCTCCCAGCATAAAAGCGATCGTCGAAGGTTTGGAAATCGTCTTGCCGTAACCGATCGGGAGCGCAGCGTCGCTGCGAGCATAGGGCGCCAAGTTGGAAGGAACGAAAGCACTGCGGTCCACCCGCTTCATTGCACGACAAACTCGCTCAAAAGGGTCTGCCTGCAAATCTTCAGCATCGGGCTTGCGCCTGACAGATGCCATACGCCGATTCCTATAAATCTACTTGACCAACCATAAGGTACGGTTCTATACGCGGGCGCGCAAGTAAAACCCGACAAATTCACGCATCTGTTTGTGGTATTTATGCCTTAGAGCTCGTTGGAAGTTTTCAGCTTGATAAAGGGAGGGATTCCGCCGAAGCGATAACTTCGGCAGATGGTCGGGGCGAGTGGATTTGAACCACCGACCGCTCGCCCCCCAGACGAGTGCGCTACCAGGCTGCGCCACGCCCCGAGCCGATTCGGACTCTAGCTCATTGGCGCAAAGCCCGCAATTGGGTCGGTTTTCAGGTAATTTTCGTTTAGTTCGCGCAAGTTATGCTCCCCAAATGCCACCTATAGCGTCTAAACTAGAGGAACTTCGAGGATTGCTGGATTTCTGTGTTTAAAAACTACTACGACATTCTTGGTGTTGCGCCCGGCGCTACACCGACCAAGCTCAAAAGCGCCTACCGCACGCTTGCTCGCAAGTATCATCCCGACAGCGGAACCGAAGGCGGCTCAGATATCCTCTTTAATGAGGTTACAGAAGCTTATCACGTCTTGTCTGACCCGGAGCAGCGCGAGAAATATGACCGGCGCCATGGTTTCGATCAGCTTAAGGAAGAACAGAACGCTTCAGTTGATAGTCAGCCCGAGGAAGCCAGTGACACTAAGCAAGCAGACTCGAACAACACCTCGGAAGCTGAACAGACCCAGTCGCGCAACGAGCAGGAGCAGGACAGTTTTTATCACGGTGGCCCAAGAGTCAAAGCAAAGGAAAGTATACGAACGGACGATCTGGACCCGCAAGGTTACGCTGGGCCTTCGGGTAATCGCTTTTCGCATACCTCCCGGGGTCCGGGCTTTCTGGACCGAATGCGCGAGCTGTTCGGAGCCGAAGAAAAGCAGCCGAAGATGCAAAGCAGTGCGCGCTCTAGCGCTTCATTCAAACCGCCGCCGCCGCGCCAGCGTCAGTCACCCAGAAAGACTAAGCGTACAGTCGAAGACGCCCTGCGCGGTGATCGTGAGTTTACTTTTACTATCTCAGCAACTGAGTCCCTCGGCGTTTCCTTCCGGCAGATAGCGGTCAAAGACGGCGTATCACCGCGCACGATTAGAGTGAAGATTCCGGCCGGAGTTTGCGACGGCGCAACGCTGAAAGTAAAACTCGAAGACGGAGATTTCGTCCGGGTCCATGTGCGCGTTCAGTCTGACGAGCTGCTAAGCCGCGAAGGCTACGACATAGTTCTTAAGCTTCCAATCACGGTCGGCGAGTCAATAAACGGCGGTGAACTGGAGGTGCCTACACCACTCGGGCCGGTTACGGTTAAGCTACCGGCACAGTCCAAAGAACGAAAAAGGCTGCGACTTAAAGGTCGCGGCGCACTGAAACCGGGAAGCAGCGGTGCTCGTGGCGATTTGTTTGTTAAGCCCTACGTGGTAGCTCCAGACATCAATAACGAAGTCGTAAGGCAAGCGGCGTCTGCAATTGATGAGCATTATCTGGGCAGCGTCAGAGCCCAAATCCCCAAAAAGCTGTGACTATCTGACGCTAAGAAGCCGCAGCCTCTTTCGGCTTAAGCTTCTTGGCCTTAGCTGCGGCCTCTCTGCCGGCGACGAAATTCTCCAGCAGCACTACCGCGGGGCACGCGATAAAAATCGACGAGTAAGTACCAACGACCACCCCAATCACAAGAGTAAATGCCAAATCCGCAACCGCACCGCCGCCAAACAGCCAGAGTGTCGTAACAACGAAAAGCGTAGTTAAGCTCGTTAATAATGTTCGGCTAAGTGTCTGAGTGATGCTTGAGTCGATAAGCTTTAGGAAGTCTTCAATTTTCATCGCTTGAGAGCCGGAGGAACCGCCCTTCTTGCGCGCCTTAATTATATTCTCACGCACACGGTCAAAAACAACAATCGTGTCGTTGAGCGAGTAACCGATAATAGTCAGCAAAGCGGCGAGCACAGCTGCGGAAATCTCTTTGCCGCACAAAATATATATGCCGATCGTGATGAGAACGTCATGGACCAATGCAAATAAAGCACCGACCGCAAAACGCCACTCGAAGCGCAAAGAAATGTAGATCAGCATACCTACCAAAGCTAAGGCCATCGCGGTTAGCCCGGCTTCGCGAATTTCTTCACCAATTGTCGGGCCGACGTAATCCTCTTTACGCAGGTCAAAGCTCTCACTTTTTACAGTGCGCATTGCAGCGACGACTTTCTCCGGAGTATCGGCACCCTCAGCGGATTTGACGCGAATCGAAAACTCGCCTGTCGGCTCGCCTAAATTATTCTTGAACTCCTGGACGATCGCAGTTCCGAGCCCTGTAGCGCTCATCGCATCACGAACTTCACCAATAGGCGTCCCCTTATCGAGCTGCACGACCACTTCGGCACCGCCGAGGAAATCAACACCGTATTTCTCAGGTCCAGTTTCAAACCACTCGAACAATGAAAACGCGATAATTAGCAGCGAGGTCGAGATAAACAGCGCTCGCCACTTCATGAAGGAAAATCTATTTTCTGAAAAATCCATGCCTCTACCGCCTAAATACTTAGCTGATCGTCAGAGCGCCGAAGGTTCAGCACTTCAAATCCCAGTTTCGCCACGAACAGTGCCGTAAAGACACTGGTAAGAATGCCTAGGCACAAGGTGACGGCGAAACCACGAATTGGACCGCTGCCGAAACCATAGAGAATTATTCCAGTTAGCAGTGTAGTGATGTTCGCGTCTAAAATTGTCCAATGCGCTTTCAAAAATCCACCTTCAGCCGCAGCGCGCGCAGATGATCCGGCCCTGATCTCTTCACGTATACGCTCAAAGATTATGATATTTGCATCAACCGCCATCCCTACGGTTAAAACCAGACCAGCGATACCAGGAAGCGTAAGTGTCGCCTGAAACAGCGCGAGTAGCCCGAGCAGAAACACCATATTCAGCACTAAGCATCCGACCGCCAGCATCCCCGCCTTTTTGTAATAGATAATTGTGAACAGCAGGACGAGAGCCGAGCCGATCGCGAGACTACTTAAGCCTTGTCGAATTGAATCAGCACCAAGAGTCGACCCGACAGTACGCTGCTCCTTGAAAGTTAGCGGTGCCGGTAGAGCACCTGCTCTGAGCACAATTGCCAGCAGGTGCGCCTCTTCAGCCGTAAAGCCACCCGAAATTACGGCATTACCCCCGCCGATTCGCTCACGAATTCTCGGAGCGGACTGAACGATGTCATCCAAGACTATCGCCATATCCCGGCCGGTATTTTGCGACGTCGCGCGCTCAAAAACTCGAGCACCGATGCTGTTTAGTGAGATTGCCACTTCAGCTTCGTTTGTCTGCGGGTTAATGCTTACGTACGCGCGGTCAATTACGTCACCAGTCATAATGACGTCTTCTTCAAGCTCAAGCTCACCGCCTCGGCGCTGTCTGCGCTTTACTGTCTCCTCGCGGCTATCCGGCTGCGCGACCAGTCTGAACTCAAGTCTGGCAAGTTTCCCGATAGTTCGCTTAACGGTCTCGATATCAGTCACATCAGGAAGCTGAACAACTATCCGCTCCTGCTGGGAGCGTTGAATGGTGGGTTCAGATACGCCAAAGCCGTCCACTCGGTTGCGAATCGTCTCGATTGCCTGGTCGACTGATGTCTTTTTAATCTCCGCTGCCCGAGCATCTTTAATCTTATAGCGCAGTTCTTTAGGGTCACCTGACTCGGGAACGAACGCGAGATTGGTGAACTCCGCTCGCATATACTCTTCGACTTCCCCGCGTCCTCGCTCTCGAATCATCCGCACGACTAATTCACGAGTACCTTCAACCTTCGTCTTTACCCGAATCTTCTCTTTGCGCATTGCCGACTTTACTTCGCTGGCAATCGAGCGTAGGCGGCTCTTAACCGCTTCTTCGGTCTGCACTTCTAGGACGAGATAAGTCCCCCCTCTTAAGTCGAGACCCAGTCTAATCGGCTTTGAAGGCCATGAATCAGGCAGCGAATTCTTTATGAAATTTGGAGCCAGAACTATTAGACAGACAACTATGCACGTTAAAACGACCAGCGCTCTTTTCTTTTGACTGCTTGTCACCTTTCGCTCCTCGCACTAGGCTTCGTCTTTGTCTTTCTTTTGTCGCGGTTTCAATGCGCTCGGCAGAACTTTAATCCGCACATTCGAAGCTATTTCAACCATTACGCAATCATCTTTAATCGATGAAACTTTTCCCAGGATGCCGCCGCTGGTAACCACCTCGTCATTCTTTTTAAGCGCCGAAAGGAATGTCTCACGGCTTTGCTGCTCGATTGCTTCGGGGCGAAGTACAAGCATGTAGTAGACGAAGATCGCAATTAGGATAAACCAAACGGTACTGAAGATGAATTCGAACGGGCTCATCTGCCCGGCGCTACCGGCGGCTTCAGGCGGAGGAACGCAGCCTGTCAGCAGTAGAAATACGCAAAGGATGACAGTGAACTTTAAAAACGATCTCATCATCATCGGGTTTCTAAGGGCGCAGCCGGCTAGCCGCACGCCGTTGGATATTTTCCGAGCGTGGAGGATAAGGTTCCCGCGTAAATCGCTGCCCTTATCTCCTCCATCAGCCGCTCATAAAAGCGCACATTATGAATGCTTGCAAGTTCAATCCCCAGGATTTCATCTGAGCGCACAAGGTGCGCCACGTAGGCCCTGGAGAAGTGCTGGCAGGCATAGCAATCACAGCCTTCTTCAAGCGGAGAATCTTGACTTCTAAACTCTGAATTGCGGATGTTGTAGGCTGAGCTTCCACAATAGATGCGTCCAAAGCGTGCTGAGCGCGTGGGAATGACGCAGTCAAAGAGGTCGATTCCCCGACTCACGGCAAACACAATATCTGAGGGAGTACCGACACCCATTAAATAGCGAATCTTGTTGTCCGGAAGCTGTGGCGCTGTTTCATCAATAATTCGATGCATTTGCTCCGGCGGCTCGCCAACACTGACACCACCAATTGCAAATCCGTCAAAATCGAGCGAGCAAATTTCTTCGACAGAACGCTTGCGCAAATGAGGATATGAACCGCCTTGTGTAATCCCGAAAATTGACTGTTCAGTGCGCACGGAAAGCGACCGTTTCGCCCATTCGTATGTGCGGCGACACGCTTGCGAGACAAGCTCCTCGCTTGCGGGCTGTGGCGGACATTGGTCGAGGACCATCATAATATCCACGCCCAGGTTGCTCTGAATCTCAACGACTGACTCCGGCGTAAACCGCAAAGCAGCACCATCAACGTGAGAACGGAAGGTAACTCCTTCGTCGTCAATAGTATTGAGATCGGCCATTGAGAAGACCTGAAAGCCGCCGCTGTCCGTCAGAATCGGCCCGTCCCAGCCCATAAACTTATGCAAACCGCCCAGCTCTTTGATTCGCAGATCACCAGGACGAACGTGGAGGTGATACGTATTAGAAAGAATAATTTGCGCGCCAGCTTCTCGCAGCCTATCCGGGGCAAGCGCTTTAACAGTTCCCTGTGTGCCGACGGGCATAAAGTTCGGAGTATCAAAAGCTCCATGCGCCGTCATGTAAGATCCAACACGAGCCGAGCCGTCACGAGCCGAGATAGAAAACGACGAATCAGGCATCGAGCCCTCCCGGAGCAAGCAGCATAGCGTCACCATAGCTGAGAAAGCGATAGTCCGCCTTCAGCGCGTGGGTATACGCCGCTTCAATTTGGTCCGCTCCGGCGAATGCACTCACTAGATGCATATGCGTCGACTTTGGCTGGTGGAAATTAGTAATCAGCAAATCAATCAGTTTGAACTCATGACCGGGCGTAATGAACAAATCTGTAGACACATACTCGTCAGTACGTCTATTCGCGTCGCGGGCAAAGCTCTCCAAGGCTCGACACCCTGTGGTGCCTACGCAAACAATTCGGCCGCCTTCCCTTTTTGCGCGCTCGAACAAACCTGCGCTTGCGCTCGGAATTAAGTATGACTCTGCGTCAGGCCGGTAGGCTGGGTCGCTCTCTGCCGCCTCGAAGCTGGCTGCTCCGACGTGGTGCGTGATTTCAGTTATCTCAACACCGGCGTCCCTAAGCCGCACGAGAAGTTCTCGGGTAAAGTGCAAGCCGGCGGTAGGCGCCGCGATCGATCCCGGCACATGCGAATAGACGGTCTGATAAAAGGTGCGATCTGACTGCTCGGCGCGCCCGCCGCGGATGTATGGTGGTATCGGCATCAGACCGCGGTCGAGCAACAAATCTTCAAGGCCCTCATCGGAAGTCGACTGAAGTTTTAGCTGGATCCTTTTACCGTCAGCGCAGCGTTCGCCGGCCACGGCCCTAAGCTCAGGTGCAAGCTGAAGCACATCTCCGGGCCGCAGCTTTGCAAGCGGCCGACCCATTGCCTCCCAAAGATCGGAATCGGGCGACAGGCTTCGAAGCAACAATATTTCGAACTCCTTGTCGTCCTCGACCCGAGGCGCGAAAAAGCGACTAGGCACGACCGCCGTGTTGTTAAGCACAAGCAAGTCGCCCGTTCGGAGAAAGCCCGGCAGCTCTGAGAAAACAGAATCTCTCAGAGAACTGCCGTCGACGACCAGCAGTTTTGCCGAATCGCGCGAGCCTGCCTTGGCCGCCGGCCAATCAGCAATTCGAGCCTTTGGCAGCTCGTAACTGTATGAGCGCATTAGTCCTTGGAACGCCCCTTAACGTGCGGCAGAAACGCCTGCATAAGTTCGATCGGTAGAGGAAAAATTGTCGTAGAGTTATTTTCCGTCGCAATCTCACGAAGCGTCTGCAAGTAGCGCAGTTGAAGCGCCTGGGGTTCCCTGGCAATAACTTCAGCCGCCGCATGCAGCTTTTCGGCCGCCTGAAATTCACCCTCTGCAGCAATAATTTTCGCGCGTCTTTCACGTTCCGCTTCGGCTTGCTTAGCCATTGCTCGCTGCATTTCCGGTGGAAGGTCGATGTGCTTGATTTCGACCATCGACACTTTAATGCCCCAAGGGTCTGTTGCCTTATCGAGAATCTCCTGGAGGCGGTGGTTTAGTTTCTCCCTGGCGATCAGCAAATCGTCCAGATCTGCTTCACCACCGACGCTGCGCAAAGTGGTTTGCGCGAGCTGA
>JAUIIP010000086.1 GCA_030431555.1 bacterium
TAAACCATCCGGAGCTGGAGCTTTTTGTCCAGAGTCTTTTGCTTAGTAGACGCGTGGGTGGAACTCTTTCAACTACGCTCGAACGTTTGGCCAAGCAGGTCAGAAAGCGTCAGCAATTTAGACAGCAAGCAGTCTCGGCTGTGGGTATGGAGCGAGGGTCGATCTGGGCGATTGCTGCGATTATGACATTGTTGATGGTCTACCTCGGATTTTCTCAACCAGACCTGATTGTTCCGGCTTTTACGGACCCCCTGGGCAGCACAATTTTTCAGGGCGGCTTGTTTCTAATTATCGTCGGATTTTTATGGTCGCGAGTTGTAACAAATATTAAGGTTTAAAAGCGCATGAGTGCGGTGAACATACTGATAATTCTGGTGGGCATCATGGGCGTAGCGGGCCTGAGCGCTCTTGCTTACGTGGTGCTCGGCGGTCAGCGCGGCTCTTCTAGTGGAGGCGCAAACATTCGCGGTCTGATGGGAGCCGGCGGTCGCGGACTTGCGGGAGCAGATGGCAAGTCCGGCGCTTACGACGTCGACGAAATCAAACGAAAGACTCAGCGGGATGTTAAGAAAACCGGTGGGGATGATATCGCCACTAAGCTCTTCAAAGCTGGTTATTTCAGCGGAGAAGATCGAAAGAACTTTTTCAAGTTTCAAGTCGCTGCCCCTTTCATTTCGACTCCAATTTGTACCCTTATAATGCTTTATATCGGAAACCCGGTGCTGATCACGGCTGGTGTGCTGCTGGGAATCTTCATCGGCTTCGCCTGGCCGATGTCTTGGCTCGATCGGAGAATTAGAAACCGGGAAGAGGATACGCTTTACTATCTGCCGCTGGTGATTGAGCAAGTTTCCATTGGTGTTTCCAGTTCGCTTGATGTCGGACCCTGTATTTCTCAGGTTGTGTCGATGGCGAACGAGCGCGACTCGCACAATCCGGTTACCGAGATGTTTATTCATGTCGAAAAGCTGATTCGTTCAGGCCTCAACCTTGAAGATGCCTTGATTGAAGTTGGCGAGACGAACGGTATGAATGACGTCAAACACGCTTTCATGTTCCTTGCCAGCTGTGCGCGGCACGGTGGTGAGGTTTCAAAGCAGCTTCAGGAGCTTGCCGATTCGGTAATGATGCAGCGCCAAGTTCAGATCGAAGGACGAATCGCCCAACTACCGGTTAAAGCGACAGGACCGCTGGCAACAGTATTCGCCGGCTTCTTCGCGCTACTGCTGTCGGGACTATTTGTTCGACTGGTTGGCGCATTTGGCATCTAATCGAATATTATGCATCGCTTTCGTCAGATAGCTTCACTGATAAGAGGGGCGCTCGTCGGCGTTGGCGGGAGCGGTTTTCTAATAGCCGGCGCAGTTCTGACGCTTGTCGGCCTTCTGCTGATACCGCTTCCGCGTTCTCTGCTTGATATCTTGCTCGTTTTTAACTTGGTGGTGGCGCTGATACTGCTGCTCGTCGGCCTGTTTATCAAAGAAGTGCGACAGCTTTATACGTTCCCGACGATCCTTCTGCTTTCCACACTTTTTCGCCTCGCATTGAACGTCTCTTCAACTAGGCTGATACTGTTAAACGGGGACAGCGGTCGTGATGCCGCCGGCCAAGTTATTGAAGCTTTCGGTAATTTTGTAGTTCAAGGCGACTTCGTTGTTGGTGCAATAATTTTCGCGATTGTGGCGGTCGTTAACTTTGTTGTCATCGCTAAAGGCTCAGCGCGGGTCGCAGAAGTTTCGGCAAGATTTACACTCGACGCCATGCCGGGTAAGCAGCTTGCTATTGACTCGGATTTGCGCTCTGGCTCAGTCAGCAAGGATGAGGCTCAGCGCGAGCGCCAGCGCTTAACTGAAGAGTCGCAGTTCTATGGAGCGATGGACGGAGCGATGCGTTTTGTCCAGGGAGACGCAATCGCCGGTTTCATCATTACCTTCATTAATGCTGTCGGCGGCGTCAGTATCGGCATAAGCCGCGGCCTCAGCTTTGGTGATGCCGTAGACACTTTCGGTTTGCTTACAATCGGCGACGGGCTTGTCAGCATTCTTCCCTCGTTGTTAGTTTCCGTTTGTGCCGGAATCGTGGTGACTCGCGTTCGCTCAACCGATGTGGTTACGCAGCAGCAGACGATTGTCTCCGAGCTCGCTGCTCAGCCGCAGGCAATAGTTATCGCTTCACTGGTGCTGTTGGCGCTAGGCATAGTTCCGGGTCTCCCCTTGATTCCTTTTGTAACCGTTGGTCTGCTGCTATTGCTTGCGGCAGGCTGGTTGATGTCGGCGGGACGCCGCGGTTATCAGACGATTGACGCAACGATAATTTCAGAGGGCTCGGCCCAGTCAGCTTACGGCGCTTTACCGGCTGCGGCCGCTTCGCTTGGGCTGCCGGCGGGGGCTGACCTCGCTGCATTGGAGGCTCCCCAGGCACTTACTTTAGCTGTGGGTGCCTCCGTCTTTGATAGAATATTTGGCAGCTCAGAGCAGCAGCAAGGCTTTAGAAAAGCCGAGGCAGCCTGGCGCAAACGTCTCTACCGAGAGAAGGGTCTGCCGCTGCCCGAAATACATCTGAGCAGGTCCGACAATCTCCCGGGAGACGGCTTCGTAGTTAGCGTCAGAGACGAAGAAGTTCGCAGCGGTAAAATCTCGTCTGAAAGCTATTTCGTAGCCATGCCCTCCAAGTCTCTTGAGATGCTTGGCATCCGGGCCCAGCGCAGTTCGCGTCATCCATTGACGCTCGTCGGTGGCAGTTGGCTTGAGCGTGGCGCTGCGGGCAGGGATGCTCTGAGAAGACTGGATGTCGAGATTTTTAGTCCGGCTGAATATCTCGTCCTGGAAGCGGTTCGCGCATTTTCAGACATGATTGAAACGGTTTTTGGCCTGGACGAGTTGAAACGAATGGTAGAGCGCCTTGCGGAGCGCCATCCCGGCCTTTGTGCGGAGGTTTTCAGCGCCGGCGTTATATCTTACTCGGAATTTGCAGATATAATTCGTCGCCTTGTCAGGGAACGTGTTAACGTCAGAGATCTAAAGGTAATTATTGAAGGCGTCGCTGAGTTTCGTTCCCATAATCTGGACGCGGAAGATCGACAACAATGGCTGGACGGCCTTCACGGTTTTTTGAGGCGGGTGCTTTCGAGAAAAATCGTTTCCTCTGCTTTGGCACCGGGAGGACATTTAAGAATGTTCGTTCTCTCGCGTGAAGTTGAGGATGAGTTTCAGAGTGCCGCGTCTATGTGGGACGGTGCCCGCACCAGGCCTCCGATAGAGCCAACGGTGGAGCGGCAGCTGCGGCAGAACGCCGAGACAATGTTTGCTCCGGTGCTGGCAAGAGGGATGTCCCCAGTGGTTTTGGTCTGCTCGGCTGACATACGCCCCGCGGTTAACGAATTTTTTGCTTATCAGCTTGATGGCCGGGACTGGTTTCGGACTGTGGCTTTCGAAGAACTCGATGGGACTGTGCCGGTAGAGTCCGTCGGAGTGCTAGGAGCTGAACGCACTCACGCTTAACGGGAGAGTAAAATGGACGAGCGACACGATTCTTTGAGCGCCGATCCGGGGGAGAGTTCTGGAGATCCTCGCGGCAATCAGCACGTGACCTTCCGTATCGATGAGCGATTTCAAATTCAAACTCACCTGCATTCGACTCGGACCTCTGACGCACACCAGGCGATAGATTCCGTTGACACAGAGTCTGTTATGCTTTGGATGCTTCGCCATCCGCTCACTCCTAACTCAGATGCGGCCAAGCGCTTTTGCCGCAGGGTCGAGACTATAAAATCTCTCAATTTGTCTACTCCCAGGATTCGACTGTACGGAATTGATCCGGGCGGAAAAGCCTTCGTCGTAACCGATTTTATGTATGGTAAGCCGCTGACCGCATCCCGGTCTACCGGTGCGGAGCTTCAGCGTCGCTTTGTTGAAGCTGTGGATAATCTAGCAGTTTTGCACGAACACGGACTGGTTCTTGGAAACCTCAGTGATGTGACTTTCACCGTCACGGGGGACGGGCGAGTGATGATCCAAGGTCTGCTTGGGGACTTCGGCGCTGAAGCAAGCGGGACTGCGGTGTTGCCTAGCCCGGACACTATGCAGTACTTGTCGCCGGAACAGAAAAGCGGCTCCGCAGCCACGACTGCATCGGATGTTTTTTCGATGGGGTTGTTTGCTTACAGGCTGTTTACAGGCCGTCATATCGCCAAGGAGAAGGGTCCGTTGACTCGTCCCGACGAAGCTATCGCCATGGCTCCGGCGCCTTCAGTTATCGGAAGCAAGGTCCCTCTGTGGGTTGACGCCGTACTTGCGAAATGTCTAGAAGCGCACGCCGAGTCCAGGTATCACAACGCTCAAGAGCTTAGGACCGCTGTGCATGAAGCGATGGCATCGGGGCAAGTGCCCGACAGTGCTTCAAAGTGGGCTCAGCGCACCGTTATGGTTCGTCCAAGCACCGTTGGTACTTTGCGCGAACAGGTCTCAGACGGGGATTCGTCACCAGAGCGCCGAGGTTCACGTGATGCCGGACGTGCCAGGACGCAGGCACCGCTGCCGGCTTTGCATAGCTCTGACGAACTGGCACTTCGTTATGAAGGCGAGGGCATCCAGCCCGCAAAGTTCGCTATGACGATAGTTGTTGCCTTAGTATTAGGTGTTGCTGCCGCTGGTGGCTTGTATCTTTACAAGAAACCCGCGCCCCAGCCTGTTTACTCAGACCTCGCGGAGGAGATGCGAGTTCATGAGCAGGCTGCATCGCCGGAACTGCGTCTGCCGATGCGCGATATGGTAGCCCCCGGCGTTCCGCTGGCAAGAAAGAAGCAGGCTCTAAAAATCATCGCGGAAAGCGACGACCCGGTAGCGTATCCGGTGCTTGTGTCGACTGTCCGAGGTGCCAAGGGAGCGGAGCTTAGAACAGCAGCCGCACAATACATTGTGGAGCGTTTGAGACGCGATAATCTGCTTCGTAGTGCGGAAGTGATCGGCAAGTGGTTCGCAACCGTAGAGCAGGCGAATTTGAGTCCCGCGTCGTCTCCTGCTTATACGCATTTGTTGAATGCTCTCGATCAAACGCTGCCGCTTGACGCGAGGCGTTTTGCTCTGAGCAAAGCCTATTCTTTTGAACAAATCGTTTCGCTTCAAATCGCTGCCGCGCTTTGTCTAGACGAAGACGATCCGAATAGTTTCCTCCCTGTGCTTAGAGAATTTTTGTCGGATCAGTATTCAATGGACGAGTTGCAGCACAGGAACGTCGGTGCTCTGATCTTATCTAACAGGACTCTTGCGCTGGCATTCGATGAGGAAGTGGCATCAGACCTTTCATCGTTCTCTCCGGGAGATCTTGCATGGGTTCTGGTCCGCTTGGCGGAAGCGGACAGTAATATAATTTTTGATGTCGCCGCGGAGACTTTAAGACGGAATATCGTACCGCCGTATCAGGCAATCTTTCTTAAGACGTTGGTTGATTCTGATCGTTTTAATTTACCCCCGGCGGTCCGGCGCTCCTTGGCCCGAGGGGCAAGGGGGGAAATCGAAGAACGCGATGTGGTAGCGATAGGCCGATGGACTGCTCGAGAGGCTGAACCGGTTCTGCTTGCTATCTCTGCAATTGCCAGCGACTCGGCTGTTGCGCTAGCAGCTTTTGACACTCTCGCTGCTCGCAGCTTAGAAACTGAACCCGCACGCAGTTTGGTCTCTTGGGTTAAGCGGACATACTGGGATTACCGTGAGCAGCTGGTGAAAGCTGTTGGTATTCTTGGAAACATCGAAGTAGCAAGTCCAGAGCAGATTGAATACGCTTTCGACAAGCTGATGCCTTTTGCAGCCGGTGGGAAGCTGATCAAGGTAATGGTTAATACGAACGACGAGATGCTGCTGCAGAAAACACTTGAGCGAGTGGGTGAAGCAGCTCCGGTCGATGAAATCATTCCCTTGCTGACTCACGAATCACGCGAGATTCGGATTGCTGCGGTTCATTCGCTCAAAGGGCACAACGAATTGAATGTTTTGCAGGCTATATACCACGCATACGATCGAGAAAAGGATCCTGCGGTAAAGGAAGTCTATCATAAACTGCACTGGGTTACTCGAAACAGGGCGGGCGACGACGCTTCGGCCGCCGAGCAGGATAGCTCGGCTGAAAGTGCTGCGCCGCAGATGCAGGAACAAGAGCTTGCGATACCGCGGAGCTGAGAGAATAAGGTTTTTTAGGGTATAAATGTTTGCTCTCGAAATTGATTTTCAGGATGGTGTAAGCCCGCCGGAGATGCTGCTGGTGAGGCGGCCGCATGCGATAATTGGTTCGAGCGAGTATGCTCATGTTCTTATTGAAGGCTCCGCAGCAAATCTTTATGAATTGCGTCTTACCCGAGGAATCGGTTCAGAGTTTCGTTGTCAGCCGATAAGCAAATCCGACAATGCTCCCGCGATGCCTCCGTTTCTTGATGGTGTGTATTCGGGGGAAGCTGAAGTATCACTCGGCGAAATTACAACTCACATTACTAGTATCGACGTTGATTTGGCGCTTAAGCCCAATGAGTCACCTGACTTGGCAGGTGTTCGCATTCTGCGTCGAGCGCTAAAGGAAACGCTGCCGGTATTTCCGGCTGTAGCCGTTTTAGGCAGCAACCCTATCTATTTGTCTTTTTCGCAGGAAGATGAGGTCGTTATTGGCCGCTCTCGGAAGTGTGCTTTGCGGCTTGACTCGTCAGACGTGTCTAGTGAGCACGTTCGCGTTGGAGTTGAGAACGGCAACTTTTGGGTTGAAGATCTGGGAAGTACTAACGGTACGTTTATTGACGGCGAAAGAGTGTCTGGTCGCAGATTTATCGCCACAAGCGACCAGATTGCAATTGGTGCCGAGTACGTCCTTGCAATTGTTGCAAGTCAAGAAGATGTGTCGAGGCTGCGTGAGAAAAAGTCGAACACGCGTGCGGAGCCTGCTCCAAGTGTTCAAGCTTATCCATGCATTGTTTCTGAATCCGAAGTTGTCAGGCCTGGTCGGGTATTAATCTCCCCGTCGACCACTATTTCGATAGGCCGAGATCCTTCGAATGATATTTGGATTGGAGAGGCGCATATCTCTAGAGTGCATCTTGAAGTGTCTTCGGATGCACACGGACAACTTACAATGATTGACCGCAGCAGCAATGGTACTTTTCTTGACGGGGAGCGTCTGCCACGGGAAATTTCTGTCCCTGCACTCGGTGGATTGAACGTTATCACTCTCGGTTCCGGCATTGAACTGGCAATTTGCGCCAGCGAAGCCGACGAGCGAGCGTTCGCGGGTGATTCGGAGAATGGGCGGAGCAGACAGCCGACTCCTGTCGAGTCCGCCGGTGGCGCGGGAGTTTCTGAATTTCGCTCAATGCTCGGAGAGGCGGCTTCTGTAAACGAAACGCATATCGTGGTGCCTGATGAAAGCCGCCTGGGGGCCTTTGCTTCATCTGAAGAAAAGTCAGTCGGTCAGTCGGCTAACGCCGGAGAATCATTCGGTGTTTTTGAAAAGCTCGCTCAGCGAGCGGGAAATAGGGCGTCTTATATGCCCGAAGAAGAACCGTTTTTGCCTCAGAATGGATCTGAAAGTACAGGTTATGATGAGTTATCAAAGCCTGAGTTTGTTGAAGTACCACCCGGCGAAGAGCTTTCCGCCGGACCGGAACATATTCCGGTGATGGGGAAATTCAGCCGCATGATTTTAGGTGCGGCAGTTGTTTTGATGATAGTGGTGGTACTGCTGCTTTTTGTCTGGTTCGTGGGACCTGACCTGTTTAACAATTTTTAGCTTTAAGTGCGTGGCTGTATTGCAGCCAGCTCAGACAAAAGAATGCAAGATACAGAATTAACATTTATGCGATGTCCCAGCTGCCGCAGCTTGGTTCCGGCGACTGCCAGGCGCTGCAGGATGTGCGGATTTGATTTAGCTTCGCATAGAGCCGGCGAGGGTGAGCAGGGGGGAGATTCTCCTAAGAAAAGCAGGGTGCGCCAGCGCACTATGTCGGTATCCAGCGAGGAGGTTGAAGAAGCGAAGGCTAAGGGTGGTTTTGAGCCCGAAGAAGACGAACTTCCAGAGCCGAATCCACCTAAGGCTGAAGCGCCCTCTGAGGAGAGTGAGCCACCTTTCGCGGACCACTTTATGGGTGAAGCCGATGCCGAGGAGGGCGATGAAGCGTCCGCTGCACCTCCCGAGCCGACGGAGGAATCGGATGAAGATTTCATTCGTCGAATTAGCGAAGCGGCACGTGCAATGCGGCCGAATGACGAAGAGGACTCCGAGGTAAGTAGTTCGACCGGCGCAGATGACTCTGATGACTCTGACGATGCTGATGACTCGGATGACTCGGATGACGATTCCGGTGAGGACGATGGTGTTTCAGCTGCGGCTTCAGATGATGATTCGGACGACGGTGCGCCTAAACGCAAGCGGCGTAGACGCCGCCGGCGCCGCAAGAAGAAATCTGACAACGCGGACGAGGCTTCAGCCCAAAAGGCTAGCGACGAAAAGGTTGGGAAAAGCGACGACAGTCAAAATAAACCTGAGCAGGCGAAGAAAGCTTCATCGGACGACGATCGTGGCACGGGAGCCAAGCCGTCGTCAGGACGTTCGAAGCAGACGGCTAAGCAAGAGTCGGAGCGCAAGCCCAAGCCTGAGCCCAAGTCTGAGCCAGTTGAGCTGGCGCCTGAGCCGATATCGGAACCTGATTCTGCGCCTGAGCAGGAAGTGCAGTCTGACGAAGTTTTGCAGCGCCCTCGGCGCAAGAGAAAACCACGTAAGGAACGTGAGCCAATGAGCAATAAAAAGCGCAATTCTGTTGAGATGACTTCGAAGCCGGCGCTGAATGAGGACGGCGGGCTTCTTGGGTGGCTGGTTCACTATGACGACGACGGTGACGGTGAAGCAATTGAGATTCGAACGGGCAGGTTCTTTATCTGCAACGAGCAGCTCAAAGACACCGATTTGGTCATCGATGACGACTCGCTTTCTACACCACATTGCGTTGTTAAGGCTTCGTTTGGCAACGGCTTAGTCGTTCAAGATTTGCTTAGCGAAGCCGGTACTTACGTCAAACGTGCGGATGAGGATCAATTCTTTCAATACGAAGAAGCTGTGCCGGTTGAGCACGGTGACTGGGTGCGTCTTGGCAACTACGAAATGCTGGTATGTCTTGTAGACCTTCCCGAACCAAAAGGAGGGTGAGGTGCGTGAAGCGCATTCACCGCGTCTTACTTCTTTGTGTGGTTGTGCTTTGCGCGACTGCGTGCTCTAGGGAAGAGTTAATAGACAATCTCTCCCAACGGGACTCGATCGAGGTACTTTCGGTTCTTAATCAGGCTGGTGTGCGTGCGGAGCGAGAGAAGCGCTCACGCGGCTCAAGTTCGCTCTATACTATTTACGTTTCCGCAGGGGATAAACAGCAGGCTACGGAGCTGCTTCACCGCTTTGGCTTTCCAAGAGAGGACGCTGAGAGCGTAGAGGAATTGACTCGCCAGCACGGTTTTGTCCCTAACCCGGCACAGTTAAACGACGTAAGACTGGATAGGGCGCTGGCGGCGGAGCTTGAGCGGCTGATTGGTGCCGTAAACGGAGTTGTCGACGCGCGTGCGATCGTGCGCTCTAATCTCTTCTCTGCCGAAAAGGGGGACAGTCCGAAGGCTTCTGTTGTTGTGCGCTACATTTCGTCAGCGGGTAAACAGCCCTTCACAAACTCGCAGGTCCAGGAGATGGTTGCCAATTCTGTTCCCGGTTTAAAGCCGCAGGATGTTGTTGTTTCCGTCTCAAGAGTCTTCGGTCCGGGCGAGTCAGGCTCAGTTTTAGGCAGCGATCGAATCAATCCCTTGGAAACCCTTGAGCCGTTCAAGTTCCAAGTTCCTAACTCCCAGCGCGCCGATGCACAGCGGCAAGTTGCTATAATTGTCGTGATTGTAGCAGCGGTTGGAATTTTACTGGGTGCTGGTTTTGGCTGGAGCGCCGGAAAGCGTAGAACGGAACGGGCTCTTCGTCGTATTGGAAACAAGCCGGAGGAGAACTTTTTTATCGAATCTGATGGCCCGAAAAAGCCGGGGGCCCTTACCGGCGGGCGCAGAAGCTAGGAGTGCAGTATGGCAGACTTATGGAGATTTAGAACGCTTGGTGTCCGCGAACAGGCAGTAGTTGCGCTGTCTGTTTTGTTGGATGGTCATGATGCGAGCGATTACTTGGGAAGTGATAAGGAGCGCAGCGTGGCGCTGTCTCGCGCTGCTAAGGATTTAGCGGAGTTGGCTCCTGAGCTGCGAATGCCTCTTGCCGGGACTCTGCTCAGGCGTGCGCTTTCGAAAATTGAGCAAAACTGACGGTGAGCCATGGCTGCTGCTGATAAGCTGCAGGCGCTGTTGAGAACTTGTGAAGCAGATGAACAGAACGCTGCTCGGGAGTATGGGATGCTGCAAGAAGTTCTTGAGGAGCGTAATGCCAGGCTGGAGGGAGTAAGTCGAGAGCGCCAGGAGCTTGCTGACAAGCTTGAAAAGCTTGAACACGAGAGGAAATCCAGCGGCCCTCACAGCGGCCAAGCTGCCGGTGTGTCGTCGATAACGAGCTATACAAAGCGTTTGACAGCGCAGATTGAGAAGCTCGAAGATACGTTACAGCTCGCACGAGAAGACGTTACACGCGCGCAGCAGCGTTGTGATATGGCGTATGAGGAACTGGTTGAGGCCCGAATCGAAAAGAAGAAAATCGAGAAGCTTATTGGCAGCAGAGATCAGGCCGAGCGGAATTCACAGCAGGCCAGAGAAGAAATTTCTAACGACGAATTAGCAACTGGAAAGCGCAGAAAGTAAGATGCCGGCTCCGCCACAGGGAACAATTGCAGACGACAGTGCTCAGGAGCTAGCCGAGTGGAATCCTGAGGAGCGCTTGGCGGAAGCGCCGCTAAACGAATTGCGTTTTGGTCTGGGATTTTTGCGTGCCCGTCCTCAGCGTTGGTTTGAGTCCTTCGGATCAGATTGGTTTCCTCTGTTTCACGGACTTGGAGCAGAGGCTTCGGTAGTTTCCGTCGAGACGGGTTTTGTGTTTCCGGAAGAACTCGACAGAGTAACCCCGATTGAGATCGATGGTGAAGTAGGGGTTATCGGGTTCGATCGGCGCTCGGAAGATGTTATCTGTTCGACTGTTGCCGAGGGTCTTCCTGAACTGGCCGGTGATATTGTCATGGAATATATCGAGCGGCGCCTGATCTCTACTTTGACGCGCAATTGGACCGGGCCGGACGGATTAGAGTGCTTTTATATTCCACCAGAGAAAACCGAAGCTGCGGAGGTCGTAGGGGTAATTCGTCTGCGCGCAATTGTAGGCGAAGAAGAGGTCAATGTTTGGTTCGGAATTGGTCCGCGGGCCGTAGAGCGAATCGACTCGATGTGGCGTGACGAAATAGTGCGCATTAGAGCCGAGCAGGTGGGGGAGATCGGTGATGAGCTTGAAACTGTGCATGTTGAAATAGCTGAGCTGGCCGTACCGCCGGCGATGCTAATCGACTACATGCGAGGTGGAACGGTTGTCGACCTCGGCCTGCCGGTTGGTACGACCGTTTCCGTTCGTGTGGGTGAGCGCGTTTTGGCACGAGGGGAGTTGATGCGCTTTAACGGTCGCTTTGCAGTGAAGATCACGGAGCTCAACGTGCCGTCGTTAGAGGCTCCGGAAGCCACGACTCGGGTGCAGATTTCGATTGCGGAAGTTGAACTTGATTCCGTTGCGCTGCTGGAGATATCACAGCTGGGTGCATACCTGCCGACTGCTGTAGCGGTTTCCGATACGGTATCAATGGTCATTAGCGGTGAAAATGTTGCGGAAGCTCGCCTCGGTGAACTTGGTAATCGATTTGCGATAAATGTCTTGCCGAAATAGGTAATTTGAGTCATGCCTTTAGGTATGACTTCAGCGGAGCTAACAACAGAAGAATTCTTGGTTCTTTGGACAAACTTCGGTTTGCCGTTGGTTTCTGTCGTGCTGCTTGCGCTACTTGCCCTATTGTTCAGCTCCTACGTAAAAATAGTCACAGTTCTTGGTATCCTTCGGGCGGGGCTTGGTGCAGCGAGTCTGCCGGCTGTCGTCGTAACCAGCGGCTTGGCGCTGGTGTTGTCCATCTTTGTTATGTTCCCCACCTTGCAGGGTGTAACTAAGGCGATGCACGCGGAGGTGCGAAATGGCTCGTCTCAGGCGCAGGTGTTGGCGGCCGGTTTGGCACGCTGGAAAGCCTTCTTAGAGCGTCACGCTGATGAAGATACAACGGAAGAGTTTGCTAAACTTGCGGCTAAGTCCGACGGCAGTGCTCCTGAAGCGCATGTTTCTACTTGGAGGGTGTTAGGCCCCGCGTTCGTCGTCTCAGAACTAAAGCGCGCGTTTGCTACTGGCCTAAGTATCTTTCTACCGTTTTTAGCGATTGATTTGATTGTAGCTAATCTTTTGGTTGCGGTTGGTTTGGTACATTTCAGCCCGCTAATAGCTTCACTGCCGCTGAAGCTTCTCTTGTTCGTAGTGGTCGACGGCTGG
>JAUIIP010000087.1 GCA_030431555.1 bacterium
TACCCCGTACTCGCTCGCACTCACATCTAAGATGGTCGAAGTCGCTTCCTATGAACAGCTCGACTTGTTTCACGTGCATTACGCCGTGCCGCATGCGACCAGCGCGTATTTGGCGAAGCAAGTCCTGGGCGAGCGCGCACCTAAGGTAATTACGACCTTACACGGAACGGATATTACGCTCGTCGGCAATGATCGAAGCTACCTTCCGATAACTCGTTTCTCGATTAACGAAAGTGACGGCGTAACTACGCCGTCGCAATACTTGAAGCATGCGACGTACGACAAACTTAATGTTGCTTCGAGCAAGGAAATTACGATTCTGCCGAATTTTATCGATACGGAGCGCTACCATCCTGTCGCTGTGCAGGATCGCTGCGGCCTAAAGCACCTGCTTGGCAAATGCGCCGGCTCCGGTCCGATTATTACTCACGTTTCAAACTTTCGTCCGGTAAAGCGGCTGACCGATGTAATTGAGGTTTTTAAACGAGTCAATGAAAATATCCCCAGTCACTTGATCCTTATCGGAGACGGACCTGAGCGATCAAAGATTGAAGATAAGGTCAGGAGCCTTGGAATAGACTCTCGAGTATGCTTTCTCGGCAAGCAAGACACCTTCACCAGGGTACTTCAGAACAGCGACCTGTTCCTGCTGCCAAGTGAGAACGAGAGTTTTGGTCTAGCGGCACTCGAAGCGATGGCCTGCGGGGTGCCGGTGATTGCTTCAAACGCCGAAGGAATTCCCGAAGTTGTTGCCCATGGTGAGACCGGCTACTTATCTGACATAGGTGACGTCGATGATATGGCGCGCAATGCGCTTTCGTTGCTCGAGGATCCCGGCAAGCACGAGGCATTCTGCGCGGCAGCGCGACAGAGGGTGGTTTCGCAGTTCAGCCTGCCCAAGCTGATCGAGGACTACGAAGCGTATTACTACAAGATTCTCGACGAATAAGTTTTGCCGTCTTTAATGCAACAATAACCGACAAAACCACTATAACAACACCACCTCTCCCTAGTCGCTTATTGTAAGAAGCGGAGAGCGTAAGTGTCAGTAAAGACTAGTAAAACAAATCTTCTCCTCCTAATCATCGCGTTCATTCTAGCCTGTTTATTGAGCAATGCCGCTCATGCCGAGGAACTTTGTGAAGACGTCGAGTTCAGTGTCCAAGTAATCGGCGAAAGCAGTGTGCCCACCAGGCGCCGAGCTTTTCACACTGCCGTTGAGAACTGTGAAACCAAGCTGAGGCTGCATACCTTCCCTGGAACTTGCAGAGCCAAATGCGAGGCAAGAAACAAACGCTCAAAATCAAAGTACTGCACGGGACTGTTTGCCTCGGGTTCTGCGATTTGCTCGCCGCCTCATGGATTTTACGGCGACATGACGTTTCTTAAAGCCGGTGCAATGCGCGGCGGCTCAGCGCTGCCGTATGAGCCAAAGTGGCTGGCATTGTCCCTCGGCTACGCCGATGTATTGTGTGACTGCTTTGCGGTAAGCGACCCGAGCAAGAAATCAGCCCGAGCCAGATACATCTGGAACCAAGAGGAAAACGACACTACTTCGTATTGACTTCAATTGCCGGTAGAAGAATAGCGCGATACGCCGAACTGCCAGCCAACCGACGCAACCATAAGACACGCTAGGGCCATCAGTGGAGTTCCATAGCAGTAGGCACGAAACTCTTCGCGGCCGAGGAAGTGCGTAGCCGGATAAAACGCAACAAAGCCGAACGGCACCACCCAGCTCAAAACAAACTGAATGAGATTGTTAAAAATCGGCAGCGGATAACGACCGAAGTTGATCATGTTGTAAAAAGGCGGGGCGATGCCTACCTTGTCTTCCCAGTGAAATGAAAGGGAGCAAAGAAACACAAATACAGATAGTAGAATTACGGCTCCCGACAAAGCGCTGACAAGCAGCCAAACCACGTCAATAACGGAGAGCGTGATGCCGAGCTGACCGCCGGCGTAAAGCACTACGCCGAGGCCGACGAAAATATTGGCCAGACTCTCCAGATTAAAAGACTCGAAAAGAACCTGACAGAGACTGTTCAGCGGCCGCAGCAGTACGCGGTCGAATTCACCCTGAATTATGTAACGGTCCGCGAAATTGTATAGGTTTGGAGCAAGCGTAGAAAAGATAGCCGTCGCCAGCAGCGAGTAGCCGTAGATAAACAAAACTTCGCTCCTGGTCCAGCCCTTAATCGCCTTAACTGACTCACCGTCAATCAGGAAGACAATGAATAGAAGACCGCCCGCACCAATGAAAGCAGTGCCGATTAGGGAAGCGATGAAGTCCCCCTTGTAAGCCAGGCGGCTCTTCAAAAACTGCGCGAAATAGGCAGAATATAAACGAAAAGCCTTCACGTCAGCCCCCTTGAAGCGTGAGCCGTGAAAACGCCCGCATCCAAAAGTAACGTCCGGCGAACCAAAGTATCCCGATCCACGCAGCCTGCGTAAGCAAAATTTCAGCCACCTCAGACGACTCAACCTTACCGAGATAGAACTGAAGCGGCACATAGGAAATCAGCTTAAAAGGCAGCACTTCTACAATCCAGCGAAACCAGTCCGGGAAGAAAGCAAGCGGCAGCAGCAGCCCGGACAGAAGCTGGATAATAAAATACTTGGCGCGCATAACGCCTTGAATAGATTTGAGTGGAAATGCAAGCATCCCGATTAGGAAGTTAAACTGTGCAAGCACGACGAACCCGACGAGCGTCGAGAAGCAAAACATAAAGAAGGCTGCCGCACTTGCGGGAAGCTGCACAGGAAACACAAACAGGATAGTTAGTGCGATCGGCCAGGAGAAACAGGCAATTCTAAACAAACTCTCTCCCATTGAGTTAAAAATCAGCATCAACTGAAAGTTCACAGGACGAATCAGATAGATTCCGATCTGTCCGGTGCGAACTAAGTCGGAGATTTCATAGTCAATGTTCGAATGATAAAAGCTTCTGGCAATCCAGCCGACCGCTACATAGGTTATCATTTCCGACAGTGAATAGCCGTTAATGCTCGCTCCCTCGACTGAGTCCGAGTAAACACCCTGCCAAATGAAGAACTGAACTGAAACAAGCAACAGATAGGTTAATATCCCCGTGACGTACCTTAGGCGGTACGCAAGCATATTCAGAAACCCGTTGCGAATGAATCCCCAGTAAATCCGAAGGTCGCTCTTTAAGCTGCGATCAAAGGAAACTGCTGATTTTGCCGCTGACATCGCCTCAGCATTCATCACGCAACCCCATCGCGATAAATCTTCATCACAATTTCTTCGATGTCAGGCTCGGTGATTTTCAAATCTGCAATTTCATAGCCGGTCAAAACATTTTTGACCAGTTCGACCGTTGAGATCTTTTCGGGGTCATAGTCCACCACAACCGAGCGTTCACTTTCCTGGGTGAATTTAACGCCGGTGGTGAATTTGGAGGAAAGCTCTTCAAGCGGCGCGGCAGCCACGAACTCTACGGAAACTTGTTTACACATTCCCGGAAGCTTCCGGATGTTCTTTAAATCGCCGTCGTAAATTATGTGACCATGGTCGATGACGATAATCCTGCGGCAAAGCTCTTCAATTTCCTTCAGGTCGTGAGTGGTCAAAATAATGGTCACGCCAAAGTCGCGATTTATCGTGCGCAGAAACGAGCGCATGCTGTCTTTTGCAACTGCATCAAGACCGATCGTCGGTTCGTCAAGAAACAATACTTTCGGGTCATGAATTAAGCTCGACGCCAAATCACAGCGAAGACGCTGACCCAAAGACAGCTTCCTCACCGGAGTATGCAGCAGCTCTTTCAGGTCGAGAATCTCGGTCAACTTGCCGAGTCGCTCCTTATACTCGTCTTTCGGAATCTCATAGATTCGACTGAGCAAACTAAAGGATTCAATTACGGCGATATCCCACCATAGCTGCGTGCGCTGCCCGAAGACCACGCCGATATGTTTGGTGTAAGCTTTGCGATCTCGAAATGGGTGATACCCGAGCACCTCCATCTTGCCGCCGGTCGGCTTCAAGATCCCCGTAAGCATTTTGATGCTGGTAGACTTGCCGGCACCGTTCGGACCGATATAGCCAAGCAGCTCGCCTTTCTCTACGGAAAAAGAAATCTCGTCGACAGCCTTGAGCGTACGATATTCGCGTTGAAACAAGTCGCGAAACGCTCCGCCCACGCCCTCCCGGCGCGAAAAGACCCTAAACTCTTTAGAGAGGTTCTCTACTTCAATTACTGACATAAACAGCCCAAGCCACCGTATTTGTCTCCCACGATCCACGTGTTATAAGGCAATATTCAGGCGAGCGCCAGCTTCCGGGAGTAGAACAAAATGTCCAACAATTCAAAGTACAGTGACATCCACAGCGAGCTATTTCGAGCCCGTTTTGAATCCGCCCTGCCTTTCGATGAGTACGTCGCAACCGGCGACTCGACTCAGCAGTCGAAGTGGCTGGGTTTTGCCGAAAAGATCGAGTTAAATCCGACCCAGCGAGAGCTGCTTGGAGGCTTTAAGCGAAAAATTAACCTATTGGTTCTCTCCGGCATTTGGTGCGGTGACTGTGCCCGCCAGGGCCCGATGCTTAACGCAATAGCCTCGGCTACGGACTGCGTCGATTTGCGCTTTGCGGAAAACAGCCGAGACGACGAGCTGGTAGCAGAACTGAAAATAAACGGAGCAAAGAAAGTCCCGGTAGCTTTATGTTTGTCAGAGGATTATTTTGAAGTCGCGCGCTTCGGCGATGCCCACCTAAGTGTATATCGCCGAAAAGCCAAAAATCAGCTTGGTGCGGCATGCGATCCCGGCATACTCCCGCCGCCGGACGACGAATTAGCGGAAGAGCTTAACGAGTGGGTGAACTTCATCGAGCGCGCTCACTTAGTGCTTCGCCTCGCCCCAATGCTCAGACAAAGATATAACGACTAACATCAGGAGATAAGCCGTCATGTACGATCCAAACTTAGTTCAACCGATGAGAGAAGAACTTACAGCGCTCGGCGTTGAAGAGCTTAAGAACGCCGACGAAGTTGCCGCAAATCTACAGGACCTCAGCGGAACCGCTCTCGTTATCGTTAATTCCGTTTGCGGCTGCGCGGCTGGTGGAGCCCGGCCCGGTGTCGCAATGGCAATGTCTCACAGCAAGAAGCCGGACAAGTTTTTTACAGTCTTCGCCGGTCAGGACAAGGAAGCAACCGACGCCGCACGAAGCTTTTTTGTCGGCTACCCGCCTTCCTCGCCCTCGATGGCGCTCCTTAAGGATGGTCAGGTCGCGTTCATGCTTGAGCGAAAAGACATCGAAGGATTTAGTCCGCAGCAAATAGCGGCCAAGCTCACGGCGGCGTTTGAAGAACACTGCTGACTGCAATCAGTTAACCGAAGGAGTCGCGCATGAAACTTGAGAATTCTAGAATAATTGTCACCGGAGGCAGCCTCGGGATCGGCAAAGAAACTGCGAAATCTTTGGTTGAGAAAGGCGCCAAGGTAATCATCACCGGCAGGGACGCAGGTCGGCTGGAACAGGCTGCCTCGGAGATTGGCGCATTTCCCGTCGTCGCTGACGTCTCGGATGACGATGACAACGACAAGACGATCGAACAGGCCAAGACTCAACTTGGAGGTCTGGACTGCCTGGTGAACAACGCAGGCATTGGGGTAACCAAGCCTTTACTCGAAGCATCACGCGAGGACTTTCGTAAGATTTTCGAAGTCAATGTTTACGGAGCGGCAATGATCGCGCAGCGGGCGGCGAAGATCTTCGTTGAGCAGAACCACGGAACAATCGTCAACATTGCATCGACGGCGGCACTGAAGGGATATGAGAACGGTTCGGTTTACTCGGCATCGAAGTTTGCATTGCGTTCAATGTCCGAATGCTGGCGAGCAGAGCTGCGAAAGCACAACGTCCGGATTATTCAAGTCAATCCGAGTTTAGTCACAACAGCATTCGGCCAGACCGACCGCACCGAGCGGCCTGAACAGGAGAACAAACTGCGAAGCAAAGAGATCGCCCACACGATAATCTCAGCGTTGGAGATGGACGACCGCGGCTTCATACCAGAGGTCACGGTTCACGCGACGAACCCGTGGTAGCTGACTCGGGTTCGCATGGCCGGTATACCGCCAAACTCCAGCCCGACAAACGACCTCCGGGATAGACCTGCTGCAGACAAAACTCCTCGTCATTCCGACTTGAGCGCAGGGGGAAGCTCACACTGCGGCTGCTGTGGAGAATCAGCGCGTTCGGTCGGCGATCTGAGCTCTCCCTAAGCTTCGCCCAAGTCGGAAGCGAGTTTGTATCCCCGGAAGCGTGCAGCAGCGGAGAATCCTGCCCGAGAGCGTACTTAATCATCGTCCCGTGGCGGAAATCATGGTCACTTGCAATTATGTCAGACTTTTCGAAAGCTGCCAGAGCTTTTGCGTAGCTGTTTCGCTGCGTAAAGATAAACCGGGTCGTTTGATAGCTGCTCGCCGCAGTTATTACCGCTGCCATTAAATAGACCGGCACTTGATATCCGCGAGCATAAAGCGTGCGAAAATACGCAGCCAACAAGAAGTAAACGAATAGAATGCTGCCGACGAAATAGCGGGCATAAAGAACGCGGGGCTGGAATGCCACCAGCACTACGGCAGGAACAATAAACACTCCCAGGGCAAACAGCTGCCACCGATTGTCGTTGGAGCTTCTCAACCCGAGAAACGCATTCAAAATTAGCGCAAGCGACAGCAAAGCGCCTATTAAACCTACAGCTCCCTCTGGTGAACCTAAGACAAGAGTTGGCCCGCCGACTGCAACAGACAATGCGTCAATTAACGCAAAAGCCTCATTGCCTAAATCGCCGCTGCCGGGCGGCAGATAGCGAAAGAATCCGAGCCACAGCAGCAAAGCGCACGCTGCCGGAAGCCAGCTATACAAGAGGAATGCTCTCCAGCCGCGAACAAGTCCAATCCACAAACAAAGCGCGGCAACGGCGCTGAGCGAGGAACCATGACTCAGCAGCGCCAGGCAGCAGTAAATTTGAAACACGAGAAGATGGCGCCCTTGAGTCGGACGTTCGCGTGTAAAATCCACACAAATAAAATACGCGCCTGCCAGCGCAGCCAACATTGGAGCATAGCCCCTTGCTTCGCTGCCATAGACCGTAAGCGGATAGGATACGCTGAACAACATGAGTAATATTAAGCTCTCACTATCACCGCGCAGCGCCCTAAACCCAGGCATCGCCAGCAGCACCGCCGAGCTAAGCAGGGCCAGCGCGCGCCAGGAGTTCGCGCCGGACTCAGACATAAAAAAGACCCAAGCACTGTTTAGCAGGTGGTTATTGTCGGAGTACCAAGTGAGCACTTCTTGAATGGAGACAAACGAGGATACGACGTTGAATGTCCACACCTCGTCCAACCAAGGCTCACCCGCTGCACCCAGCAATCGCAGCAGTAGGCCGAACGCAAGAAAAGAGAAAACAAGCGCCTGGAGGGTGCGCGGCTTCAAGTCGACTACCAGCGAACCAGAACCGCTCCCCACGAAAATCCTCCACCGACCGCGGAGAGAAGCACCAAATCGCCTTTTTTGATTCGGCCCGATCGCTCACACTCAGCCAGGACAATCGGAATCGTAGCAGCGCTGGTATTGCCGTATTTATCGACGTTAATAGGAACCTTGTCCTCGGACACACCCAAGTGCTTAGCCATTGAAAGCAAAATTCGCTTATTCGCTTGGTGCGAAACGAAGTGGTCAACTTCCTCGATCGCAACCCCGGCTTTATCGAGGACGTTCTTAGTAACGTCCGCAAGCGATCGGACGGCGAACTTAAATACTTCCCGACCCTGCATTTTCAAGAAGTGGTCGCCTCGCTGAAGCGACTCCGGAGTCGGTGGATGGGCGGTTCCCATCGGCACGCAGAGCAGATCGGCGTAGCGGCCGTCAGCTCTCAATTCCGAGCCGTAGATACCGCTGATGTCCCGAACATCGCCTTCAACCATATGGTCGCCGAAGGCACCATCGACGAGCTTGTCGCCCTTCTTGCGCGACAAAACAACTGCGCCGGCTCCGTCGCCGAACAGCACACAGGTCCCTCGATCGTTCGGATCGATAATGCGGCTGTAAATATCAACACCGACAACCAAAACATTGGTTCCCTGACCCGCCCTAATCAAAGCGTCAGCCGTCGTCAGTGCATAGACGAATCCGGAACAGACTGCATTAACATCCATCGCATAACCGCTTTGGATGCCAAGTCGACTTTGCAAATAGCAGGCAGTGCTGGGGAAGATGTTGTCCGGTGTTACGGTTCCTAGGACGATCCCGTCAATATCAGCTGCGGTAAGTCCGGCTGCTTTAATAGCGTCACGGCAGGCAGGTTCTGCCAGAGCACTGGCTGATGTAACCTCATCGCACCAGCGACGCTCGACGATTCCGGTTCGCTCGCGAATCCACTCGTCGCTGGTTTCTAAATATGCGGCAAAATGTTCGTTGCTGACTACCCTATCCGGCACACACATCCCGGTGCCGAGAATTTCGCTGGCGACCGTAAGTTTTTTCGCCGGGTTTTCCATGTTTGCCGCCGGTAGCATTAAGTCGAGGTCTCTTAAGAAAGCCTTTGCATAATTATCGAGGCATTAGTGCCCCCAAAACCGAAGGAGTTAGACATTGCCGCGGTCACTTCGACTTCCCTAGCCTCGTTCGCAACATAGTCCAGGTCACACCCCTCCTCGGGATTCTCTAAATTCGTAGTTGGCGGGACGACACCATGCTTAATAGCCAGCGAACAAAAAACCGCTTCCAAGCCGCCGGCCGCACCTAATAGATGTCCCGTCATAGATTTCGTGGAACTTACGAGTAGACCTTCCTTGGCATAAGCTCCGAACACCTGCTTGATTGCCGCAGTTTCGGCAGGGTCATTGATCGGAGTCGAGGTCCCGTGCGCATTAATATAAGTAATTTGTTCCGGTGCGAGACCTGCACACGAAAGAGCTTCCGTCATACAGAAACGCGCTCCTGAGCCGTCTTCAGCCGGCGCGGTGATGTGGTGAGCATCACAGGAGAACCCGTAGCCCGTCACTTCCGCGTAGATGTTCGCTCCACGCTTTCTAGCGGACTCCATCTCCTCAAGCACAAGAATCGCAGCTCCTTCACCCATCACAAAACCGTCACGGTCTCGATCGAAGGGACGACTGGCACGCTTAGGCTCGTCGTTGCGAGTTGAAAGAGCCTGCATCCGGGCAAATCCGGCAACACTCAATTTAGTGATTGCCGCCTCAGCTCCGCCTGTCACAACTACATCCTGCAGACCGTCTCGGATCATTCTGAAAGCTTCGCCGACCGCATGTGTGCCTGATGTGCAGGCGCTCGTGACGGTGTAGTTGACGCCTTGCAGACCATACTTAATAGCGATGTGTCCCGGACCGAGGTTGCTGATTAGTTTGGGGATTAAAAAAGGAGAAACTTTTCGCGGACCGCCTTCAAGGGCTTTAACATGCTCCTCTTCCAGAGAGCGCAGACCGCCGATCCCGACTCCAAGGATACAGCCCATGCGCGGCGCAGAGTAACTGCTTCCAGCAATACCGGAGTCTTCCCAAGCCTCGTGCGCGGCATAGACTGCCAACTGGGCGTAGCGGTCGTAGCGACGTAGTTCTTTGGTCGGTATAACCGAAGCAGGATCAAAGTCCTTTACTTCTGCCGCAATTCTAACCGGGAAGCCGTTCTCGGTATCAAATTGAGAAATCGTATCGATGCCTGAGACACCTGAAGTAAGATTCTTCCAGGCCTCCGGAACCGAATTCCCAACCGGGCACGCAAGGCCCACTCCCGTCACTACAACTCTTCGATTTGCCATAGTATAAAAAGATTATCTATTTCTGAGATGATTCGTTAAAAACTTCGCGGATAACGCCCAACCCAGCAGGCCGTGACTCAGACAAACAGAGTTCGGCAATCCTAGCAAAAAGTGCATCAAATGACAAAGGTTTGCGCGGCAAACGGCGAAGCAGATAGTCGATGCTAAACTCCGAGAGCTGGATATTCCTGCGCTCCAAAAGTGACTTAATAATGGGCTTAAATTCAGACTCGGAAGGGTGCTTCAACTCGAAGAAACGGCCCGCCAGAAGGCGACTCCTTACGTGAGGGGTTATCTCGGAATTCGAAGGGTCTTGACGCCCCGCCGAGACCAGCAGCCCCCCGGCCCGGCGAACGCGTTCGTAAACTTCATTAAAATGGGGGGCATCATCTTCCGATACCTCAGAGCCAAAATCGATAAAGTCTGCTTTGTCGGCAGGCAGACCCGCATTGTGTGCGGCCTCTTCACAGCTTTTCAGCAAGTGGGTCTTGCCAACTCCCTCCGGTCCGAACACGTATATAAATTGAGACTCTGAATCGTCGGCTTTCACCTGCTCGACCGCTTGCTCTACAGCTAGAACGGCCTCTGCTACGCCGCTATGCGGGACGAAGTACCGACGGCCAAACGGCTTAGCGGACTTGAGATCGAGTACTGTCTGTTGTTCGTTTCCAGGCATCGGTCAGCAGCCAAAAACCAGCTCTCTATCTTCAGCAACCGGAGTTCTTGAAATCTTGGCGCCGAGCGAACAAAACTTTTCGGTCAGCGATTCATATCCCCGATCAAGATGATGGATTTCGTTAATTTCGGTTGTTCCGGCTGCAGCGAGCCCCATAAGCACTAGACCTGCCGCCGCTCGAATGTCTGTCGCCTCGACCGGTGCACCGCTCAACTGCGCAACACCTTTCACGGTCGCAGTTCTTCCGTCCAGCTCAATGTCTGCGCCAAGCCGCCTGTATTCAGCCACATGGCCGAAGCGATTATCGAAAACTGTTTCAGTAATTACACTAGTGCCGTCAGCAACAGTTGCCGCCGCCATCAACAGCGGCTGCACGTCCGTAGCCAAGCCAGGAATTGGAGCAGTGCTAAACGCCGCCGATTTCAGTCTATTCTCTGCCCTAATCGAAATGCTGTTTTCACCGGCCTCCAGCTCCGCCCCCATTTCGGAAAGAACTTCGAGAGTAGACTGCATCGCATCTTTGCCTATTCCCTCAACCGAGACTTCACCCGCGGTCATCGCGCCGGCGACTAAGTATGTTGCGGCCTCGATTCGGTCACCGATAACTTCGATCTGTGCACCTCCCAGCTCATCGCGCCCGACGATGCGAAGCACAGACGATCCGGCACCCTCGATTTCTGCACCCATGGCAATAAGCAGTTCTGCTAGGGCAACAACTTCAGGCTCGCGCGCCGCTCCTTCTATAATCGTTTCTCCTTCAACCCTTGAGGCCGTCATCAAAAGATGATGGGTCGCTCCGACTGAAGGATATTCCAAATTGATTTTCGCTCCGCGAAGCTTTCCCGGTGCGTGCGCGACCACTGCGCCTTGCATAAATCGAATATCGGCGCCGAGCGCCGCAAGCCCCTTAAGGTGTAGATCCACCGGGCGCGAACCAATCGCATCTCCGCCAGGCAAGGCAACTCTAGCTTCTCCGACTCGTGCTAAAAGCGGACCTAGAACCCAAAAGGACGCGCGCAGCGCTTTAACCAAAGCATATGGCGCAACAGTGCCGTCAATTGAGGGAGTTTCTATCTCAAGCACTCCGCCCCGGAACTTCGATTTTGCTCCGAGCATACCCAGCATCCGCAGAGTAACTGCGATATCTTCAAGGTCAGGCACATTGGTCAGGCGGCAAGGCTCGGCAGTCAGCAGAGTGGATATAATAAGCGGCAGCGCAGCGTTCTTTGCGCCGGAGACACTTACTGCCCCCTCGAGCCTCTGCCCACCTTCAATAACGTACTGCTCTCGCATCGCGTTAGCTCCGCAATCCTGTCAACTCTCTGTAGATCTTGAATAAAGCGGCAATCAATCTTTCCTGACCCAGCGGCGCAGGATTCTACCGCAGATTGCTGCTCATCGCCAATCTCAAGCAGAAGGACAGCCCCAGCCTCAATCCAGCTGACGCAGCTCTCTATAAGCGGCTCGATCACATCCATCCCGGCTTCACCTGCCCGAAGCGCAAGCTCGGGTTCATAATTACTTACGCTGATCGGCAGAACGGCTCCGGACTCTATGTACGGCGGATTGCTTATAATTAAAGTACTCGCTTCGCTGCTGCGCGGGCTAAGTCCGCCCAGGTACGCCTGAGGAACGAATCGCACTTGTTCTTCAACACCCAATGCCGCCGCGTTGCGCGAGGCGTAATCCAAGGCTGTCGTAGATACATCTGTAGCTATGAATTCACCGCGACGGCAAAACCCGGTGCCAAACTTTGAGCGCAGCTCTACCAACATCGACAAAATGATTGCACCAGTCCCGGTGCCGACATCGATGATTCGAAAGTCAGTCTCAGTTCCTTGGAATAGCGAAAGGGCGTGCTCGACCAAGCGCTCAGTCTCGGGGCGAGGGATCAGGACCCCGGGACCACTGATTAGCTCAATTTCTCGAAAACTTGTCTGACCCAAGATATACTGCAGCGGCTCCTGCTGCATGCGTCGCTGCACATATGACTGATACCTGACCCAAGCTTC
>JAUIIP010000351.1 GCA_030431555.1 bacterium
ACTCCGGCTCAAGGAAAGGAGAAATACGTGCTTCTGTAATTTTCGCAATCCACCGCATTTTGTCAAAGTATAGAGTAGATGCAGATAGGAGAAACTGCTTCCCTTTTGTGGGCGCTGCCCGGACCGATCTGCTAGGATTGCTTTTAGCGAGACTACAGCAATCTTAGGTGATTAATGAGCGCTTTTAGGCAGAAACTTCTCGATCGCCTTGTCAACTTCTATCCACCATTTCTTGGCGCGGGAATTCGAGTCGTCGAGCGCTCGAAGGATGCAAGTTACCTTAGGGCCGAGATGCCGCTTAGATTTTGGAACCGCAACTATGTAGGTGTCCACTATGGCGGTTCACTCTACTCGCTTTGCGATCCCTGGTTCATGCTGCTGTTGATGAAGCAGCTAGGACCGGAGTATTTGGTCTGGGACAAGGCTGCAACAATCCGTTTTATCAGCCCGGGCAAAGGCAAAGTCAGCGCAGAGTTTTCCGTCCCACAAGACGTTGTTCAGTCAATTCGCGAACAGTTAGAGTCCAAACGAAAAGTCGAGCCAACATTTCGCACCCAAGTCACCGGTGAAGACGGTCAGCTAATCGCCGAGGTCGAAAAGGTAATCTATATAAGAAAGAAGGCCGCGCACTAGCAGCGGCCCATAGCCCTCGCCTGCCTAACCGATAATCCAGGGATTAGCTGGGTCATTGGCGTTACAGTAATTCCCGCCCGGATCGTCGTAGTCCGTTGCCTCTTGGCAGGAAGCGCAAAGTTCCGGCCAAGTGGGATCCGACCCGGAATCGGTTCCGAAAATTAGGCTATCAAGCCAAGGATCGGGGTGAACCGAACACAAGCACTGATTGTAGTTCCGCGCTCTGGTCGCAAAATCGAGATGCCGCTGCATTGCGTCACAATCAGACTGCGACTCACAGTTCTCCAGAGCCTCTGACCAGCAGCGCATTTCTTCATCATAAGCGCCAGTTTCTGAAGAGCACGCCAGCAGCGGCCCGCCGCTGGAGCGCGAGGCGTGGATTCCATGCATCGTCTCATGCGCGGTAACGCAGACGACGAGCGCCTGAGCATATGTCGTAATTTCATCATACAAACTTCTTAACGTGCGAAGTAGAATCCGCAAGTCGTCAACCGGCAGCACCTCTCCGGGGTTCACGCCAGGCAAACTACAGGCGTCGATGGGTAGATGTAGAACACAGTCCGGCGTCAGCACGTTCCCACCATCGCAGGCGACCGTCACTCCATCGGGACATTGAATATGAACAGAACTCGGCGGCTCGCAGACAGACTCCAAGCCGTCCCCGACCACTCCTCCGGAGCAAATAGGTGTAAACTCAGCAGCGCTTGAAGCTGCAGCAGAAGCGCCATTTGACCTCAGCAATTGTTCCGCATCTGCTGAAGAACAGAGCGAAACTATGAGAATACAGGAACAAATCTGGATATATTTAAGGAAAGGATAAATCCCACGACGAATCATTGTTTCCACCCACAATTAACGACACCACCGCTAACAGTTATGGACAATGCAAGCTGAATCGTGTGCTTAAATAGCCGCTAAGCGCTTAAATCCTCAATATCACCAATCATATAGAACGCCTGCTCCGGAAAGTCGTCGCAGTTGCCCTGCAAAATCTCATCGAATCCCCGAACAGTCTTCTCGAGCGGCACGAGCTTTCCAGGTATTCCAGTCAACTCAGTCGCCGCCGAAAACGGCTGAGACATGAACTGATAAATTCTACGCGCTCTCGTCAGCACTACTTGGTCTTCTTCTGACAACTCGTCGCGCCCCAATACCGCCAGAATATCCTGCAGCTCATGATAGCGCTGAATTATCTGCTGAACTTTGCGCGCGACATTAAAATGTTTCTCCCCCACTACAGCCGGGTCCATAAGAACCGATGAGGTCTTAAGCGGATCAACCGAAGGAAAGATTCCCATCTCGCACAAGCTTCTTGAGAGCTCCACCACCACATCAGCATGGTTAAGAGTCGCAACCACAATTGGGTCAGTATAATCATCAGCAGGAAGGTAGGCGGTTTGAATCGAAGTAATTGAGCCTTCCGATGTCATCGCAATTCGCTCTTGGAACTCGCCGATATCAATATCCAGCGTGGGAGAATAGCCGATTTGTCCGGGCAGCCGCCCCATCAAGGACGAGACTTCGGAACCAGCAAGCGCAAATCGCGCGATATTGTCTACGTACAAAAGGACATCTTTTGAGTCCTCCTGAAAATACTCAGCTACCGTCAGCGCCGCCAGACCGGCTCGAAATCTAGCGCCAGCCGATTCACTCATGCAGCCGAAGACTAGGCTCGTGCG
>JAUIIP010000088.1 GCA_030431555.1 bacterium
TCACCTGCCGTTCGGCCAACGCGCCGGCCGCCGAGCCCACCGCCACCCCGAACCAGGACACCACCTGCTACGGGTCCACGGGTGACGAGAGCGAGCTCGAGGTCCCCTCCAACTACCAGTCGCCGTGGCCGATGGGCTCCATCCAGGGTGAGTGCAACGCGATCGACGACGACTTCGTGGACTTCCACGAGTCCAACGCGACCATCGCGTGCGCGAACTGCCACAGCACGTGGAACCGTCGTGCGCCGCACTACGGGATGTTCAGCGTGAACGGCATCTTCACCGCGCCGAACCCGGACACCGGCACGGGCTTCAAGGTCCACGTTCCGGTGGAGAACGAGCCCCTCGCCGTCATGCGTGACTGGCTGCCCCCCGGCACCAACCTCGCGTGGAAGTACGAGTACGAGCGCGCCTCGGACGGAGCCAGACGTCACAGCAAGGGAAGGCCATGGACGATCATTGTCGCTAAAACCAGCTCGCCGAATGCTTATTCGCTGGGAGCCAGAACGATTGTCCTCACAACCGGTCTACTGGAAATCCTGCGCTCGGAGGCCGAACTCGCTGCGGTTATCGCGCACGAGATGGCCCACGACCTTCTCGGACATACGCGCCTGCAATACGACACAGATAATAACGCCCAGCGACCGAAGATTGTTTTTGAGCCGAGTCACGAATTGGCTGCCGATGAACTGTCGATAAAGATCATTAATCACGCCGCGTACGACGCGAGAGGCACTCTGATGAGCCTCGCTCGTTTATATCGACCTCACGGCGGAAATGTTGCCGCAGGAGACAGGAAACTCGCCCATGAACGCTTGGGACGCAGTTATTTTGAGGTTCTATACAACACAAAGCCTCTTACGCCTGGCGTCGTTAAGTCCCGAAACTTCGCGAAAATGAAGGCGCGCGTCGCCGGACTGATGTAATTACTCGGAAACTTTTTGCGGATTGAGTGCTTGGATGATCCTTTGCGCCAGCTTTTCCGGTATGCCGCAGCGACTGCTTAGCTCGTGCGGTTCGGCTTCCCGCACCGCTTGAACACTGCCGAATTCCCGAAGCAGCGCAAGACGTCGCTTTTCTCCAATGCCCGGAATCTTGTCGAGTTCCGACGTAAAAGTTCTTCTTGTTCGGCGTTCGCGATGAAACGTGATAGCGAAGCGGTGCGCTTCGTCCCTGATGCGCTCAACCAGGTGCAACTCCGCGCTTCCCGGCCTTAAAACAACCGGAACCTGTGCGCCGGGGGTATATATCCGTTCGGGCTTCGGCGCGGGCAGTAGCGCGTCTCGATATCCCGTTTGCAAACCACGCTTCTTGGCCAATCCAACCATTTCCGGCCGCAATAGACCGAGCTCACGCCGCACAACAAGCGCTTGATTCAGCTGGGCAATACCGCCGTCAATAATCAACAAGTCGGGAAGCTCATTCTCTTCCGCCCCACGGCTTAAGTAGCGCTTTACAACCTGGCGCATAGCCTCAAAATCATCGGGCTTGTCCAGCTCAGGCAGGCGGAATCGACGGTAGCGCTGCTTGTCCGGCACTGCATCTTTGAAAAAAACAACCGATGCAACCGTTTCGCCGCCTTGAAAATGTGAAATGTCCGCGCAGGCAATCGTGCGCGGGATTTCTTCCAGCGAAAGCGCATCTCGCAGCGTTCGCAGCGGCGCTTCTTTCTGACTTGTGCCAAGAAAGCGTGCCTTGAAATTCTGCTCCGCATTCTCTGAGGCCAGCTTTAGCAGTCGCCTGCCGCTTCCCCGAAGCGGCACTCTAACAGCAGTTTTCTTGCCGCGCTGCTCGCTCAAAAGCTCCGCACGAGCGTCAGCGTCATCCAGCTCCGTTGGAACGAAAATCTCATCCGGAATGTCTCCGGTTGCAGCGTAATACTGCAGCATGACGGATCCAATCAGCTCCTGATCGTCCTCCTCGACCTCCGAGAACCCGAATGTTCTCGATTCAAAAAGCTTGCCGCGCCTAACTGCGAGAATTGAAACTTCCGCCTGGGTCCCGTTTCGCAGCAATCCGAAAGCATCGCGGGAGCCGCCTTTGAAGCGCACCACGTTTTCATCACTGCCGACGTTTTGCAGAACCTCCAAACGATCTCGAATAGCAGCGGCGTCTTCGAACCTAAGCTCGCGGCTGGCTTTGTCCATTTGAGTCTCAAGGTCTTTTATAACTTCGGTGTTCTTGCCTTCGAGAATCTGCACCGCCTGATTGAGCCATGCGCGGTACTCAGCCGGATCTACATCCAAGCAGCAGGGTCCTGCACAGCGCTTAATCTGATACTCGAGACAGGGTCTAACGCGGTTGTTCAACACAGCATCACTGCAAGTGCGCAAAGGAATAGTGTTGCGAATCACATCGAGCAGCGAACGAAGTTCATAAGAGTAAGCAAAGGGCCCGATGTAACGGGCTCCGTCGTCCTGAATCTTCCTAACAAGTTCCAGCCTCGGCCAATCGGCATTAAAGTCTATTCTGACAACGAATGGCGCTTTGTCATCTTTCAAGCGCACGTTGTATCGAGGCTTGTACTTGCGAATTAAATCTTGTTCCAGAATTATCGCTTGACGCTCGTTTTCAGTTACAAGCGTATCGATCGAATGCACACGATCTAGCAGATAAGGAATGCTTGCGCGCGTATCGCTGCCGCTGAAATAACTTCTTACTCTAGAACGCAGAACTTTCGCTTTCCCGACATAAAGCACCTTGCCCGCAGCGTCCTTCATCAAATAAACACCCGGCGACGCAGGCAGCTGCTTTAGCCGCTTCTCGCTTAATGCATCCCTCGGCTTCTCTTTCATTGCCGGGCCCCTTTTAGCCGTTCAACCGCTGGAGCAGAGTCTGCTCATCGATAACGGCTATTCCCTGTTTCTCAGCTTTCTCTAGCTTGGAACCGGCTTTCTCACCGGCCACCAGCAGGGTCGTTGACTTGCCGACACTACTGCTTATCTTTCCGCCGGCTTTTTCGATAAGCGACTTGGCCTCGTCTCGGGTAAGCGAAGAGAGCGAACCGGTAAGAACGACGGTTTCACCGGCGAAAGCTCCGTTGGAGTTCTGCTCCACCGCCTTAGGACTGACACCGCGCCGAAGCAGCTCGTTAATAACCGCCTGCTCCTGCGGATCGTCGAAGAAGGTTTTTATCGATGCGGCAACTTTAGGACCGATGTCGGAAATCTTCTCTAGCTCCTCCTCACCCATAGAGCGAAGAACTTCCAGGCTGCCGGCATGTTCAGCTAGAAGCTGAGCTGTGCGTTCCCCTACGTGACGAATTCCCAGCGCAAAAAGAAAACGTGCCAAAGCAACGTCTTTGCTGGACTCTATTGCCTCAACGATATTAGCCGCGGATTTTTCTCCCATCCGCTCCATCGACGCCAGCTCTTCCTGCTTTAGATCATATAAATCCGCGAAGCTGCTGACGCGCCCCGATTCTGCCAGGGCCTCAAGAAGCTTCGATCCGAGTGAATCGATATCCATTGCCCGTCGTCCGACAAAGTGTTTCAACCTCTCATGCAACTTGGCCGGACAGCGCGGGTTTAGGCAGCGCACTCCGACATCTTCAGCGCTTTCTTTTCCAACGTCCGAACCACAGACTGGACAGGTGTCAGGCAGCTTGAATTTCTTCTCATCGCCGCTGCGTTTGTTTTCGATGACGGCCACGACCGCAGGGATAACGTCACCCTGTCTTCTAACCACGACTGTATCCCCGATGCGAATATCCTTGCGATCAATCTCATCTTGATTATGAAGAGTCGCTCGGCTCACAGTAACACCGCCGACTTCGACGGGCTCAAGTTCTGCAACAGGCGTCAGCACTCCGGTGCGCCCAACCTGGACACTTATGTCGTTTAAAACCGTAAACGCTTCCTCCGGCTTGAATTTAACAGCAACCGCCCACCGAGGAGTCCTTGAACGAGTTCCCAGCACTTGCTGTAATTCAAAAGAATTGACCTTGGCTACGATACCGTCAATTTCATAAGGGAGATCGTGACGCTTCTCGGCCAGGGCCAAAAAATGATTAAGCACCGCTTCACTATCAGCTTTTTCTAGAAGCTGGGGATCGATTTGGAATCCGAGATTTGACAGCACTCGGATGCATTCCGCTTGAGTGCCGATCGGCAGTTCGGATGGGGAGGTTAAACCGTAGGCTACAAACTCCAGCGGCCGCCGGGCAGTTACTGCCGGGTCGAGCTGCCGGAGAGAGCCCGCCGCCGCGTTTCGCGGATTAGCGAACGCAGGTTCGGCTGCCGCAAGGCGGCGATCGTTAAGTGCTTTGAAGCCGTCGAGCGACATATAGACTTCACCGCGAACTTCTAATCGCTCCGGCCCTCCGAGCTTACTTAACCCCTTTTTAGAAAGTTTGTTTGGAATGCTTGAGATCGTACGAATGTTTGCCGTGATGTTTTCCCCTACCTCTCCGTCTCCGCGAGTAGAAGCAGTCGTCAGTTCTCCGTGTTCGTAGACTATCTCAACCGCAAGACCGTCGAACTTTTCCTCTACGATATAAGTAAGCTCTTTCGCACGTTCCTCCAATAGCTTACGGCAGCGCTGGTCGAACTGGAGAAACTCCTCCTCCGAAAATGCATTCGCAAGCGAAAGCATCGGCTCCCGATGAGGAACAGGCTGAAAGGTCTCGCTTGGTTTTGCACCGACTTTCTTGGTCGGGGAATCACTGCGCGCCAGCTCAGGATTCTCAGACTCTAAGGCCTCCAGCTCGCGAAAAAAGCGATCATATTCGGCGTCGGAGATTGTTGGGCTGTCTTCTTGGTAATAGCGGCGGTTGGCTTCTTCTATCAGCTCATACAGCTCGTCGAGCCGCGCCGATGCTTGCCTGTTGTTCTTGGGTTGCTTCGTCATTGCCTGAATCCGATTCCGAGGGCAGCAGCCCGCACAGGTCGAACGCCGCATTTAGTCTGTTCAAAACGGCATCCCAGCTATACTCGTTCTCAACGTAAGACTGCCCTGCCCTAGCAAGATTACTACACAAGTCCGGGTTGGCAACAAGTTCACTGACCACCGCGCAGAATTCGCCCACGTTCGAAAAGAATAATCCACCGCCGCTGCGCACAACATGGTCCCTGGTCACAGCGCAGTCTGCGTGAACAACGCAGGCCGTTCCCCGCAGCCAGGCTTCCATCATCACAATCGAAAACGACTCATTGACCGAAGGCTGGCACAAGAACATAGCTTGTCTCATTAAGGCTTCTTTAGTTTCCTCGGACACGAAACCCAGATCAAGCACTCGTGCGGGCAGCTCTTGGCGAAAATCAATCGAGCCGGAACCTATTATTACTAGATATAAATCTTCATCCGGTTCCTCAACACAGTAGGACTCAAAACCTTCGATCAACAAATCGAGATTTTTGCCGGTTTCTTTGCGCCCGGAGTACAAAATAAACCGCTTCCCTTTCAGCTCGCCCGGGAGTCTGGACTCCGCAACCCGCGGCGGCTCAAATCCCATACCGACAACCGCAGATTTTCCGTCAAGCACCGGGCGTCCGTAGAGTTGTTCGGCGAGCTCTCTTTCCGGAGCGGCGTTAAATAATAAGCCCCGAACTTGTGAGAATAGATACGCGAAAACATCCTGAAATGCGTAATGCTCGTTGTGTAGACAGGGAATCAACAGTGAGCGCTCAGGGTGTATCAGTGCTCCCCAAAAAGACGTAGCGAACAGGTATGGCGCAAAGAAAATTGCATCAAACTGTTTACCGTGCTCCGCGATATGCTCATACAATGCTCGGGAATTGACGGAGTTTGCGAGCCAGTCCAGCTGCTGCTCGATACTCAGCGGGAAACCGTCGCGCATCGCATGCTCGGCTCTAATGAAGACTTCAAGGTCGCGCTTATCAACAGGGAAACGCCTGACTGTTATTCCGCCGACACTAGCGATGCCTGCCGGAAGTTCGTTTTCCCATGTCCTGTGATCAAGCGCGCAGGTAGTCCAAACTTCGACACGCTCAGTATCACTGCCGCAGTCGGCGACTATTCGCTCGATCAAAGCTTTAGTGAGTGTCTCAGCACCGCCACCCAGTGATTCGCCGTATCGCGGCAGGACCGCGGCTATACGCTTCGGCCAAGTCCGCTCCATTACTGCCTCCCGAAATGCTGCCAGGAAAAATCGCGAACAGCCCGCTCCGCCAAACCTTGCTCACTGAGAGAGTCCATCAACTCGGCGCTGAAAGCGCGGCGTGACTGTCCGTACTCTCCACGCCTAGCCTCAAGATCACGCGCCAGCTTCCTTCCCCGCTCAAACAACAATACGTTCATATCCTCCACCACAGCTCCGGGATCGCATACGACTTCCACAAAGCTGCGCGCATTGTCGGAAACAGCCTGGTAGAGCTGACGATTCGAAAGCAGCTCCCTTAGGGCGTCAGTAATCTCGGCACATTCTCCGGCACCGACCGAAACATGAAGCGCGGCTGACTTCGGAATATCCTGCTCGGCACCGAAACGCGGCACAATCGACGGGATACCTCGAGCCAGCGCTCCTAGAACTTCGAGCGAAATTCCGCGCACGTTACTGAAGCGCGGAGCAAGAAAGATGTCGCCTATATCGATCCAACTCAATCTGCTCTCTTCACTCTCGGCATTCACGAAATGAATGACTCGTTGTGGGAGGTCTTTCGCATAGCGATCAACTATCGATTTCACCCGCTGGGTGTCGGCTGGACTCTCTAAAATCCATACTAAATGCACAAGCTCTTCTGAAGGAGTTGCTTTCGTTTGAAGCAGTTCGGCATGCAAGTTTGAGAAAGCCTCCAAAATCAGCGCCATCCGATCTTCAACAAAGACATCCGCGCAAGTCGTCAGGATCGGCGAGCCCTGGGCCAAGCCGAGCTTCTGGCGCAGCGCTGAACGATTCGCTGACGCCGCCTCCTTGCGCACAGCCTTAACCGGAAAAGCGGTTATGCTAACCGGAATGTCAGGATTATTGGCTCCTAGCTCCTGCTTAGCTCGCTCGGTAGTAGCAAGCAGCAACGAAGCCCCCCGCAAATCCGCCGTGTTCAAATACTTCGACGACATTGACTCAATCGACCAACCCCGCGCCTGCCAGTCGCCAAGCGCCGGTGCCTCGTCACCGTACAACTCCAGCAGACGGTCATTCAGCGCCGCTCCGGTAGTCGAGTGGCCAAAAGCGCTTAATTCCAGTTCGCTAAACCCGGCGTCGTGACACACGATCAAACCGGGCCACAGCTGCATAGCCCGTCGCACAAATCCGCAGCGAGAATGATTCTCAAGCTGAAACACGAAAGCATCAAACGGTTTAGAACTGTCCCTAAGGAAAGCTTGGTGGTGCACATAAATCGGATAATCGAGAAATTTAGGCGCTTGGACTCGCCCAAGAGACCTCAGACACTCCTCGTCGGTGAACAACTCGATATCCCAGTCCTCAGGAGCTCGAGCGAGGACTGCTCGACTAAACGACGAGGATTTTAAGCTTTTTCCAGGATCCAGTGGCGAAAACCACGCTATTCGCGGCATAGAAATACTCCCAAAACTGGCGGTATATTAGCCTACTAAGCGGCTTAGGTCTAAGGGCTAGCTTAGCCCAGCAGCTGTTTGGCGAGCAGCTGATCTAGGCTGCTATGTGCGCCGATTAGTGAGTCGCCGGTGGCACTTCTGATTTGCGATACGAGGTCACCCGCAATCTTATCGGCGCTTGCGGAGTCTACTCGAGCCGCGGCAGATTCAAACGCCCTGGCCCCCGCAAGCGCAAACTCTACGGCGCCGCGCAGCTCTTCGACTATTTCGCCGACTTTACCCAGGTCGCTCTTAATCTCGTCTCGAAGTGCGCTAAGCGTATTAGCTGCAATTTGAGCACCTCCGATAGTGCTCAAGTCCTGGTTGAGCGGATCACCTCCTGACTTCGGTTCGACAGGAGCTTCGACTGATGTGACTTTCTGGAAACTGTTTTGAAAATTCTCATCGGAGGTGAAAATAAACAACTCATCTGTCGGCTCACTCAGAGAGGCATCACCGACTCCACTGAGGATCGTTCCATTGCCGTTAATTTGTATTGAGCCTAAATTATGGAATCCCGTACGACCCGAGTAAAGCGCTTCGACTTTTAGGTCTTCAGTCCCCGGCAAATTACTTACCTGATAAACTGTGAAGACCTGATTTACACCAGTGCCTTCAAGTACCGCCAGGCGCGATCCATCATCACTGAAAGCTACCGATTGAACAGTGTCCTCCGTTTCAACCTCGAGCACTTCTCCCGTCTGAGTGTCGATGACTGCGAGGTAGCCGTTGTCTTTGAACGACGTAGCAACCTTTGAGCCGTCTTGGGAGACCGCTAGAGTGTCATGGTTTAAAGTGTAGCCGCTGACAGAAAAACGCTGGAATGACTGATTCGTGGTAATCTCTTCGACCGTATTACCTGAGGCCACAATCAAATCGAATACTGAGTCAGTAGCCCCAAACTCGGTAGCGTCACTAAAAAAAACAGTCGATACGTCGCTCAGGGCGATTTTGCCCTTAATGTTCCCGGTAGTAATTCCGTAATCGCCGTCCGAGAACGTAATGGTTTCCGCACCGTTGATCGGCGTTCCAACTCCGAGGACTAGGGCGCTTGAGCCGTCGGCGGTAATCGAAACCTCAATGCCGTTTGCAGCATCGAAGGGGTCTTCGTCAGTTACAGCTAGATTGCTGATCACCGTTTGGTTCTGCAGATCATACAAATCAATTCGGTAGGTCCCGTCTTCGAGCTGCTTCGTTGTCACAGCCTTCTGTCCATCTTCGCTCAGCGCCAAGAAGGCAAAGTCCTGCTGAATGGTTGTCAACTGCGCCACACCTACACCAACCGGAGAGCTGTCCGCTTGGGTCGTTTTCGATAGGCCTGCAGGAACGCCTGCTCCGATATTTGCAACTGAGCTGAAGTAGACGAAATCCGGATTCGAATTGTCGATAAAAACTCTGTCGACATTCGCGTCACCTGAATTCTCCGACAGCTGAGCAGCACGGACGACGTTTCCGTTATCTTCATCGAATGTAAAATTAGATCCGGCAATGTTTATAGTCTCAGAACTTTTTCCGCCATTGTTAGCAGTCAGCACGAAGACTTCGTCGTCTTCTCGGAGGTAGCTCCCGTCTACAACGAACGCGACCTTGCTTCCGCTATCATCAAGATCCAGGTCTTCCACAATACCGGCTTCACCTCCGAGATTTAAATCTACCTCGCTGGCAAGCGTCGCAGTAAATCCCGACAGTTCGTATATTCTAACAACTGTATCGCCGTTCCCTCCGACCATACTGACCGCAACTCCGGATGCATCAGCATTCAAGGACGCAGCGTAAGCCTTGTCGACGCCCGCAATCGCGTTAGTATCAGTAGAAACAGTATCGTAGTGGTAAAGCTGAGTGCCGCCCTGCGCCGCGAAAACCACGGTCCCACCGTCACTAGAGATATCGACCGAGTCAAGAGCGATGTTGCCGAAGTTTCCGTTGGTTACGTTGGTTATGTGCGCATTTGTGTCGTATCCATCGACGAAGAAAAGGTCTCTAGTGCTGCCGTCACCGCCGTAATCAACGTTTGAGCTAACAAACAGAAAGCCGCCGCCGGAAGCTTTCAGGCCGCCGTCGACTTCGCCATCGAATGAATACGTCGTTCCGGAGCTGTTGTACGTCGAAGTATCGCCGAACACGAGCGAGCTGCCGTCGGATATAACAAAGAAATCCCCTCCACGGTCGATTGCTGCAGAGTAGCTCTGTAAATCAGTGTCTTGTCCGACTGCTAATGCCGTACCGAGCGTCGTACCGTTTTTAGTATCGTAGAACTGCAGCCGCGAAGCCTCGTCGTCTCCGACAACAGCAATCGCAAAGTCATTGTCAGCTTTGTCGAGCATGACAATCGACTCTTCAAAACTTGCGTATGCCAGGTCATCGCCGCCTACTCCGGTCTCATCGCCGGATTGAATAACAACTTTGCCGCTGGGGTTAGTTCCGTAATCGGTAGTGGTGTTAAACAGAACGTTCTTTGCTCCGTCCAAATCCTCACCCGCCAGCAGCTGCCCGCTTATGACTCCTGCACCGGCTGCTTCCACCTCGCCCGATATTTGGGTTTGGGTAGCAGTACCGCGAAGAATAATCCCCTCAGTGCCTGTGATGACGACCGGTGTATCGAGTTGTTCGGAAACTAACCTGGCAAATCCAACTACGTTGTCCGAACCCGCTACCGAACTAAAAGTCTGAGAAAGAAAGCTCGCCGCCTCGGGGTCGATACCGGCGTCCTTGAGAACACCAGCGAGGTCGTTCTTATCCAGCAGGTCGACACCGTCGAGTTTGGTTTCATTGAGAATAGTTTTAAACTCTTTTCGCTTAACCTGAAACTGGGAGTTGATTCTAGAGCGCTCCTGAGCAGTGGACTGCGGATCAGACGCCCGCTCAGCCAGCTCTACCAGTTCATCCGTGAGACCAAGCAGTGTTCCCACGGCCTGCTGAGTGACTTGAAATTTCGAAAACGCATCACTAGTTCTGAGGAATGAGTTTGTGAAAGCTTGCTTACCAGCGGCAAGTCCATTTTGCAGACTGACCCTGTCGCCGCCGAATGACGCGCTAACGCCGCGGCCGCCTATGGTTGAGCTGCCGGACGCAGATGAAGACGAACTCCCACCTGAGAGACTCGTTATCAGCGATCCATTAATTTTATTGATTAGAGTCATCGCTACGTCGCACATCCGTGTTGCCGCCAGCGACTAAGTGCCGCATGGCCAAACGTATTCCTACAGTAATATTAACGGTATAGACCGCTTAGAACTTAGCGATTTGGCGCGCAATATTACGCGAAACGAAATAAAATTATTGGTGTATAATTAGACACTTACGCCTAGGCTGAACGCCTACGCGGTCCCGGCATCGCTCCACTGCGCCTGGGAGCTGGCACTTGAGCGCCCTCCTGCTCGTGATCCTGCTGTCTCGGTGCCTTTCGCTTTGGACCACCTTTGCCCGAAGAATTGCCGTTATCAGCGGAAGAGCTTTCGGCCTGGCGCTCAACTTCAACCTGCTCACGCAGAGGCTTATCTTTTGACTTGCGGGATCCTTTATCCGGCCGACTACTCTTAGCCGCTGCTGCAACGTCTCGAACGTCAATCGCTGCAACCGGACCGAAGAGATCGTCGTCATCAAACTTACCTTCTACAGTCGGACCCTGTGATTTGCTGGATGCTCCAATATTCCAACTAGGATCAATTTCGAGGTCGTCGAAGTTACTCTTGCTGACTGCAGGCCCACCCTCGACCCTAACGCGGTTGACGGCATACATTATACCGGCGGGCACGCCGATGAAGACCAAAAGCATCAGGGTCATGAAGAACCAGCTCACTTCTCCCTGCTTAACCGGGTCGACCGGCTCGGTCTGAGTTTTGCGCTGCACCTCTTCTTGAATTGCTTCGGTCAGGCCCTTCGGCATCTCGCTTTGACGGGCCGGCTTTGCTTCTTGAGGTGCCTCCGCAACAGCTTGAACTTTGGTCGTCGGTTCAGCCTCCCGCTCCGCCGTCTCCAGAATCGGCTCCGGCTGCACTACGGCCTCGGAAGGCATTAGAATTTGGCGCTCACTCAGTCCCAGCTTCGCAAGCACATCGCGTTGAAGTGAGAGACCGCGCTTCAAGCTAAGTGATTCACGAATGTACGCCACTGAACGGTCTAAATCTTCTCTGCCTACGGCATCGAGCGTTCCCAGTATATAAAGTTCAGCGAGCATTTTCTTAAGCTCAGGCATGACGTCGCTGAAGCGCTTAAGAGCCTCATGCTCGAGCTCCCAGTCCAGGATAACAATACGTTCACCTGCTCCGGCACTTCGTGCCAGATAAGCAACGACAGCGCTGACGGCACGCGAAAACGAGGGGGTTATTGATTCGGGAGCTACTGAATGGATCAGCACCATATTTGCCGCGACATCGCCGGGGCTGCGCAAAACATGGCGCGCAACTGTCGCAGCTCGCTCACGCTCAAACACCGCGACGAAGCCCGGGTCGTTGAGCACGCTGTGGTCAAGTAATTCCTCAGCCGAACGGTTTCGCATCCGACTTGAAACTAATAGTTCTTCAGCTGAAGCGCTTGCACTCTTCAAAAACTCTCGTTCTTCGAATGCTTGTCCTTGAGCCGTGGCTCGCTCTAAGCCATAAAGCAGCAAAGCGGCTGTCTCAAGCTTGCGGCCCAGCATCGGATTTACTTCAAAGACATCGTCAACAAACAGCCTAGCTTCACTCGGAGCGCCACTATTGACTCGAGAAGCCTGCGGCCAATCACGTCGATCGTCGTAAGTCATTCGGTCGAGCAAGCTTTCCAGGCCCTGCTCTTCAAGTCCGGGCTTAATTCGTGATTCGTAATCAGGGAACCTGGACACGAAATCATCTGCGACTAACTCAAGTGAGTCCAAGGTGCCTTCCTCTAAAGCAGCTCGCAGAATTCGCAGGCGCTTCGCCGGGTCTGCCGCCGGATCGAGA
>JAUIIP010000089.1 GCA_030431555.1 bacterium
CGGGCCACCAAGACTTCTCGGAAGACACCTACCGAACTTTGACCGCGGCCGACAGTGCGGTGATGGTGATTGATGCAGCCAGCGGTGTAGAGGCGCAAACACGTAAGTTGTTTTCTGTTTGCCGGATGCGCGGAATTCCAATCCTGACTTTCATTAATAAAATGGACTTGCCGGGGCGGGAGCCGTTGGAACTGATGGCGGACGTTGAGGAAGCGCTCGATATCAAAGCTTCGGCGCTCAACTGGCCCATCGGCTCCGGCAAGACATTTGTTGGCGTTGCGGACAGGGAGCAAGGTGATGTCATTCTGTTCGAAAAACAGGGGGTCGGCGGCAGTGAGCGTGCTGCCGCATCCAGAGTATCGCTCGAAGAGGCGGCAGCCTCAGGTAAAGTTACGTCGGAGCAGCTTGAGCAGGTCAGCTATGAGCTAGAGTTGCTTGAGGAAGCGGGAAACCCATTTACGCCGGAAGCCTTTTTGGACGGAGACGTCACACCGGTGTTCTTCGGCTCCGCATTAACTAATTTTGGAGTCGAGCCGTTCTTCGACAGGTTTTCGTCACTGGCACCTTGTCCTTCGGCAAGACCGGCTAACTTAGACAACGGGGAAGAAATACTCGTTGACCCGGTTAGCGAAGATTTTAGTGCTTATGTGTTTAAGATCCAGGCCAATATGGATCCCAAGCATCGAGACAGCATGGCGTTTTTGCGCGTCAACTCGGGCAAGTTCGAGCGCGACCTTGTTGTAAAGCATAAGCGCAGCGCGAAGGACGTTCGCTTATCACGTTCGCATAGTATGTTCGGCGGCGAGAGAACAACTGTCGATGCTGCATTCCCCGGAGACATTGTCGGGGTAGTTAATCCCGGCAGTTTTGCTATGGGCGATACTATTTCAACTACCGGCGGCTTCTCCTTCAGGCCGATGCCTAAATTCCCTCCGGAGGTCGTGGCTCAAATTAGACCGAAGGACCTGATGAAGCGTAAGGCCTTCGATAAAGGAATCGAGCAACTGCGCAATGAGGGCGCGATGTTGATTCTCAGGCGATTCGGACAGCCCAATAGTGAGCCTTTAGTTGCCGCTGTGGGAAGACTTCAGTTCGATGTGCTGCAGTTCAGGCTTCAAACTGAGTACCGCGTAGAAACTCAGCTTGACGCATTGCCTTATAGCTATGGAGCCTGGCTTGTGGGAGATCCGAAAACTTTTAAACCTCCCTCTAGTGCAATGCTCGCCGAGGACGGGGAGGGTAGGGTGATCATGCTTTGCGCCAGAGAGTGGGAGAAGCAGTATGCGCTAGAGCAAAACCCCGATCACCAACTTCTTGATTTTATTGACTAGGCCCGTTTCAGGCAGCGCGCTCCCGTAGGTGCTCTATCGCAAAGATGCTCTCTACAATTGCAAGTTTTAGCTGAGCCGTCGCTTCTAGCAGCTCTGACTTGCTGTGAGTTTTACGGTAAGTGATGCAGTCGTCGGCTGCGCACTCTAGATGCGAAATCGCATTTAACAACGCACGACGACTAAATGACTCGCCAAACCGTCCAATTGACGCAGTTGCGAGTTCGCCTGCATAAGACACTCCTCGAAGGGCCATTTGCAAATACTCTTCGCCTTGGCCGGGCGAATCTTGCTCCAATTCGATGAAGTGCATCGATGATACGAGCGCCCACTGAACGAACGGCGCCTCATTGAACTCGCGAAGTGCAAGTTCGTTGAGGGCAGTTTTACCTTGTTCTAATAGCTCCGGGAGCTCTTGCTCCAAAAGTTCCCGGAGACGAAAACCAGCTGAGATAATCATTTCCATTCCTGACCCAGTAACCTAGCTTAAGAACACGAACATCCGGTTCTCTTAGCAATCTATTCAACCTGCTGCCTACGCAGTTTTTCTGTGACAGCTTGCCGCCACAATTTTAAGACTAGCTCCAGCAGGGGAGCTAAGCGACAACTTTTTAGTTACTGTGTAACTGATATTTGCTGAGACCACTAATGCGGATAGAGCAAGATGGGAATTCAGCATTAAGATTAATGAGTTGAAGGCATGCATATCGCTTTGATCGCCTTTGACTGGGCGAAAGTTTTTAATTACACTGTAATTACTATGGCTCGCCATTCTTTGCTCGACCGTTATGAAACATTCGTATCCTGCGCAGTGCTCGCGGCGCATGTTAACGGCCGAGCCAAAGGTTTTAGGCAGCACGACGTGCGTTTTATGATTGAAGTCTTCACTAATTGGGTAGAATCGGCCGAGGAGAACCCCAGCCTGCCCGTCCAAAACACCCAAGTTTTACGCTACCTCGATAACCTAATTGAAGAAGGCTTCGTCAAGGTCGTTAGCCAAAAGTCGTTTCCGCGCTACAGACTGACGCGTACCGGTGTCCTCGAAATGATGACGCGTATAGTCGATCGACCATATTTTAATCAGAAAGAGCATTTTTACTTTGTCTTTTATTTTATCGATACCTATAAGCCGCAGTTGATTCGCATTGTTAAGCGTGAAGGAAAACGCTTTCCGTTTTCGCTGCAAGTTGAACTGGATTCGCTGCTTGATGTGAATATGCTCCTGGACCGTCAGTTGGAACATGCTCAGCGCACGATGCACAAGCTCGACCGGCGCATTGCAGAAGCAGAAAAAACTGCCCGCACTGTTCGCAAACTTGTGAAAGAGGGCACTGATTATTCCCAGCTTCTTGAGGAGTTGGAGCGAGAGGCTCCGATGGATCTGACCACTTCGCGTCGATACACGGAGCTTTACTCCAGAGTTACCGAGCGCCAGGGTATTTGGGAGATGACAATCGGAAATGACAGGCGGATTAGCCTTGTCTGGCTGCCGGCAAGGCGGCAAGTAGAGCAGCATATTCTGGAACTGGAGCATATGCGCAAGGGAATCGGCTCCTCTCAGGAAATGTAAAACATATGTAAACTTCCCCGAACTTCTTTTTACCTCCCAATGTCTAATCAAGCGCATCGCTTGAGTTCTATACTTGGGCAACAGCTAGATTTCTATTTGGAGGTAAGTAAATGAACAAGAATTTAAAGTGCATCATTTTTCTGGTGGCTAATCTGTTACTCCAGCCTGCTCAGGCTGCCTTCGCATCGCGACCAGCCGCTCAGCCAAAGGTTGATGTAGTTTTTGTGCTCGATACGACCGGCAGCATGTCTGGGTTAATTAATGCGGCGAAGGAGAAGATTTGGTCAATTGCTTCGACCCTGTCTGATACGAGCCCCGCACCGGAGATTAGAATTGGCCTAGTCGGCTATCGCGACAGAGGTGATGCGTATGTGACAAAGCGCAGCGAACTTACTACCGACCTCGACGCAGTTTACGAAGATCTAATGAAGTTTCAGGCAGGAGGCGGGGGTGATGCTCCGGAGAGCGTTAACCAAGCTCTGCATGAAGCAGTAAATCAGTTCTCCTGGAGCACCGACGCTGATGCTTACAAAGTTATATTTTTAGTAGGTGATGCCCCTCCGCACATGGATTATCAGGATGATGTGTCATACCGCCAAAGCGTTAGTGCAGCGCTAGGCAAAGGCATTATCGTAAACACGATTCAATGCGGCTCCATGCCGTCGACTACGCCTGTGTGGCTTGAGATTGCCAAGAGCGGTGAAGGGGTATTCGCCAAGGTGGAGCAGTCAGGCGGAGCAATGCTGGCGTCGACTCCCTACGATGCTCGGCTGGCAGAACTTTCCGTCGAGCTTGACTCAACCCGAGTTGCTTACGGCAGCGCTCTCGAGCAAGCTGCACAAAAGTCGAAGTTTGCTCTTAGCGACGCGATCGCCGAAGAAGCGAGCGTTTCAGCTCGAGCGAGGAGATCCGCACATAATATCACTGCGGCAGGCAAGGTGAATTTTTTAGGCTCCAAGGAATTAGTCGAGGATGTATCGAGCGGAAAGGTCTCATTAGACGCTCTGGACCGCGACCAACTGCCCGATGAGTTGAAAGCTCTGAGCAAGGAAGAGCAGGAGAAAGCAATAACAAAGAAAAAACAGCAGCGCGAACAGATAGAGAAAGAAATTCGCCGGTTGTCCGAAAAGCGTCAAGCCTACTTAAAAGAAGAAGCTAAGAAGCGAGCATCCGGAGAGCCTGTGCTTGATGAAGTCATTTACTCGGCGATAAAGTCTCAAGCCGGCACTAAAGGCCTCAAGTATGAGTCTGGTCCTCATTACTAATTTATTGCAGCATGATTGTGTGTTAAAATAACTGAGCGTAAATACCAAGGGAATCGTCATGAAGCGCTGTCTGAAAGCTGCATTCGTCATACTGCTGGTTGCTTGCTCAAGCGGAGACTCAGTGGAGGAACTTGTAATGCAGCTCCACGATCAGGACCCGGAGATTAGGAACTCGGCTGCAATCGAGTTAGCCCTTAAGGGGGAAGAAGCTCGCAGCGCAGTCTATCCTTTAAGCCTGCTTCTGCACGATGACAATGCCGATGTGCGCAGCGCGGCGGCCTATGCCCTCAGGAAAATCGGCACACATGATGCGATTCGCGTAATCAATGCATATGAAATTAGGGGGCTGCGGTCTTAGCAGGCTGCGGCTATGCCTGACCGTCTTTTTGAGAGTCGCCTGCTTCCTTGTTAAAGGGGCTGCGAAAGGAAGCGGTCAGGCGCTTACCCTTGTCCTTGAGAAACCTGATTCCGGCACGTCGCAGATCCTCGTAGGTGCGTTTGCTGCGGCGTTTACCGAAGTTGAATTCGCGTGCTGCACTTGATGCTCGTGAGATTTCTTTACCAACCTCCTGAAATAGCATGTCGAGAGTCGGTCCCCACTGGTCTCGATACAAATCAGGCAATTCGTATCCGTCCTGAACTGCGTTGAGATGAGCCTTCTTCAACACAAGGCGGCTCTCCAGCAGCTCCTCTGCCTCAATCAATGCTGCATAGTCACCCCGCTCAAGGAGTGCTTCTCCTTCATCCAGGACCTGGTTAATAGCCAGCACGATCTGCTTCGCTACGCCGAAGGCGCGGGTTGCTCTGCCGGAAATGGAATTTAAGTAGTCTAAGGCGTGTGCTTCAATCAGCTCGACCCGTTCCTCGTTCTCGCGCAGCATCACGCGAAGCTGCGAAAACTCCTTGCGCAGATGCCTGGCGTGATTCTTCTTCGCCAGCAATAGACGCGCTCCCATGAAAACTGCCAGCGCAAATAGCAGCAGCACGGCTCCGATTAGATAGACATAAGTCTGCTCCTGGGGCAGTGACTCGGCTCCGCCGTCCCACCACTTTTCTGTACCTAAGGAAGAGGACTGTGCGCGCAGCGTCGTCGCCGCCGACAGTGCGCGCTCAAACAGCAGTTTCAGATTCAGCATAATGCTAAGCATAGTTCACCGGCAGCTAGCCCAGTCCCAAATGAGTCGTCGGTATTATGCTTGAGAAAGTTGAATGATTACGGAGCGCTGAACTGAGCCCAGAATTTTCACCTGATTTGCCTTTTCACTTCGGGTTCTTAGCGGACTCGGTCCCCCGCTTGTGATATCGTTTAGCCTGGAAAATCTGCCAAGGAGTATTTCCGACAATTGGCGTCAATAATAGTCAAATGCGTTACCACTTTGGTACTCGGCTTGTTCTTTGTGTACTTGCTGATCGCTTTCTTATGGAAGCGAAAAAGCGAGCAAGACCGGCGTGATTACACGGCTGTACTTGGACAGTCTCAAGTGCAAACGTTCTACAAGCCCGAAGAGTACGCGAAGGCGGTAGAGAGTTCACGAGTTCGCGAGGACGGCAAAGACGACCTTTAGCCGGCCGCCTGTTGTCAGCAGCCGCACGACAGCCTTTCAAATTTAACTAAAGCCCATCAATTACGGCGTCGACCTTGAAGCTGTCGGGCGAGAAACGCCCTGTTCTAGAAGATTTTTGAGGTGTCGGCCTTGAGTGCGGTTGTTTCGGCAATTGCTGCGGCGAATGTTAGTGCTGCAGTAAAGGTTATTTTTCGCAAGTCAATGTGCAGCGGAGGACATGCCCGTGCACTTCTCCAGTACTTTCACATCGTCGGTGCCGTTGCGCTAATCGCGTTTTTCGGTCTTCCCGAATATGCGGCAATGGAGTCGCATGTCTTAGGTTTGCTTTTCCTAAGTTCGCTCTGCTGGACGTTTGGAACTCTATATCGAACGAAGGCGTACCGTGACTTAGAAGCTTCTGAGACTAACATAATCGGGACCCTTAGTTTAGTGTTGATCACGGCGGTATCAATCTTATTTTTCGATGAATCGCTGTCAGTAATTGGAATTGTTGGAATAGTGGTCATTTTGCTAAGCATAGCAGCAGGTACTGATGTGCGGAGCTTTCGTCTTCGCAGCGGAGTGCGCGAGTTGCTGATTAGTGTAATGCTGATCAGCTTAGCCCTGATAATTGACCGAGTTTTGACTCGGCACATTGATATATCAGAGATAGCCGTTTCGACGTTCCTGCTGCCTTCGGTGTATTTTTTGTTGATGGACCTTCGTGCTGCGCGCTCGCTCCCGCGTATCATCTGCAGCGGAGAGCAGACTTTTGTCCTAGCTCCGTTGCTGGGAGCACTGCGCACCTACCTGGTGCTATATGCTCTCGCCAATGGCAGTCTTGCCGTTACCTATGCGCTGCTGAATACCTGTGTGGTTTTTGTTTTTGTTTTTGAAACCATGTTTTTGCAGCTCAGAGAGGGACGAATGCGCAGGGGCGCATACTGCTTGTGCTGCGCCTTAGGGGCGGTGATGGTTACAGCCTACGGTTAGTTGATCTTAACTCCGATTGAACGTAGCTGCTGAGCCGTGGAGGCAAAGCCGGTATGGTGGATACCGTGCCAGCCGCATGCCCGAGCCCCTTCTGCATTTGCTGCGATGTCGTCAATAAAAACCGTGCGCTCGGGCTTGAGAGTGAACTTGGCTTCAGCTTCACGATAGATCGCAGCATCCGGCTTCAAACAACCTATCTGGAAAGAAGTGATGGTTCCATGGGCCAAACTCTCGATGTCGTATTCTCGCTGGAGATGGGTCCAGTGCAGCTCGTTTGTATTGCTTAAAATGATAACTTTGTATTCGCTTAGCAATTTTTGAAGCAGCTCTAGCATATCTGCGCAGGGTTCGAAGATGCGTTGCCAGCGAGCGGCTACTTCGTCGGCACTTATCGGCTTAGGAATTTGAGATTGGACTCTACGGATGAATTCCTCTGAGGAAATTTCACCGCGCTCGTAAGCTGCCTGATCGATAGCTTCGGCGAAGTCGGAAAGCGAGTGATGCTTGGCCCCCTGAGAGCGCGCGAATTCCAGGACGGGAGCGAAATCGAAATTATATAAAACCCGTCCTAAATCGAAAACGACAGCTTCGACCTTCACGCAATCTCGGGTTCCATTGGAGTTTCGCCGAATTGTCGCGCCAGATGATCTCCGAAAACTCGACAGGCGTCAGTGGTTGTGAAGATCCCAACAAGTTTGTCATTCTTCGTAATCAGCGCACAGCCGATATGTCTTGCCGCCATCTCTCCTAGGACCAGGCTAAGAGATTGGTTTATGTCGACAACGAAAGGATCTCGACTGCAAACCTCACCAACAGACACACTGCCTTCGTCCGGAATAAACTTTGTAAGTGACTGTGCTAGTCTGATGTCGCGCTGCGAGAGAATTCCGACAATTTTACCTCCCTCGGTAACGGGGAGATGTCGGATGCTGTGCTCTCTCATCAGCGCCGTTGCTTGCGGAAGCGAGCTGCCGACAGCGACTGTGTAAGGAAATGGTTGCATCGATGTTTTGAGCAGTGGCTTCTGCATATGTCGTTGACTCCAATCACTAGAGCGAATTTCGCTAGCCCCTAGAAATCAGGTGCTTTTGCCCGCCGTGGATTACCATAAGCTGCGGCCAAGTTCGAATAAGATATTAATATACTCGCAAAATATCTAACGCTCTGTAAATAGAAGACCCCGATAATGGCGGACTCAAAAAGTTATTAGAAAGTGTTGAAGTTCACCGCAGTTAGCTGCCGATATCTAAGCTATGGCTAGGAAATTCGATTACGACATGCTTGTGATTGGCGGCGGTCCGGGTGGACAAAAGGCGGCTATTCAAGCTGCAAAGCTGCGAAAGCGCGTGGCGCTGATTGATGTAAACCCGTTCATTGGCGGGGTGTGTCTTCATGACGGCACCATACCCAGCAAATCCTTTCGCGAGGCTATTCTACACCTAAGCGGATACCGTGAGCGCTTTCACTACGGCAAGGCCTATCGGGTGAAGCAAAATGTAGAGATGAAGGATTTGACTGAACGCTGCCGAGGCATAGTCAACGACATCGAGCAAACTATTCGTTCGCAAATGCTGCGAAACCATGTCGATTTGATTAAAGGATTTGGTTCGATTGTGGACCAAAATCACGTTCGAGTTACAGATGACAATCAAGAACGCACGCTGAGCACCGAATATGTAGTAATTGCGACAGGCACTCGGCCCCGGCGTCCGCCCGGTTTCCAGTTTGACGAAAGAACAATCCTCGACAGTGACAACATCCTGCATATGGATCAGCTTCCAAGCACCCTAACGGTGGTAGGTGGGGGTGTAATCGGAAGCGAGTATGGTTCAATGTTCGCCGCTCTCGATGTAAAGGTCACAATCGTTGAAGCTCAAGACTCGATTCTCGGGTTTCTTGACAAAGAAATTGTCGATACGTTGGTCTACATGCTTCGAGCGCAGAAAACGACGATAATAACGAACGATAAGGTTGTAAGCTGTGGGGCTTGTCCCGACGGGCGCGCCGTAACCTACTTGGAGAGCGGAAAGCGTATTGTAAGCGAGAAGCTCTTAGTATCTGCCGGCCGTGTTTGCAATATCGAGGGACTAAACCTGGATGCGGTCGGTGTTGAGCACGATGAGCGCGGAAGAATCAAAGTCAACGAGCATTATCAATCGAGCTGCCCCAACATTTATGCCGTTGGTGATATCATCGGTTTCCCGGCGCTTGCAGCCACTTCGCTTGAGCAGGGAAGGCGAGCTTCGTGCCACGCGTTCGGGTTGAGGGACAGTTCTCCTGAAATGCCGCTGCCGTTTGGAATTTTCACTGTTCCGGAAATAGGAATGGTCGGCAAAACAGAACAACAGCTAAGTTCGGAGCACGTACCGTACGAGGTGGGTATAGCGAGATTCAGTGAAATTGAGAAGGGCAAGATTATAGGTGACGACACAGGAGTGTTGAAAATCATTTTTCACCGGAATACCCTGGAGATTCTTGGAATTCACGCGATTGGTCACGAAGCTACCGAGCTGGTTCATATCGGTCAGATAGTTATGGGCTCACAGCGCACAGGTGGTGTAGAATTTCTGGCGAACAATATATTTAATTATCCAAGCTTGGCTCAGGCCTATAAGGTGGCAGCGCTCGATGGCCTTAATAAGGTCATCGCAACTCAGGACTTGCCGGACGAAGTGCCCAAGGCCGAGTACGACGATAATCTAAACTGAGCAGCGGCCTTCGGGCCGGTTATTTTCGCCAATGACCCACTCTGACAACAAGCCAGTACAGCCCGGTCTACGTCGAACCCTCCACGAAATTATATTTGAAGCGGAAACTCCCAGCGGCCGTTTGTTTGACGTATTGCTGCTTTGGGCAATTGTGCTCAGCGTGGCTACGGTTGTGCTTGAAAGTGTTGCCACACTTCGTTTGGAGCATGGCCGACTGCTTTACGGTGCTGAGTGGTTTTTCACACTGTTGTTTACTGTTGAGTATCTATGCCGGGTCTACTGCAGCGCATCGGCCAGAAAATATGTTTTCAGCTTCTTTGGAATCATCGATCTACTCGCAGTGATTCCAACTTATCTAAGTCTGATCCTGGTGGGCTCTCACTACCTGACGGTGGTGCGAGTTATCAGGCTGCTCAGAGTTTTTCGAGTGCTTAAAATGACTCGGTATCTGGGTGAAGCTGAGGTCTTGATGGAGGCTTTAAGGGAGAGCCGACCGAAAATCACAGTGTTTATCGGCTCTGTGTTGAGTGTAGTTGTAGTGATCGGCTCGCTGATGCATTTGATCGAAGGCCCTGAGCATGGCTTTAACAACATTCCAGAAAGCATGTATTGGGCAATTGTGACTTTGACCACTGTAGGTTACGGCGATATCGCCCCTGAAACTGTGCTCGGTCGTCTCTTGGCTGCCGCGGTTATGATTCTGGGCTACGGTGTCATCGCAGTGCCGACCGGCATCGTATCAGTTGAGCTGCACAAAGCCGCTGAGCGGCTGCCGACCAAACGCCGTTGTAAATCATGCGAGGCCGAAGGCCACAGGGCGCATGCCGGTTGGTGCTTTAACTGCGGCTCGAAGCTGCCGGCTTTGAAGGGCGAATGAGCATTCTGCGTGTCGGGCTTAATGTGGGGTAATATTGGAATAGGTTTTTACGACTCGATGCTGATGAATCGGATATCCCAGTCAATCCTGCTGTTTGCTTTTCTGACGGTCGCCTTGGTCGATTGCGCGCATTCGATTGATCCGTATACCGCTGCAAAAGGCGCGGTCCATATCATACATCGACAGGCGGAGGTCGGCGCCGCGGCGGAGCGACGGCGAGACCGTGACGCGCAGTCTGCAGAGAGTCAGCGAGGTAGACGCGGCGAAATGCTGGTCGGCAGTGATCCTCAGCGTGAGAGTAATATTGATTTCGCCAAATATGGTTTGCCTCCGGGCGGCGGCACCAGCGTTGCGAGCGCCTACACGGCGACGCTGCCCCCCGCATTCTCGCAAGGGACGCCGAAGGTAGAAATGTTTGTAGCGTCTAAATGTCGTCATTGCGATGAGCTGCTTGCGTTCCTGCGAGAGGAGGGGATTACCGTCAGGGTGTATGACCTGGAGCGCGATCGTTATGCGGAGGAAGATTATCTGAAGAATATCGGACGAGGAGTCCTGCCTGTTACTAGAATCGGCAGCAGCGTTATTCGCGGGCTCGAAGCAAAGAAGGTCATGGCGGAGATCAGGCGTCAGGGAGTTCAGCCGCAGACTCCGAAGCTTGTGTCGCCTTCGACCAAGGACTCTTTCACTATGGGCAGCAGCTCCAGCGGCACTTCGCGAAGACGCCTCGCAACAAATCGCGGAATAGACAGGCGGCTGGGAAGAATTCTCTCCAGGTATGACCACGCCGCTGAGAGCTTAAGCCGGACCCAGCGTGACCCCTCGATAAAGACCGTATATCAGGAAGTTAGCCGACTCGAACTTGAAGAGTCCTTGCTCAAAAGCGTCGTAAGCGGAAGCTCGTGGTTCAGCAAGAACGAGGTTTCCTTTGGCACCAAGGACTTTGAGGATACCGTCAGTGCTTACGTGAATACGGCTAAGCGGCTCGCCGGGATTACCCAGGTCGGAGAGGTGCAGCCTGGCTCCACGCATCTTCTAAGAATGCGGCGCAGGAGCGTTGAACGACGTGTTGAGACGCTGAGAGAGCAAGCCGGGGTGGGGCAGTCAACTCCCTAACGCGCGTAGAGCGAAGTAGACGGCTGCGATTAACGCAGAGAAATAGTGTGTATTCTAAGGTGCTGAGAAGACAACAAAGGACCTGAACTCTATTCTGACGCCTTGTCTACCGCCTTGAAATGAGCTCCAATGTCGGCGTTATTTTGATTTTGGAGGGGCAAATGGAAAACAAAGAAGTCCTAGTAGTTGTTTCTAAGCTCAAGAACTACATAAAAGACTCATCCGGTATGAACACCTCAGGGAACGTCGCACCGGCAATTTCAGAAATCATTCGTAGTCTCTGCGACAACGCAATGGAGAAGGCGAAGAGTGACGGCCGTAAGACTGTGATGGATCGTGATTTCGAATCCGGAATGGCTCATTAAGGCATAAATCTTCTAAGCTAAAACAAGGCCAGCTTCGAGATGCGGTGGGAGAATGCGCCCAGCCTCGAGACTGGCCTTGTTTGGTTTTAACTTAAGACTATAGGCGTCGAGCTAGGGCTCTTTCCAGGTTTTCACCTATCTCTAAGACCCCCCAACTCTTTATATATTTCAATCTCCCTGCTAGTAGAGTCCCGTAAACGGCACAGTTTGCTCGTTTTTCGCATAATACAATATGGCCCAATAGAGGGCTTGAAATAGATGTATCGGGTAGAAATCGCCGGCTTGAGTTTGCGCTTAGGCTGGCCTGCTGGCCTTAGGTCGGGAGCTTTGCTGCCGACCTGAGGTCAGAACGCATGGGTGCGTACTGGTTAAAATAACGCCTCCTCAGGCAACCCAGGGTCACGTTGACCCTATTTTCCGCGTCTGCGGAAAGGAGACACAGCATGGATGCTCGTCTGGAGATGCTCAAGCTCACTCTCTACACCGTCTGGTTGATCGGTTCGGTCGCTGCGATCGCCTGGCCCTTCCTGGTTCAGGCTCGCTGGCAGGCTCGTCCGAATCACCTGGCAACTGCTG
>JAUIIP010000090.1 GCA_030431555.1 bacterium
TTACGTCTTCTTCTTCCGGAGGAGTGCCGAAAACGAAGTTTCCTCTACCGTGTTTGGCAGGGCGATCCCAGTCCTCGTCGGCCATATCTCGCGCAATAAAAGAGGCACTCCTCTCGGGAGCGGTCTCGACAGCCAACTCCTGCTGAGCTTGTACATGCTCAGCAGCTCTGGCTTCGTCGTTGACGATTATGCGATACGGACCGACTACGATATCGTCGCGGTCAGCCAACGAACTCTCACCGGCTACTGCCATGCCGTTTACGGTTACCGGAGTTCCGCCACGTCCGGCAGTGAGTTCCAATCCGCCGCCGTGAACTGCCACGACGAGCTGCGGGCGGTCATCAGACTCGCCATCGATCATCAAATCCGCTTCAGGCCCGCCAATCACCAAGCGCTCACCTTCGGCAGACATATCGATTTCTTGCTGGAACTGGTTATTGAAGAATACTACCAGCGAACGGTTGAGACGCACTGATGTGCCTGAACCGGCATCGAGATTCTCGAAGTAGCGAACGACGAAGTCTGCCAGCTGAATTACATCGCCGCTTCTAAGCAGTCGCAGCTGACCAGGCTCTACCTTCACACCGTTCACCCAGGAGCCGTTCGTGCTGCCTAAGTCGCAGAATATCCACTGACTGCCGGCATTAAACAGGTAGCCGTGACGCCGCGAAAGCGCATCGCTGTCTACTTGGACGGTGTTTTCCGGCTCTCTGCCAATCGAGACAGTGCCCGAATCAGCACGAGTAATTTCGTTCAAATCTTCGCCCACTTGGGCTTCGAGTCGTATGGAACTGGGCATTAAAGGTCTCCTGCGGCGGCCCGCAACCGATTCCTTGCATAAAACTGATGCCTATTAGAACACCCTAGCCAGGTGCTAGCAAGTGCCTGATTTAGGTCAAAAATCGGGTTATTTGGGGCACTTATAATTAACTGTCGACGTCTGGGCTGCTGCTGACTGCGGGCAGGGCCGCATACCAATGGGAAAAATTCCCATACAGGACATGCCTAATCCGCGGTATAATTGGGACATAAGGTTTGAGAATGACTCCAGCAAAACAGCAGCTAAGTCCGCCGTTCATTTTGCGCCTGCTACTGAGGCCGGTAGCAAGGTTTTGCCTGAGAAACCAGCTGGGGCTGAGAGACTTGCTTGAAGCAGCCAAGGCAGCGCTGATAGACGAGGCAGCCGCCGACATGGAGGCTCAGGGCAGCAAGATCAATCTTAGCCGCCTTAGTGTGGTTACCGGAGTCCACCGCAAGGATGCTGCTCGGATTCACCGGGAGCAGGAAGTGCGAGAGTCCTCGACTACCTTCTCAAGCAGGGTGATTGGTCAGTGGCGCAAAGACCCGCGCTTTACGACTAAGTCCAGCCGTCCGCGCGTACTGTCATATCAAGGAGACGAGTCAGAATTTGCGGAGCTGGTTTCAGTGGTGAGCACCGACCTGCACCCCGGCACAGTGCTGTTCGATTTGGAGCGCATCGGCGCTGTCGAGAAAACGCGCAGCGGCATCAAGCTGCTGGCAAAAGCATATGTCCCGCGCGGTGATCCTGCCGAGGGCTGGTATATGCTATCGCGCGACGCGGTAGATCTGGTCGACGCGGTAAGTGAAAATATCGCCTCCCCAGACGAAGAGCTGCCGAACTATCACGCAAGCGCGGTTTTCGACAATATTGCGGTCGAAGACGTGCCGAAAGTTCGCCGCTGGCTGTTTCGCCAATGCTCGCGCTTCCATCAGCGAGTAGCGCAGTATTTAGCTAAGCACGACTTGGATCTTTCACCGGACGCCAAAGGTGAAGGCGGGCAGCGGATTTCAATGGGAATGTATACTAAGACTTAGTCGGAATTGGGCGGCACTACCCCTGCCAAGACACCCGCTACATCTTCAAACAAGTCGGTTGGAATTGCATCGTCCTCACTGAGGGACTTAAGCTTGCGCGTCAGTTCGCTGTTATGCTCAATCGGAATCCCGTAGCGGCGGGCGATTGAGAGTACGTTGTAGACTCCGCGTCCAAAACGAAGGCAGCTTAGTTTGGGGACGCTGCGGCCGTCATACGACAGTGCCGCCGCCGCTTGGTAATTAGGGCTTGTTGCGCTCCGTTTTCGGGAGTACTCGGGCGGTGCCTTTGCCACGTTTCTTTCTCAAATGCTCCGCAAGGGAGATTGGTTCCGGCTGAGTCTTCTCCGCCTCGTTTTCTTCGTCCGCTTCGGGCAATTCGTTGCGAACTACCCGCAGATCACCGGTTCGCGGTTGCGGTTCTTCATCCCGCAATTCGCTACTGTTCGCTCGATCCGCCTGCTCTTCGCTAGGCAGGTACATAGTCACCACGGTGCCCTGCCCCGGTCGACTTTCGACGACCATATTGCCGCCGTTTCGGCGGGTCAGTGCATAAGCGGCTGCCATGCCGAGCCCCGTGCCTGACATCCCGATTCCCGACACCGGGTCGACGTTCTTAGTTGTAAAAAACGGCTCCAGGCAGCGCTTGCGTGTATCTTCGTCCATCCCCCGACCGTGGTCACGCACGCTGATGCGAATGTACTCACCATAAGGAACTTCGTAGAGTGGACTGCGGTCGTCGACAAACACTCGCTCTGTTTCGACTTCGATATGCGAGTCTTCGCTGACGGCATCAAAGGCATTAAGCAGTAAATTCGAAAGAACCTGGCGCAGCTGTCCCGGATCGACAAATGCCCGCGGAACGTCTCCACCGAGACTAAGCTGCACGTCCGCGCCGCTCCCTGAGACTTCTCTTGCTGAGCGCACTGCGTTTTCGACGAGGTAGTTGCAGTCGCAGGGCTCCCGCCTAGGCTGCTCGAGCTGAGCAAAGCTCATCAACTGACGAACGAGACCGGCACCCTTTGTTGCGGCGTCGTGGATCAGCCGCGAGGCACGTTGAATCTTTTCCGGTGAGTGGCCCTGAATCTCGAGCAGCGACGCCTGGCCGAGAATTGCCTGCAGCAGATTGTTGAAGTTGTGCGCGATCCCGGCTGCGAGTAGACCTGCGGTGCGCATCTTGTCGCCCTCAGCAATACGCTCCTCTAAGCGCTTAGCAAACAAAACGGCGGCGATTTCAGCTGCAAGACTTCGCAGCAGAGCGATATCTTCTTCGCTAAGCGCTCGGTCTTCTTCGCTCGGCTGAACCGCGAGCACTCCCAGAGTCTGACCTCCGGAGACCAGCGGTACGAGAACAACTTCGTCAATGTCGAGTCGGCTGAAAATACGATGCAGCCCTTCGAGCATAGAAACCTGTTCGGCTGAGACAACCTGCGGAGACTGGGACTGGACAACTGCTGCGATTGGGTTTTCTGCGCCGGAGATATCCATATTTATCTCGACCAGCTTGCGCTTGAGGCCGGGACCATACGCAGCCTGTCCGACAAGACGTGTCCCCAGCTCATTAAGCAGGCCGAGCCAGAGACGCTTCAAACCAAGCTCGTCGCGAATAATCGTAAAAGCTTGGAGAAAGATGTCATCCAGGGAAACATTGCGAGAGAGCTCGTGGCTCGCGCGGTAGAGCGCGGATAAATTTCGCGCTTGGCGTTTGTGCGAGGCAAACAGTTCTGCTTGCCGGGCCGCGAGACCGATTTGGTTAGAGGCCGCACTAACGAGCATTACGTCACCGCCGTCAAAGCGCGCGACCGAGCGGCTAAAAAGCGCAAGCGTGCCCAAGACCTCGTCCTCGACAGTCACGGGCACAAGGACCGCTGAGCGTATCCCCTGCTCCGCCAGCACAACGCTGGCTCGCGGATCGTTGCGAATATCAGGAACGACAATCGGCTGGCCGTGCTTGGCAACGTACGAAGATAAGTTTGGAAGATTAGTTATGTCGTTAAATCGGCTTGAAAGTTCTTCGGGGAAACCGAAATTGGTAACCATCCGCAGGTTGTTGGAGCCAAGCGGAGAGAACATATAGCAAAGTCCTGCATCCGCGCCGGTAGCATCGCACAGCGCATGCAGGCCGCGCGACGCGATATGTACGGGGTCAAGGAAGCCGCGAATTGCCGAGGAAACGGTATAAAGTGCTCTAACTTTTTTGCTTTGAACTACGAGAGCATCCTGAGCCTCTCGCCGACCGGTGATGTCAATTCCGAAGCCGTCCCAGCCGATGATTTCACCCCTCGAGCCGCGAATCGGCATCAGCCGGGTAAGCAGCCAGCGCACTTGTCCGGTTACCCGGTTGATTACCCTAAACTCTTCATCGAAACTCGAACCGGCAAGCTGCATCTCACCAAGCAGATTTTCGACTCGCTCGCGGTCATCGGGATGAACTAGCTCAAGCCAGCTCATCGAGCGCCGCGCAACAAAATCCTCCGGAGCAACCCCGAAGAAGTCCATCGCGCGACGACTTATGAAGGATATCGTATGCGAGGGATCGGTATGAAAGATAATTGCGTCGCTGTTTTCAACCAGCCGTCGATAGCGCTCCTCGGAGGCTCGAACATTCTCGATTTCGCCCTGCCACGCGCTGGTATCGAACATGCTGCTGACGAGCCATGGGCTGCGGCCTGACTCTTCACCGGAGGACCGGGAGCTAAGCTGGTCCATCACCCAGGCGCGTTCACCGTCAGCACGGTCGATACGGTATCTGATAGGCGCAACCGGACGATCCTGCTCGATAACATTTCGATAGTGTTTGACGACTTTCGGCTGGTCAGCCGGGTAGACTATCTTTTCTAGAAATGTTTCGAAGTGATTGCCGACGAACTGCTCACGTCCGTAGCCGGTAATGCGAGTTATTGCAGGACTAACTGACTCCACTACTCCGTTCTCGTCGAAGATGGTCTCAGCAACCGAGCTGTTTAGGAATTGCTGCGGCTCGGTGCCGCGAGCAGCCTCAGGTCCAACGCGCGAGGTGTGCCATAAGGCGACACCAACAAAGTAGGCAATTTCTTCCAGCGCCTGAACTTCCCAATCTTTCCAGCGTCGCGGCTGCCCGGACTGGTAAAGCAGGATAGAACCGTTGGCGACGCCGCGAAATCGGGTCGGGACGGCAATTAGCGAGCGGACGTCGAGCTTTTCCAGCTCCGCCTCAAAATCAATCAGCCGCTCATCGGAACGCACATCATCTACTACGGTCGGAGTTCGACTCTCGGCAGCAATCGCCTGAAGCGACGATGCGAGCATAACTGAATAAGCATCTAAATCCGGTTCGGGCAGGCCGATGCTCCACTCGACCGGGGCACAGGTTGTGGGGAATTTCGGGGAGTAGGTTGCGGCTAAGCAACGACTTACGCGAAACGCCTGGCCCACAAGTTCAGTGGCAGTAAGCAGCACCTCTCGCGTATCAAGCGAAGTTAGGACAGCGTCGGCGATTGAAGTTACGACGCTGCGGTGCGAGGGCACTGATTTAGGCGCGTTCAACATACTTCTCTGAAAACTCAAGCATGGCCGTCATCGTCGGCCTTTGCCTCCTAAAACTACTACTCGCGAACTGCGAATTCGCTCGGCTATGTTTTGCGCTGCAATTTCGAAATGCAGCTGCTTGCGCATCCCTCGCTGCTGCGGGTCGCCTTCGTTCTCTCTAAGTTCCTGTTTCAGTTCGTTCGCATCCATTCGCAGACGAGCTTTTCGGCGCTTCTGCTGATAAATGTAGTCCACCGTGCCAATCAAAAGCAGAACTCCCGCCGCAGAATACAGTGCAGCTAGAACAGAGCTGCGGCCTAACTGAAGCACGACTTCAGGCTGCCACGAAGCACCGCGCAGTAGCTCTCGACATACGGCTAGCGAAACTAAAGCGCTGATGACTCCTCCAACGATCAAGTACACCGACAACTTTGCGCTCTCGACGAGCGGCTTGGCGCAAGCGGAGCCGCTTTCGGACGAGATGCCGAACAATCTACAAAAACCCTTAGTAAAACTGAGACGAGAAAACCGTGGTACTAGTAAGTTAAACTTAAAAAGCCAGCCGACCTGATAAAGCTCTGCAATCAATGCAAAAATAAAAGCAGATCCAAGTACCGGCAGCACGCTGCTGCAGAATACCCGCAGACATGCCGCGCTTAATCCTATCATGTTTTCAGAGCGAAAGTCTGCACTTAACCGAACAATTTCATCGGAAAATAGCAAAAAATTCTCGGCCCCAAATCCAACCAGAGACAGCTGGAGAAGCGCCCCGATCAGGGAAGCGGCAGCAGTGAGTTCCCGGCTCTTGGCTACATCCCCGTCGTCCCTCGCCTTTTTCAGGCGTCTCCGAGTCGGCTCGTATTTCTTCTGGGCTGCCACGTCTCAGACTCCCGGACGCAAAAAAGCTGAGAAATCAGCCAAGAAGGCTTGTGGCTGCTCAAACGCCATGCCCACGATCAGTGCGCTCAGTAGCAAGCCGACCAGCAGCTTGAGCGGCAGCAACTCGAACACGAGATTGAGTCGACCAAGCACACGCGAGATCAGACCCGCGCCCAAATCAAAGACCAGGGACGAGAGCAGCACAGGCGCAGCCAAGCCGATTCCCAGCATCAAGGCATCCGACAAGATAATCAGGTTCTTGAGAGCAGCGCTCTGCCCGAGCCACTGCGCGCTTAGCTGCACCGAGCCGAGTTTAAAACTGAACTCAAGCAATACTTGGTAGGCACCGCCGGAAAAAATCAAACAAGCGGACAACAGCCGCATCAACTGCTCTTGTGTTGAAGTTTGCACGCCGAGGGCCGGGTTTAGCTGGCCGCCGGTGCTTTCGCCCCGGCCGAGATCCATCAGTCGGCCGCACACCGCAAGCGACTCGAGCGAGAACGCAAGCGGCGCTCCAAGCAGTAAGCCGCCGACTGCCTTGCTGACAAGCAGCGAAGCCAGTGCAGCAAGAGAGCTAATCTCCGGCCAAGGACTAAGTGAGCAGTGAATAATACCTAAGGAAGCAGACAGCACGCTCACCCCTGACACTTTTAGAAACATTCGTGTGCAGGGAATTACCCAAAAGCATGCGAGATAAAACAGGCCCCAAGAAAACCACCCGAGCAGTGCTGACTCGAGCGAAAGCACGGCTCAACCTGTGATCAGGGCAGCAGCGTTCAGGACCTCTACGCTAAACCCGACCGCCCACTGCGTGATCCAAGCTCCCGTCGCTACCAGCACAAGTGCTGCGCTGATTAGCTTCGGGACAAAACTTAAGGTTTGTTCCTGGATTTGGGTGGCTGCCTGAACAACGCTCACAATTAAGCCGACGCTCATTGCAGCGGACAAGGGAAGCAGCGAAATCTTGGCCGCCAGCCACAGCGCCTCAACAGCATAGGGGAGAATTTCATCCATCTAGCTGCCCCCCGGTGCGTAGCTCAGAAGCAGGCTCCTGCCAAGCAAGAACCAACCATCCGACGCAACAAATAGGGCAAGTTTGAGCGGAAGTGAAACAATCATCGGACTGAGCATCATCATCCCCAGGCCGACTAGGATGTTTGCGACAATTACATCGACGAGCAAAAACGGCAGATAGATCAGTACCCCGATCAGAAAAGCATCGCTAAGTTGGGAGAGGACAAAAGCAGGAACTAAACTGATTATACTCTCGTATTTGCTTAGACAGGCCTCGATGCTTTCGCCGGAGTCGGAATGTACACAGTCGGGGCTTTCGCTTAAGTGCCCTCGGGAAGCGAAGAACAGTCGCTCCCGCAAACGGCTGTGAGTTCGCATGAATTGCTCGAACGGTTCGAGCGCCGCAAGCGGAACCTGACTGATGCCGGACTGCGGATCGGCGTTGTAGCGTGCGAACGCGTTCTCGGCGTTTACTCCGGCTTGTCGTCCCACGGGAGCCATTACGTATAGGCTGAGGATCAGTGCAAGAACTGCTGATATCGCGGCTGAGGGGACTTGCTGAGCTCCCAGCGCACTTCTGAAGATTGAGAAAACTACGCTTATCTTAATAAAAGAGGTCATACTCAGCATCATCAGAGGGAGCAGCGAGAACGCGACGAACACCGCAGCCATGCTTAGCGGACTGCTGCCTTCGGCGCCTAGGTGCTGAAACTGCTGAATCAAGCTCTCCACTGCTTAGTCTTCCTGCGCCAGGTCAATTGCTTCGAGTAGCTGAGCCTGAGCGCTGCTTTGGCGAGCGTTTGCAGTTCGGCTGCGGCGCCTGTTCTCAGTAGATACGGAGTCGACAAGACCGATCCGCGCGCGTAGATCCCGAGCTTGGGCATTAAAGCGACTGCTGCGCTCAAGTGCGTGCGTGAGACGACTGAAATTGAGTTCCAGCGCTAGCTTTGCTCGCGCCAAAGCACAGCCGCTTAGCGATCCTTGGGTAAGGAGTGCTGTTGAATAAGCCGCTGCTTCAGCGGCTATGCGGCGCTCCTCGGCTGAGCAGGAACTAAGTTCCTGCAGACCGTGCTCGAGGCGCAGACGCAGACTGCTAAGTTTAGCTTGGCGCAACTCGCAGTAGCGCGACAATCTTCTCGCGCGACGCAGTTTTGTTGCGGGCACGCAGCGGTTCATCAGCTGCTGCCCATTTGCTGAACTCGGCGCAGCGAGCTGCTGACAGACTCTCCCGCTTTGGCGGCGACTAGCGAACGCAGGTGAAGCTGCTGGCTCAGTAGCTGCAGCTCGACCAGACGTCGAGACTTCGCGGGAACGCCGCTCACTAACCCGCGCATCTGTTTAGTGCTCGACAGCCAGTCGCGCTGAAAGTCATTCCAGGCTCGGTCAAGCGCAGCACTTCGACTAGGCTCCGGGCCGGAAACGCCGAGGGATCCTTTAGCCGCGGCAGAAGTATGTTGTGCGTTAATCTTCATCAGAAAGCTCCCCTATTCCCTGCTTTAGTCGACCGCTGTGCTGCCGGCGTTGCTAGCTCCCTCAAGCCGTGCTAGGGCTGAGACGGCGCGCCCTGAAGCCGTGCACGTAAATTTCTAGATCTGTGGACAAACAATGAGTACTTTCGCCGAAAAGATTGCCAACGCAGCGCTTGAGGTTGGAGCAATTCAGCTCAAGCCTGACGACCCCTTTCGCTGGGCCTCCGGCTACTACATGCCGATTTACAACGATAACCGCTTACTGTTGAGTGAGGCGAAACATCGACGATTGGTTGCCGAAGGCTTTCAGTCGCTGATTCGAGAGCACTCGATTAAATATGACGTCGTGGCAGGCACAGCTACCGCCGGAATCGCGCCGGCCACCAGCCTGGCAGATTTGGAAAACGCTCCACTATGCTACGTCCGGCCTCAAGCGAAAGACCACGGCAAACAGAATCTGATTGAAGGCAAGCTTACAAAGGGTTCGCGCGCCTTGCTAATCGAGGACGTGATATCGACCGGCGGCAGTTCGATGAAAGCCGCGAAGGCTCTGCGCAAAGCCGGAGCGGTAGTCGACAGCTGCCTCTGTATTTTCACGTACGGCTTTGGCGGTTCGAAGAAGCTGTTTGGAGATAATGACTGCCGCATCCTGCCACTGCTTGATTTTGAGGAGCTGCTTGAAATTGCTCATAATTCCCGCAAGATCAGCAGTGACGACGTTAAAGACCTCAAATCTTGGATGGAAGCACCCTTTGACTGGGGAAACAGCAGAGGGTTTCCAGCTGAGAATTAGGGCGCTATAATACGGGCTCGTGAGCATGTACGACGCTATTCGGCCACTCCTTTTCAAGCTGGACCCTGAAACAGCTCATAATGTTACTTTCTCCCTGGCACGCTGCGCCCAGACTACTCCCGGCGCACTCGCGATGCTGCGCTCGAAGTATCAGTTCGACAAGCCGAGCCTTAGAACGAATCTGCTCGGACTAGACTTCGCTAATCCACTGGGTATAGCGGCGGGACTCGACAAGAACGGCCATGCGATTGGATTGCTCTCCGCACTAGGCTTTGGTTTCTTGGAGGTAGGCTCTGTTACGAATCTGGCCCGCTCCGGCAATCAGCGCCCGCGCCTATTTAGACTCGAGCCGGACCGCGGACTGATTAATCGGATGGGTCTCAATAATGAAGGACCGAAGGCGGCTAAGCAAAATATCCAAAAGCTGCGAAAGAAAGCTCTGACCAGCAGCAAGCAGCCAATCATTGTCGGAGTAAACATAGCCAAGACGCACGACCCTGAGATACTCGGTGACAAAGGCGTCGAGGACATGCTTGAGTGCTTCAAGAAAATGTCGGACTGCGCGGACTTTGTCGTGCTCAATGTAAGCTGTCCAAACACTGCCGAAGGCAAGACCTTTGAGGACCCGGAAGGCATTACACCACTCCTCGAAGCGGTTTGCAGCGAGCGCAAGAAATTAAACCCCAAACAACCGCTGTTGGTGAAATTCTCGCCCGACTCAAGCCCCTTTACGCTGGAAAAGACAATCGAGGTCTGCGAAAGCTTCGCCGTCTCCGGCTATGTGCTGGTTAACACTTCAAACGACCGCAGCGGGTTGCGAACCAACGGAGGCACAATCGAAAAGATCGGCAAAGGCGGACTAAGCGGCAAGCCGATTCACGAGCGCGCGGTAGAGCGAGTCAGATTTGTTTATAAGCTCCTTGGGGGAAGCAAGCCGATTATCGGACTTGGCGGTGTCGACAGCGCAGACTCTGCCTATGACTTCATTCGCGCCGGTGCCTCGCTCGTCGAGCTGTACACCGGACTTATCTATCAAGGCCCGAAGTTATGTCAGGAAATTCTGAGCGGCTTGGCCGATAAACTAGAGCTCGACGGCTTTGCTTCAGTTGCAGAGGCCGTCGGAACGGAGCACCGCTAATGATAAAATCAAGAGTTATCGTCGCGCTGGACGGAATGAGCGAAGACAGGTCGCTTGAGCTTGCAGATCAGCTAAGAGACTCAGTCTGGGGATTTAAGGTCAATAGTCTGCTTGTTTCCTGCGGCGTGTCGATAATCCAAAAGCTTAGAAGCCGAGGCAATGTCTTTGCTGATCCAAAACTGCACGATATCCCGAACACCGTTGGCAATGCAGTGCAGGAGATTGCGTCTGCCGGAGCGAACCTCATAACAATTCATGCAAGCGGGGGCCGCTCGATGATTGAAGCGGCGGTATCGGCATCCGGTAGCGCAAAGATCCTTTGCGTCACTGCACTAACATCGCTGGACGACAGCAGCACGCAAGCGATCTATAAGCGCAATCCCAGCGATACGGTTCTCGATCTCGCTCAACTCGCAGCTCGCAGCGGCGCAGATGGAATTGTCTGCTCACCGCTGGAACTCGAGATGCTTCAGAGCAACGACAGCACGACGAATCTATTCAAAGTAGTGCCGGGAATTCGCCCCGAGAGCTACGGAAAAGCCGACGATCAGCGCCGTGTGGCTACGCCTCGCAGTGCTGTAGATAGCGGAGCTGATCTCCTAGTCGTAGGTCGACCTATTACCGCCGCAGACGATCCGCTGAAGGCGGCAGATGCAATCAACGCTGAGCTTAAGCAGTGAAAGACATCAAGCAGCTAATACAAAACTTCCTGCCGCGGTTAGTTGAGATTCGCCGCGATATCCACGCCCATCCAGAGCTGGCATTTAAAGAAGTCGAGACCGCGAAAAAAGTAGTAGCTCTTCTCTCGGAACTTGGCGGCTGGGACATCAAGCCCCAAGTTGCGAAGACAGGGGTTGTAGCGACCTTAGGCGCAAATAAATCCGGTCCCTGCGTTGCGCTCCGTGCCGACATGGACGCCCTGGCTATACCGGAACAGACCGGCAAGCCGTACGCCTCGAAGCACGACGGTGTGATGCATGCTTGCGGACATGACGGACATACCACTTGTCTGCTCGGTGCGGCGATGGCGAAATACAGGATGAACTGACAGGTCCGGTACGGCTGCTGTTCCAACCGGCAGAGGAAGGTCACGGCGGCGGAAAGTTGATGTGCGAAGAAGGTGCTCTCGACGGCGTAAGTGCAATCTTCGGTCTGCACTGCTGGCCTGGAACTGACAGAGGTAACGTCGCTTTGGCCCGTGGACCGGCTATGGCCAGCGCCAACGAATTTACTATTGTAGTAAAAGGCAAAGGCGGACACGCGGCCTTCCCGCATCAAACGGTGGACCCGGTTCTTGTCGCTGCGCATATAATTACCGCGCTTCAGTCAATTTGCTCACGAAATACCAACCCACTCGACAGCTCAGTTGTAACTGTGGCTCAGCTAAACGCCGGCACCGCACATAACGTCATACCGGACAGCGTCGTGTTGAACGGAACTTTTCGCTCACTAAAGCCCGAAACGCTGCAAATGCTGTACGAGCGCATTCCGTTGATTGCCTCTAAAACCGCTGAAGCTTTCGGCGCCGCTGCAGAGACAGAGATAGTCGAAGGCTACCCGGTGCTCGTCAACGAGCAAAAGGCAGGCGAATATCTCGCCGCTGTCGCGAAAGACACTGTCGGCAGCGAACGCTTTCAGGACAACGAGGATCCGGTGATGGGTGCCGAAGATTTCGCCTTTTACTG
>JAUIIP010000091.1 GCA_030431555.1 bacterium
TTCGATTTTTCCCCAGACCTTCAGTGAAGGGAGTTACCAGCGAGGTGGGAACAGACGGCAGTTACCTTGCTGCCTTCTATTCCCACCTTGTTCAGGGCACACGAGAGTCGTGTGTTCGGGTCCATCCCCCTCTCTGAGGAGTCTCGTTATGAAGAAGTTGTTGCTCGGTGACATCGTCACCAATGCCGGTCGAATTCGACCAGGAGGGCTGACGGCGGAGGCGCTCGCTACGGCGATCATCTTCCCCAACAGCACCGCGGCCGAGGTCTACGGAACTGCTGGCGGTCCCGGTGCGATGTACCATCGCATCGAAGGGCTGTTCGAGCATATTCCGTACGCTCCGCCAGATGCCGGGCCCGATCATCCGCACAATGTTGCGGCTGCCAGGGCCAACGAGGAGCTGCGCCTGCTTACCGAAGGTGAGCGGATCTTCAAGGCAGCGTGCAGTGCAGCGGAAGCGGAAGGCCGACTGATGTGGCCGATCGCCGCTCTCAACCGCTGGGAACAGCTCGCCCTGCTGCTTCGAAGCAACGGAGTCTCGCTTCCCGAGCATCTGCCCACCGAAGAGTATTCGGTGACTGCGGTCGGCGAGTGGCTCAGCAAGTTCGAGATCGAGGTCGAGCTGCTCTAGAGCACGCACCTCGGACTATTGAGGGGAAGAATGCGCAACTACGCACTGCACCGAGGCCTCGCCGCCTCTCCCCTCCATTTCAAAGATAAATGTCGTCATTTAAGAGATAGTTCTGGACGTAGTCTTTTACGGCATCCCCTAGGGACGTGAAGCTCTCCGTATAGCCGACGGATCTTAGCTTAGATATTTCAGCTTCTGTGAAATACTGATATTTCCCACGCAGGTGCATCGGCATGTCGATGAACTCAATCGACTCCTTCTTGTCCATAGCGGAGAAGACTGCCCGAGTGAGCTCCAGCCAAGTACCGGCTTCCCCCGTTCCAACATTGAAAATGCCTTTTACATCCGGCTTGTCCAGAAACCAGGTACTGATTTTTGCGCAGTCCTTTACGTAGATAAAATCCCGCTTCTGTTCCCCGTCGGCGAAATCCGGATGATGCGACTTGAAGAGCTGGACTTTGCCGCCTTCTGAAATCTGTTCGAAAGCTTTGAGTGCCACGCTGCGCATATCTTCTTTGTGATACTCGTTCGGGCCGAAAACGTTGAAGTATCTGAGTCCAACGACTTCTTCCTTCGCGGCATTGCTTAAGACCCACTTGTCAAACAATTGCTTGGAGTAAGCGTACATGTTTAGCGGCCGTAGTTGAGGCGTAAGTTCGTCACTATCGGAAAATCCGTTTGAACCATCGCCGTAAGTTGCAGCGCTGGATGCGTAGATAAAGCGCGCACCAATGCTGAGCGCCCATTGCGCCAAGTCGCGGGAATACAGATAGTTATTGTGCATGAGATAATCGGCATCGCGCTCAGTTGTAGAAGAGCAAGCGCCAAGATGGAAAACCGCTTCTACTTTATTAGAAAACGATCGCTCATTGATCCTGCTCAAAAACTCATGCTTGTCTATGTAATCGGAGTATGTCTGATGGACCAGGTTTTGCCACTTGTCAGACGTGCCAAGTTCGTCGACCACAACTATGTCGTCAATGCCCATGGAGTTGAGCTGGGCGATTACTGCGCTTCCAATAAATCCGGCGCCGCCGGTTACGATATACATATAAAATTTATCTTAACAGCTTCTGGGATACCGTCGTTAAATTAGTTAATCTGGGTGGGTTATTACCTACCACAGCGTGAGCTTTCTTGGGAATCAGATGGATATAAATAGTGTATTTCAAGCTCGTGAGCGGATTTCGGCAGATGTATTGCGCACGCCCTTGATCAAAGCTCCGCGCAATGAAGCTTTCCCAGAGGTGGAGCTCTATCTGAAGTGCGAAAATTTTCAATTGACTAGAAGCTTCAAACCAAGAGGTGCCTTTAACTTGCTTCGAGGGCTAGACTGCGCAAGGCGCGCGCTGCCCGTTGTAACTCGCTCCAGCGGAAACTTTGCTCAAGCGGTCGCTTATGCTTCCTCGAAGCTGGGAATTAAGGCGACTATTGTAATGCCGCAGGGAGCGCCGAGCGTAAAAGTCGAGCGAACAAAGTCGTTTGGTGCGACTGTTGAGTTTTGCGGGACAACCTCGTTTGAGGGTGACAAAAGAGCCAAGGAGATATCTGAAGCCACAGGATCGGTACTGCTTTCGCCATATGATCACGAACTGGTCATCGCTGGACAAGGTACCGCGGCAATTGAAGTAAGCGAGGAACTTAGCCGCCTTGACTACTTCTTCGCACCGATTGGCGGCGGCGGCTTGATGGGGGGCTGCAGCTTAGTTGTCAAAGAGTTGTTTCCAACATGCGTCGTGGTTGCGGCGGAGCCTGCGGGAGCTGACGACTTCGCTCAGTCTTTAGAGAGCGGACAAAGAGTCACGCTAGACAAAGTTGAAACCATTGCTGATGGACTTCGTACACTAAGTGTCGGGGAGACCAACTGGCCGGTATTGCGAAGCTGCGTTAGTAGAGTTGACCGAGTTAGCGACGATAGCATCGTTGCTGCAATGCGCTGGCTTTATACCGAAATGGGAATAGTGGTAGAGCCCTCGGGAGCCGCAAGTTTGGCAGCTCTCTTAGCTGCAGCTCCCAGTTTTGGCCGGGCAGTTTGCGTTTGTCTGCTTAGCGGAGGAAATGTTGATTTGCATGACTTCCAGACCTACATGAAACGTTCAACCTAGGTGGTTTTTTAAGGGGATTCGTGCCATATTGTGCCGCCTCTAGGAGAAGGTCAACCATGTCTGAAGATAGAATTTTTAACGTAAATATTGTTTCCGAGGAGCTGCTTCCGACACCGGAAGAGATTTGCAGCGCGATCCCACGCTCCGACTCGGCAAGCGAAACAGTCACTCTGGGGCGAAGCACTATCGAGCGGATTCTAAACCGACAGGACCCGCGACTGTTGGTCGTGGTTGGTCCTTGCTCGATTCATGATGTTGAAGCTGCGAGAGACTATGCCACTCGTTTAAGACGTCTGTCAGACGAAGTAAGTGACTCAATGTTTCTCGTAATGCGAGTTTACTTTGAGAAGCCTCGGACGACAATCGGCTGGAAAGGCCTAATCAACGACCCACACATCGACGACTCTTTCAAGATCGACGAGGGCCTGCGAATGGCGCGCGAACTTTTACTCGAGTTTGCTGAAATGGGACTGCCTACCGGCACTGAAGTGCTTGACCCGATTACGCCGCAGTATTTGATTGACCTGGTGTCCTGGTCCGCTATCGGTGCACGGACTACGGAGTCACAGAAGCATCGCGAAATATCGAGCGGCTTGTCGACTGCCGTAGGTTTCAAGAACGGTACTGACGGCAGCATTTCAGTTGCTGTTAATGCACTTAAGTCCGTTTCCCATCAGCACCGCTTTTTGGGTGTAACCCAGGATGGGCGCTGCGCGGTTTTCCATACAAAGGGCAATAAGCTCGGCCATGTTGTGCTGCGAGGTGGAAACCGGCCTAACTATGATTCAGTGAATATCGCCATGTGCGAACAAAAGTTGAGGGACGCAGGACTTCCGGTCAACATTGTCGTTGACTGCAGCCACGGTAACTCCTTGAAAGACCACTCGCTGCAGCCGCTGGTGATGGAGAACTGCTGCAATCAAATTTTAAACGGCAACAAGTCGATCGTTGGCTTTATGCTCGAGAGCAATATTAACGAAGGCCGGCAGGATGTAGTTTCCGGTGCAGCGAGTCTGGAGTACGGCGTATCAATTACCGACGCATGCATGGATTGGGACACAACCGAGAAGCTCCTGCTCGAATCTGCGCGTAAGCTGCGCGAGATTCTGCCTACGCGATTAGAGGTTTAGCGCGGGGATGTCTCAGCATCAGTCGCCCGAATTGCCGGAATTGCGAAAGCAGCTCGATCGCTTGGACCGAACCCTGCTTGAGACCGCAAAGCAGCGGCTCGAAATAGTCAGTAAAATCTTTGAAGCTAAGGCAGCCGATGGGGCAGCCCTTTTCGATCGCGGCCGTGAGCGAGAGGTGTTCGAACGTTCCCGCAAAACAGCGGCAGAACTAGGTCTCAATGCTGGTGTCGCTGACGCTTTGATGCAGGCCTTGGTATATGCATCGCACGGCTTGCAGCAGGATTTAGCGAAGGGCAGGGAAGCGAAGCCAGACACACATTTTCTAATTCTAGGCGGCCGCGGCCGAATGGGCCTTAAGCTGACTGAGTGGCTTGAGGAACAAGGCTTCAAGGTTTCATCACTCGATAAGAGTGACGCACTAAACGAGCAGGCGTTTGCGGCTGCCGATGTTGTGATTCTGTCAGTGCCGATGGACCGCGTGGTTGAAACGGCTCAGGAAGTCGGTCCTCTACTTAGGGGCGACTCCTTGTTGTGCGACATTAACAGTTTAAAGACTGAAGTTTGCGAAGCAATGGCGGAGTCTTTCTCCGGAGAAGTTCTCGGTTTGCATCCGATGTTTGGTCCGACCGTTAACAGTCCGCGTCGTCAGAAAGTCGTTGCCTGCAAAGTAAGAGAAGGTGATCGTTCGAAATGGATGCTCGGTTTGCTCAAGCGTTTGGGTTTTGAAGTAATCGAAACAACGCCCGAGAAGCATGATCGGTTTATGGGAATTATTCAAGTCCTGACGCACTTCTCGACGATGGTTATGGGGAAAGCGCTTGAGCGAAGCGGCGCTACGCTCGAGGAAACTCTGCAGTTTATGAGTCCAATTTACAGAGTTGAGCTTGCTATGGTCGGGCGCTTGTTTGCGCAAGATCCGAGCCTTTACGCCTCAATCGAGATGGACAACGAGCTCGGCCCCGAGCTTCGCGAGGCGTATATCAAGGCAGCGCAGGAACTCAAAGTAATCTGCGATAGCGGCGACCGCGCAGCGTTCGAGAATGAATTTACCGCCATTCAGAAATATTTTAGTTCATTCAGCGCCGAGGGGATGATGCTTTCGGACATCATTATCGATACCGTTGTGAGGCAGCCATAAGGGAGGCTGACCGTGTTCCTTAGGCAAAATGGGCTGATACTAATTGCAGCAGCCATGCTGATTTTGTCAGTTGGAGCTTGGCGCAGCGCACGAGTTGAATTCAGCTACTACGTGCTGGCCGCTGACTCGGCGAATACAAATACTACATATGAGCCGGTGCGCTTTGGAGACGATGTCCCTGCTGCGGCGATATCGATAGTTATGTCAGTCGGGCCAGTATTTCCAGACCGTTTCGAAGTAAAGGCGGATGATTGTCTCACCGAGCTGCAGGTCAACGGAAGGCAAGTAAACCTCGATCGGCCGAAGTGTTCCTATCCCCACAGCCTGACATTTGACTTAGGGGCCCTGCTAAAGCCTGGGCGAAATGTTCTGCGAGCAACTGTAACTAACGATGGCGGTCATGGTGGTTTTGTAATTTCACCCAGCCGTGAGGATCCGCTGCTGCTTGGCCGAGCGGCGTATGTGGTGCTGGCAGCTGTCTTTCTGCTGCTTGCAGTGCTTAGAAGGTTTAGCGCATTCAAGTCAGACCATACAGTTTGGTTAATCTGTGGATTGGGGCTGGCGCTGCGGACCGGCTATTATCTGCTTACACCCTATTGGTCTCGCGGCTACGACTTATTTGGCCACTTAGAATATATCGATTTTATCCGCAACCATTGGTCGCTGCCGCCTGCGGCGGACGGCTGGATGTTCTACCAGCCCCCGCTGTATTACGGTGTTTGTGCCGCTGCGGCGTCGCTTATTGATATGCTGCTGCCCGGCACTTTCTCGACTGCTGAGGTGGCGCAGCTACTTGGCTTTCTATGTTCCATTTGGTTCGTTCTCGCTCTTGCTTCCCTGTTGAGTGCGTTGTTCGTCTCAACCATACAAAGACGGACAGCTCTGTTGCTGGGAGTTTGCTGGCCGGGCTTAGTGTTGTTTGCTTCGCGCATTAACAATGATGTTCTCCTCGCACCGCTGATGCTGGCGGCAATAAGCTTACTGCTGAGATGGTGGCGGCGCCCGGATAAGCGGTTTCTATTGCAGATGTCCATGGTGCTTGGCTTGCTGCTGCTTACCAAGTCGAATGCTCTGGTAATCGCTGTGCTTGCCGTGGTGTGCGTTGCGTTGCGGGACAGACGACGACTGCTCGAAAACCTACTGTGTATTTTGCTTCCGGCGATGATCGCGGCGGGCGCATATTATTCATTTCGATTGGCCGCTGATGACCCACTGATGCTTGGCGGAAATACCAACTTGGACCAATGGCTTAAAGTTGACACTACTCCGCAGAGCCTGGCTGCTTTTTCACCGAGCGAACTTATTCTTCAGCCTTTTAACGATCCGCGCGAGCCGGGCTTCAGGCGGGATGTGTTCTTAGAGTATTGGCTAAAGAGTTCGTTGTTCGCAGAGTTTGATTTCGGAGAACAAACACTAAGCTGGGCTCGTGCGGCGCTAGGACTCACGATTTGCATTTTCCTGCTGGCGGCCTTGGGCCTGGCGTTATCGCGAAGGAAGCACGACGAAGATGACTTGTTGATGCTGCTGATGTTTGCGGCGGGGGTCTCGGCGCATCTTATGTATCGCTTGTTTGTTCCGTATTCCAGTGCGCAAGACTTTCGCTATACATGGTTTGTGCTGATTCCCGTCTGGTTTTTCTTCGCCAGAACTCTTGAGCACGAGTTTCGCGCCGTGCGTTTAACGTCGCTTAGTGCCGCAGTGTTGTTTGCGGGCTTTGCAGGTTTGTTTGTTTTCTCCGCGTTGTTTGCACCTTTGCCTATGTGGCGGTGAAGATTGGAAATTGGCGAGTCAGCGGAACTCGAGATGACGACAACGCAACAGAATGTGATTCTATCGATTGTGAGAGAAAGCACCCGACCGTGGCAGGAAGACCACGGCCGGGCGCAACTCAGCTACCGCTGCTCAGCGAGGGACTATCGCCCGGTGATGCCGAGGATGGTGTCCCAGGTGCGCTGCGCCTCCTGCATCCGACCCTGCGCGTTGTTGATCTCCGCGTTGGTCTGATTGACGCCGTCGATCCCACTTCGGACATAGTTGGTGTCCGAGATGGTCGGTGCGCCAGACGGTGCAGGCAGCGACGCCAGGTTCACGGTGGCGAAGCCGGGAGCCGCACTCACACTGTCGAGCTCCAGCAGGTACTCGCTACCCGCGGGTGCCGTGAGCGTGAGGTTGGTGATCCCGTTCTCCGCGGCGGAGGCCTGGATCAGCTTGTACGCAGCGTTGAAGTCGACGACGCGCTCGTAGAGTTGGGCCAAGTCGGCCGTCGTCTGAAGCAGCGCCTGCGAATCCTCCTTGCTGCGGTCGCTGTCGGCGATCAGGCTGTCCCGGTACGCCTTGTAGTCGGCGATGACCGGGGCGTACTGGTCGATCACCGTCTGCCCTTCGGCGCGACGGTTGTCGAACCAGGCGGGGGTCCCTTCCTGGACACCCAGCGCCATCTCGTCGGCCCGGAGCTGCGCGATGCGGCCCTGGACCTCCTCCGTCGCCTCGTCGCGCGCCATCGCCAGCTTGTTGGGCTTGGACGCGGTGAGGCTGTTGACCTGTCGGTTCACCCACTTCTCGGCCGACGCGCACCCCGGGAGGGTGGAAGCGACGACGATGAGGAGCAGGGCTCCGACACACGAACGAACGATTCCCTTGATCATGGGAATTTCTCCTTGCTCTTTCGAGCGTCAGGACTTGGCGGTATGGACGGTGACCGAATACTCTTCAGCTCACCGAAAGAATCCGACTCCGCCGGTTAGTCATGGTGGATTCTTCGCCGAACATCAGTGCTCGACGAAGAATCCACGGACCGGCGGAAAAACCTCTAATATAAAAAAACCTGTCAGTATTTCTCGAGTTCCACTGCTCATATGAAATTGTAAAAAGACCATGCCCGCGGAAGATTGTACCGCGCCATATAATGTTATGAGGATTTGTGGACGAATGGTGCCCAATAATTCCAATTACTTGCGCATTTCTAACTGCGTGGTCTCACGGATAAACCGTTGATCCGTTTACCAAATTCTTGAGCTCGTCTATAAGAGATCGTTTACCCAGGCAAGAAGTTGAGATTTATGGCGATTCCAGAAGACATTCAGCAGCTCTTGGAAGAGGAAGAACGCATCCTCAGTGAGGTGCAGGCTTCACTAAGATCCCAGCTGTCTAACTCCTTTGTGCGCTTGAATGCCGAGGACCAGCGAGCCAGGCAGCTCACCAGCAGCATCGTCGCAGCCCGAGTCAATGAAGAAAAGGAAATGCTTGCTTCCGACGAAGCTGTGTCGCACCAGCTGCGGGACATGAAGCGTGAAGAGATCGAAAGCATTGAAAAGCTTCTGGAACGACCATACTTTGCGCGCCTGATACTCGAGGAGGAAAACGACTCGGGGAAACTTCAGCGTTTTGAATATAGAATCGGCACTGCATCGAACCCTGACTGCAGGATTGTCGATTGGAGAAACGCACCCATCTCTCGTTTGTTCTACGAGTATAGGGAAGGCGACGAGTACTCTGAGGAAATTCAGGGGCGCGAGCGAAACGGCACCGTAGTGCTGAGAAATACGCTAGAGATCGAATCAGGCAAGCTTCACAGAGTCAGCTGCCGGGAAGGAACTTTTGCCAAATCCGATGATGCGTGGATATCGGGAGCAGGCTCTGCGTCGGGGCGAAACTACGGCCATCTTCCGGACGTTCTATCTTTGATAACTGCGGAACAATTTCAAGCGATAACTGAGGACGCCGATAGAGCTGTCCTGATTCGCGGTGTCGCCGGATCCGGCAAGACGACAGTGGCTCTCTATAGATTGTCATGGCTTGTAGAAAACACCGACCTTAAACCGGAGAATGCTTTGGTGGTCGTTTTTAGTGCGCCGCTTAAAAAATACATTAGCGGTGCTCTGCCTTCACTCGGATTGGAAAATGTCGTTCTAAAAACCTTCTCTGAGTGGATCGAGCATACGATTGAAAAGGTGTTTAACGAGCGGCCTGTTCGCTTCCGCGGCTTTGTTCCGCCTGCAGTTCGCAGAGTTAAATGGTCTTCAGAACTCCTTAGCGTCATCGAAGAGAAAGCCGCAAAATACCCTAATTTTTCGGGGGCAACATACGAAGACTTAAAGCAGATAGTATGTGATGCGCTCAGCAGTCCCGACGCTATACTTGCGCACTGCAAGAACAGAATTTTGGATAAGGACGCAGTACGCCAAGCGCTTGAGCATACCAAAAAACTCTACGAGGAGGGCTGCATTGATTTCACCGACGACGCGCTATTGATGCGTTTGCTTCAGTTGTCTCGCGGTGGTGTATGGACTCCAGATGCTACACCTGGAAAATTCGAACACATCGTCGTGGACGAAGCTCAGGACTTCAGTGTTCCCTCGCTGGCGGCTGTTCTTGGCGCTGTAGGCGATTCGGCAAATTTGACCTTCGCCGGTGACGCCGCTCAGTCACTCGAGCAGGAAGGGACCTTCCCGGGATGGGAAAGATTGCGCGAGGCTTGGCACGGAGAGGATAGTCTGCCGGCCTTAGTTTCCCTCTCAGTAAGTCACCGTTCGACTAAGCCAATAATGCGGCTTGCCGATTATGTTCTTGGTGAACGCAGAACTTCTGAGGGCAGGCCCGGCAAGGTGCCGCTGTGGTTGAAGTGTATTCGCGAGAATCGCGGTGTGCAGGAGGCAATTAATTGGATTCGCAGAGTTGCCGAGAAATACCCAAGTGCAATTACAACTGTGGTCTGCCGCGATATGAAAGAAGCGAAGCACGTGCTGTCGCTGCTTAAACCAACCTTTGGACCGGCAGTCCGTCTAGGCGATGCGTACAACTTCACATTCGAAGAGGGAATCATCGTGACAGACGTGCGGCAAGTGAAGGGGCTGGAGTTTCCTAATGTGCTTATTTGGAATCCATCACAAAGAGCGTATCCGGCGAATCGTCATGGACGCAATATGCTGTACACGGCGATAACCCGCTCGGAGGAGCTGCTGTGTCTTGTCTCCTGGGGCAGGCCCTCGCCCGCGCTTCCGCACGTATTTTCGAAATACGTGCGAGGCTATGAGCGCGAATCGGAGGAGCAGGCGGAGAAACGAGCCTAGACATTTTCCTCCGTCATTTCAGACGGTTATTCAGCATATATTCCCTTGTCAGAGCATTGGTAACAGTTTAAGCCTTTGTTATCATAATGACTTATAGAAAGTTTCTTACGTTCTAGAGGGGAACGGGGAGACTTGGGGAGCTGGTTTTTCTTTATGTTGCGCATACTCTTTAGCAAGGCTCAACCAGGCAGCCGCGCTAGTTTAAGTAGTCTTTGGATTTTTATCGCTGCAGCTTTATTCTTCGCGGTGCTGCCGGCCAATGCCCAAATCGTAGACAGGTTTCCGAACGACTCTGACGTTACCGCAGAGAATGCGGCAGAGCAGAGTATTAATCAGGCTCAGCAAAACTGGGCGCTTGGACAGTCAATTGGAGCTGACTACGCCTCGGACGGCGGTAAGTTCAATTCCGGCTCCGGCAAGTATCAAACTCATCCGTGGCGCGGAACGCTTGGACGTAACCCGGTAGAGTCCTACTTAGAATGGTTTCTCGATTCCAAGTATGTGGTGGGACTGGGTGAAGGCACCAGTCTGCCTTCTCTTGATGATTTTAAAACCTTCATGGAATGCATTGAGCCGAGATTGGTCTTGCCGATCTGTCCGATGTTTTGCTGGCCGATGGCAGAACGCTTCGACGGAAGCTTCACGTCGTGTCCTGTTAGAGATAACCACGGCTATATATTTGCCTATTGGTGGCCCGAGCAGGTTATTGAACTAAACAACTTCGGAACATATGCTCTAAACCCGATTCTGTTTGGTCGGGTAGATTTAATGGAGCCGATTGTAACGACAATCCTTCAACCTCTGCTGGAACCGTTTACGGATGTTGCTTTGACGATAAAGGGCGGTTCGCATCCCTCTCCGAGGTTCCCGAGCGGTTTGAGAAGCGATCCGCATATCGGGCAAACTCACCATGCGGGGCTGCTGCCGGGGGATCAGACGCTTGTCACGGAAGCGCACGTAGCACGCACATACGTTGCCAAGCGAACTTCGGAGCAACGAGATCCGAACGAGGGTGAACTGGACTTCATTTGGAAAAAGAAGAAGTTCATCTGTATACCAATCTTCTTTTGGTACAATGGTTATAAGAAAGGAAATGATAAGTGCTGGTACACAACGCATCCTGAGGATGGCGATGTAATTCACGCCTACACCGAATCACCTATCTTTGCATTCTATTGGCGCTTCCCTGAAATGAGCGCGCTGTTAAACCAAGATTTTTATTTCGCCAGTGTTCCTGTGGCCGTCGGTGGATCGCCGGTCGGGATGATAACACCTCAGGGACTGACCCTAATCGGCAGCTACGTTCAAATGCGGTCCTGCGCTTCTTACCGGGCCGAGCGTTGGCAGAATAGATACGAAGACTTGGAGGATGCCTTCTGGTCTCCGTTTAACCCGATCCCGGGAATAATCGGCGATGATTCTCTGCAGCATCGAGATCGAATTTGTTATTACGGCGGTGGGAGTTTATTTCCGCCGACCGGGCAGATGATGGGGCATTTTTCTCCTCTGCCGAGCGCCGCCTATTTCGCGCGTCGTGCGCTGTATCTTGCCGCGCACGTCAACAATTCAAATCCGACCAACATTTTCTCCGACCGGGCGGATAAGCTTCAACGAGTTTTTCCGGAACCGGGCGAGTGCTTCAGGGTAAACGAGATCGATGAATATAATCCCGGATTGTTTCCGAAGGATGCTGTTCGACCGGACCAGCTTGGTTCGATCCGCTATATACACTGGAACATGCGTGTAGGCTGCGTGTGTCAGTATCGCGGCGGCTATCCGATACCGTTCCTGCCCTCCATTCTTTGGCCGTTTCCAATCGGGCAAGGTTGTCACAACTGGTGGCTGGAAGATGATGAGAGTATGGGCAACGAAGAGCACCAGGGCATACAGGGTCTGTTCGATCCGCTGCCGCCATGGCCGTATTTTTGGCCGCTGCTCCCAGTGCCGTATACTGAAGCGGCTATTCAGCTGTATCCGTACTTACTCTAGGGGTCTCTCGGTTCGAGGTGCTAAGTTGGAGTTGAACTCCGAAGCCGAGGGCAGAAAGGTGTGATGGACATTAAAGCGCAAACAGTTCTATTGCTGGCAGCCGCACTTGTGCTGCCGCTGTTTGTGCAAGCCGACGACGAAATCGACGTTAAAGGCGGTTTTTTCGACTCGGGAAGTGTAAATCGTGACTTTTTTGGCGGTTCTTCGCGGCGCTCTTCAGCGACTCAGAAAAGTAAAACGAAAGCGGAC
>JAUIIP010000092.1 GCA_030431555.1 bacterium
GCCTGTGGAAAGACTCTTGACTGAGCACCCTCAAAAACTCCTGTGCTGATTTCTTCCTCCCGGTGTGCCGGAAGGCAGTGCAGCGCAATCGCGTCGGGTTTAGCCAACTGCATTAAACGCTCATTTAATTGATACGGCTCAAAGACAGCGCATCTCTGCGCTTCTTGTCCTTCGTCGCCCATCGAAGTCCAGACATCTGTATATAAAGCGTCTGCATCCTGAGCTGCGGTCTGTGGATCACTAATAATTTCTATGGTGGCGCCGGAGGCCGCGCAAAGTTCATTGGCTCGGGACAGGACAGATTGATCGGGGCGATAGTCGTCAGGACAGGCAACTACGACCTTAAGGCCAGACATTGCTCCCGCGAGCATCAGTGAGTGACATACGTTATTACCGTCGCCAAAATAAACTAGCTTCTTTCCTCTTATCTTTCCGTTCCACTCCTGCATTAAGGTGAGCAGGTCTGCAAGCGCCTGAAGCGGGTGAAACTGCTCAGAAAGACCGTTTACTATCGGCAGGGTAGAAGGTTCGGCAAAGTCTTCGAGCAGACTATGGCTGTTTACTCGGGCCATCAGCAGGCTCAAATAACCACATAGCACTCTCGCGCTGTCGCCTGCCGTCTCTCCGCGATGAAGCTGCAAATCGTCTGCGCGAAGCTGAAGTGGGTGGGCTCCGAGGTTCACCGAAGCTGTTTCGGCGGAAACTCTTGTGCGCAGCGAGGGCTTTTCGAAAAACAGTCCTATCGACTGTCCCGCTAAGGCTCGGTTAACGGCTGTAGGTTTAGCCGATAGCATATAGGCAGCGCCCAGGACCAATTTCTGCTCCCAGGGGCTTATATCGTCATCTCTTAGAAAATGTCGTACTGTCACTTGACCACCGCGCGCTTATTAAAGGATCTGTTCCATTTGGTGCGCCAGCTGCTCGATATGGCCGCTGTCGATTATCAGCGGCGCAAGTATTCTGGCAACTGCCGGATCGTTGCTGGTTCCAATCAAAATTCCGTTCTCACGAAGCTTCGCGACGAGCGGCTTAGCCTCTGACTCCATTTCGATACCTAGCAGGCAGCCTCGGCCGCGCACCGATACAACTGAGTTAATCTGACCCAAGCGTTCTGCAGCAAAGCTTGCGGTCTCCTCGGCTCTTTGCATCAGACCTTGCGTTTCGATTGTATTCAGGGTTGTTTCAAGAGCGGCCATCGCCAACGGATTTCCCCCAAAGGTCGAACCGAGCTGCCCAAGACTAATTTGATCTGAAATGCTTTTTGTCATCAGCACGGCGCCGATTGGAAAGCCGGACGCAAGGCTCTTCGCCGAAGTCGACATATCAGCCTGAACGTGTTCGCTGCCTATATACGGCACACCGCAGCGACCTACGCCCGTCTGAACCTCGTCGAAGATCAGCAGCGCGCCGCAGGCGCTGCACGCATCGCGCAAAGCACGCAGGTATTCGGCGTCGAGCTCGACCATACCGGCCATACTTTGTATCGGCTCTACTATTACCGCAGCTGTGTTGTTGGAGAGTTTCTCCAAATCTTGCATGTTGTTTGCTTTCAGCCTTGAAACTGGGCCGCACCAGGGACCAAGCTGCTCATGCCATGTCACATTGTCGGTGGCGCACGAGGCGATCGCTGTTCGTCCGTGGAACGCTCCCTCCAGCGCGGCAATTTCATAGCGCCCGGTCAATTGCATTGCCAGCTTTAGAGCGGCTTCATTCGCCTCCGCACCGGAATTGCAGAAAAAAACCGAGTCGAAGTCTCCTCCGGCGAATTCCACCAGTTTCCGAGCGGCCCGTTCGCGGATCTCCATCGGAGCCACGTTGGAATAGAAGAATAGGGTATTTGCCTGACGATTGACTGCCTCAATAACTTCAGTCGGCTGATGACCGAGGATGGAAACAGCGTGACCTCCATAGAGATCCAGGTAGCTTTTCCCTGAAGTGTCGATGACGAATGCGCCTTCGCCTGACGCCAGCTCGAACGGATAAGTTGCGTATGTTTTTGCAAGGCAGCTTTTCATTTAAATTAACCTTAGCTGGGTCCAAGTGCCGGATGCATTAGACCGGCTGTTTCTTCAATGCCAAACATCAAATTCATGTTTTGAATTGCCGCTCCGGCCATGCCTTTGCCTAGGTTGTCCAATGCGGCACAGACAATAATCTGATTTCCCCGAGCTGCCCCTGACATATCACAGAAATTAGTGCCTACGACGGTGCCGATTTCAGGATGCTGAGGAAGGACGCGCACGAACGGCGAAGCGTCATAGAAATTATCCAGGTGCTCCAGTAGAGCGTCACCAGAAATCTCCTCTTCGAGTTCAGCGTGCACAGTGACGAATATGCCACGAGAGATCGGAAGGCTTTGTGCAATAAACGAAGTTGGAGGAAGTCCATCCGGAAACTGCGCTTCGACGGCCTGCCTAAACTCCGGTTCGTGCTGGTGAGCAAGAGGCTTGTAAGCGCGGAAGTTGCCGTGGCGAGTCGGATGGTGGGTCGAGGCCTTCGGGTCTTTGCCGGATCCGCTGGATCCCGTCTTAGCGTCTACCGCTATCTGACCTACGGGCTTTAGCGTGCCCAGCGGAGCAAGTGCGAGAGCCGAAGCCGTTGCTAGGCATCCCGGATTAGCGACTCGCGTCGCCTGGGTGATCTGCTCGCGGTACAGCTCGCTCAGTCCGTAAACAAAGGTCTTTCGAGTATCCTCGGCTAGGGGCGAATGTGGGTAGTGTTCACCGTGAAGTTGCGGCGACTGCAGGCGCCAATCTCCGGAAAGGTCGATTATCTTGATCGAACCTTCGTCGACATCCTCGAAGAGCTCAAGCAAGGTCTGGCCGCTGACCCCGTGAGGCAAAGCGGAAAAAACGACTGCGTTCTCGTAAGAGCTCAAGGCTCCTACGTTCATCTCGGCCTCGAACTGATCGCCGTAAAATCCCCGCAAGTGAGGGTGCGCCTCGTGTATTCGGCCCGGCTGCCGTGACGTTACGGAAACTACGTCGACTCCAGGGTGCAGCGCGCAGAGACGCAGCAGTTCGCCGGCTCCGTACCCCGTTCCTCCTAAAATACCTACGCCTATGTTCATGCGGTCTGGGTTCCGACAAAGTTAACTATGAAGTCTCCAAGCTCCAGCGGGTTAAGCCTTGCGTTGATTGCCTCAACTCCAAGCGACTTCGCAATAAAATCCGTTCCCGCGCTATTGTCAGTAACGGGCCCGCTGACGACATCGACGCTCAAGTTAAACTTCTCCTCGAGAAACTTTGCTCCGCCCCATGCCCCGACAGGGTCGGCTGCGCAGAGAATCAACGCGGCTTTGCGCTTCATTAACTCCGCATCGTTCAATATCTCCTGAACGCCGTAAGTGCCCATGATTCCGTCGCCGAGTTCCGCCACGATTATCTCAGCACCGTTTTCGATAAGATGTACGAATATCTTTTCAGTAGTTTCTACAGCGGACTCTCCACTGGTTGTAACAATGCCAGCATCGACAAATGATGCTGCGGGAGCAGCGCCGAAATCCTTCATCTCCAACAAATCCCGCTGCAAGGAAACACCGGTAAGTTTGCAGCCTCCGACTCGTTTTCCACTTCGAGAAATGGCTCGTACCAGCTCACAGGCAACTCGGGTTTTACCGCTATTCATGCAGGTGCCGGCAATGTAGACTATAGGCACTGACTTACATTCGGAAAGTTTCTTGGTTTCATTTAAGGCTCCCTGAGAAACATGGGCGGGAATGCCTGACCTGCTTCCGAATTCAGGAAATACCAAAACTGAACCTAGAACTTCGACGTCGAAGGGTTTTCCGAAGTCCGGATTATTGGATGTGCACTTACCGATAACTCCACCGGTGTTAAGAACTTGGAGGGTGTCGCCAACCGCCACAGACTGCGGCACAACTCCGGCATATCCGTGCAGTGCGTTTCGTTTGCCGAGAACGCCTACGACAATGTCTCCTTCATGAAGAGAAACGAACCGACCACTGCGATCCTCCAACTTATCGTAGACAGCTTTGTTGCCGAGCACTTTTACGGCAATTATATAGCCCTCTTCTGCAGTGATTTCGTCCTGAACCCTAAGGTCTCGGTTGAGAGGAACATTCTTGGTGCTGGATGCAATTTTATTGGCAATTACTCGTTTCATTCTTAAGGCTCTGTGCCGGGCAGTGCGGCGCTTTTTAATTTAGTTGCAATATTAGACTGCGCAGACTTGGTAGCAGTTGCTATAAATATGGTGTCATCTCCTGCGACAGTTCCCACTATGCCCTCAAGATCCATTTCGTCAATTGCCGCGGCGACAACGTTGGCAGCTCCGATTTGGGTTCTAACTACGAGCATATGCGGACCTGCCGGAGCCACGCTTAGAATCATCACCGCGGCCTGAGTGTTCTCAGCGCTTGTAAAGCTTCCGGCCGGGATGTATTTTCCAGAGAGCTTGACCACGCCAAGTTCTTTGAAGTCACGGCTAATGCTCGGCTGAGTCACGGCAAAGCCTTCGTTCTGCATAGCTTCGACTATGTCGGCTTGGCTAAAAAAGTTATGGCTTTCCAGCAGGTTAACCAGAGCTTCTTGTCTTTTTTGCTTTTCTTCCATCGCGTCGTCTTACATAAATATTCAATTTAGCTTCGGAATATTTGCATAGTTATGCAAAATCCGGTAAATAGTCAAGCCGTTGTTGCCTTGCTTAGCGCGGCGACGCATTCGATTTTCGCAACGCATCCTTTGAGAGGAACAGGAAAATGGAAAAAGTAGTTCTCGCATATAGCGGCGGATTGGATACCTCGGTCATCGCGAAGTGGCTTATCGAGAAAGGCTACGAAGTAATTGCTTACGTTGCCGATGTCGGTCAGGACGAAGATTTCGAGGAAATCAAAAACAAGGCCTTGGCAGTCGGATGCTCTCAGGTATTTATCGAAGACCTGAAGGAAGAGTTCGTAACTGACTATATATTTACTGCGCTGAAAGGATCGGCGCTTTATGAAGGGCGTTATCTTTTGGGCACTTCGATTGCCCGCCCGATTATCGCCAAACGCCAAGTTGAAATCGCCAAGAAGGTTGGTGCGAACGCAGTTGCGCACGGTGCTACCGGTAAGGGCAACGATCAGGTGCGCTTTGAGCTATCGTGCTATGCGCTGATGCCGAGCGTGAAGGTCATCGCACCTTGGAAAGACGCAGAGTTCTTGGCCCAGTTCAAAGGCCGTACGGACTTACTGAACTATGCAGAGAAGCACGGTATCGCCGTTGAGGCTACGAAAAAGGCTCCATACAGCATGGATGCCAACTTGATGCATATCAGCTACGAAGCTGGCGTTCTAGAGGATCCGAAGACATCTCCACCGGAAGACATGTTCAAAATGACCAAGAGTCCTCAGGACGCTCCGGACAAGACTACAAACTTGGAGATCCATTTCAAAGACGGATTGCCGATCAAAGTAGTCAACCAGGACAGCGGGAAAACTGTTGAGAAGCCGCTTGAGCTCTTTACCTACCTCAATGAAGTTGCAGGTGAGAATGGAGTTGGCCGTATCGACATCGTGGAAAACCGCTATGTCGGCATCAAGTCGCGCGGAGTGTACGAGACTCCTGGCGGAACTGTGCTTTGGAAAGCTCATCAGGATCTTGAAACGATTGCGATGGACAAAGAAGTCTTTCGTCTCAAAGAAAGCCTTATGCCGCGTTTCGCTGAGCTAATTTACAATGGCTATTGGTTCTCGCCGGAGATGGATTTCTTGGTAGCAGCCTTTGAAAAGAGCCAAGAAGCCGTAAACGGGGTGGTGTATCTGCAGCTATACAAAGGGAATGTAACGGTAGTTGGTCGTGAGTCCGAAAGCTCACTTTATGATCCCGAACTTTCTTCAATGGACATTGAAGGAGGCTACGATCAAAAAGATGCAGAAGGCTTTATTAAGATCAACGCAATCCGATTGAAGGCTCACCACGTAATTCTTAAAAGAGTGGGTATAACTCAATAGTTGACTCGCTTCGTGCTCCCTGAAACAATCCCCCTCTAGGCGGAGGGGGAATGTTCAGGGCCGCAATTCAACACAGATGGCTTGTTCCGGCGCTGTTTGCGGCAGTCGTCTGCTTTTCACACATTCATCAAGGCTCGATAGCAGTCGATGCTATCCGTTATTCGGCTATAGCTTCCAATATTCTTCAGACCGGAGATTGGATTAACTTATACGACCGCTTTACGGACTCCCTCTACGCCAATAAGCCGCCGCTGTTGTTTTGGTCTCTTGCCGGAGTTTTTCAAACATTCGGCTTTAGTACCTTCGCTGCTAAATTCCCAGCGGTCTTATTTACTTTTATTCTTTTGCTGCTCGTCTGGCATACGGCGAGAAAGCTCGCGGGCGAAGCGGCCGGCCTGTGGGCATTGCTGCTGCTAAGCGTCAATCGAAGCTTTTTCAGAGATCTTGTTGAGCTTGGCTTTGACGGAATGGCTGTATGTGGTGCAGCCTTCTGCCTTTTGGCAGCAGTTGATTTCTTGGAGAACAAGACCCCCAGGCAACATGTGTGGCTGCTTTTCAGCGCCGGTTTTCTGTTGATACTGCAAAGCAAACCGCCGTATGCAGCAATAGCAGTGTTCCCTGTATTCGTCGCAGTGATTTATTCAGGTAGGCTGGCGGAAGTCCTGCGAGACAAAGGTTTTTGGATAGCCCTGCTGCTCCCTTGCGTTGTGTCGGGTGCATGGTTTGCGGCCAGCGGCGGCCAGTACTTGGCTGCAGCGGTCGATAATCAACTTGCTGAGCCCCTCAGACAATCGCAAAGTTTTACGGAGAACATGGTTCGCTGGCTCAAGGGCCTGGTTGTTGATTTCGCTCCGGTATCTTTGCTCGGTATATACTTCGCATGGACGATCCTGCGGCGTGAGCGCCGTCAGGAGGGGAGGGTGTCAGCGGTCAACTTTATGTATCTTGTGCTGCTGCTGATCGCTATTCCGATTATACTCCTAATCGCTCAGCGCAGTAGGTATTTGTGGGTTCCGATGCTTGCAGCGGTGCATTTCGCGGCGATTGGCCTTTCGCAGCGACTTCGCAGCGTGTCTGTCCCTGCGATTAAGCAAATGCTGCTGGCACTTGCATTTATCGTTGTGCTGCTGGTTTTGTTCGGCGTCCGGGTTCATCGCCAGAACGCCTTAGCCGAGATTGTTGCGGATGTTCCTTCCGCGGAGCGACAGGACTTATGCTTCTGTGTGGACGGAAATATGGCGCATCGCCACAAGCGCATGGCCAAATACTCCCAGCTGCTTCTCGAACTTGAGTTTGGAATTTCTGCCCGCGTGTTTAATGCTTCGGAGCTTGCGGGAGCAGAGGGCCAAGGTTGTATCTTCGCCGTTGAAAGCAACTGTCTTCGTGGGCTTGAGCAATTGAACATTCCCCACAAGGTCGTCAGACAAGTGCGGGGTGCAGCCTTGGTTGAGATGCCATGATTCACACTTTTGACAATCTACCGATTAGAGCCAAGTTAGTTACCTTTGTCTTCACCGTCACGGTTCTTTCTGTCGGTGCCGGATTTCTTGCCGTAGGGCTGAACAGTGTTGAGATGCGTCGCAAGGAAGCGGTTGAAAACGCGCAACTGCTCGCCGCTATGATTGCTGACTCAAGCGGTCCGGCACTTTATTTCGGGGACGTGAGCGGAGCCCGCGAAGTTCTCGGCTACTTGGCGCGAATTCCGGAAGTAGCTCACGGCTTTTTATACGACAAGCAGGGGCGCGTTTTCGCCTCCTTCTCGAGAGCTTCCGCTGAAGCAGCTGTTCCGACTTTCAGCGAGGGCGTCGGCGGATTTCAACACGGAATGCTTGTAGTTGACTCCGGCGTAACAGTTGACGGCCGAAGTGTAGGAGTGTTCAGGCTCTTTTCCTCTACGGCTGAACTTGAGTCGAAGATACTGCACGAGGTCGTTCTCCTTAGTGCGATCTTTGTCGGTGTAATTATGCTTGGTTTGCTGGTGGCTTGGCGCCTTCAGAGCTATATCTCCGATCCCATTTTGGAGCTTGCAGGGATAGCTGAGAAAGTCTCCAAGGAGCCTGACTACGATATCAAGGTTGAGCGCAGTGCGAATGATGAAATCGGCAGGCTCTACGGCGCCTTTAACGATCTCCTGCGAGCTGTGAGCAGAAGACGACAGGAGAAGGAAGAGGCGCTCGCCGCGCTTAAGAAAAGTGAGGCGCGCTTTCGCAACATTGTGCAGGACCAGACAGAACTAATTGTTCGCTACGAGGTGGAAGGTACGATCTTGTTCGTCAATGAGGCATACTGCAAATTCTTCGGCAAGTCCTACGACGATCTGGTTGGCCGGTCGCTTTTTGATTTAATTCCCAATGAATCCTTGGAGCGGGTCAGTGAAATTGTCAGAACAATTTCCCGGAAGGATCCGGTTGCTACCATCGAGCATCCTCTGGTTGACCTTGACGGTGACGAGCGCTGGTTTTCCTGGACAAACCGTGGAATCGTGGTCGATGGAAGGATTGCCGAGTATCAAGCAGTCGGTCGTGACATAACAGAGAGTAAGCGAATACAGCTCGAGAAAGAGCGGTTGGCTGAGCAGCTGCACAGTTCTCAGCGCTTGGAGACGATCGGCACAATGGCAGGAGGTATTGCGCACGACTTCAATAACATTCTGACTCCGATTATCGGCTATGTGGAACTTGCTAGAAACGACCTGCCGGCCGACCATCCGGCCTCCCTCAAGCTCGGAGTTGTTGCGGAGGGAGCGAATCGGGCGCGGGAGCTCGTTCAGCATATACTGGCCTTTAGCCGCGAGGCGGAGCCTTCGCGTGAAGCGGTTGAAATCTCGCATGTTGTGCTTGATTGCGTGAAGCTGCTTCGTGCCAGCATACCGAGGACGGTTGATATTCGAACGAGCATATCGCCGGATATTGGTTTAGTGCTGGGAGACGAATCTCAACTTCACCAAGTGATACTGAATCTGTGCACTAACGCAGCGTATTCAATGCGCGACGGTGGGGGAACGCTCAGCGTCGACCTGGACGCGCTCCACTTGGGATTTGATAAACTTCCGCCCGACTCGGGCTTGTCGGTGGGCGACTACATTGTGATAAAGGTGCAAGATACCGGCAGCGGCATAGACGAGAAGATACTTTCGAAGATCTTCGACCCGTTTTTTACAACTAAGCCTGTAGGAGAGGGAACCGGTTTGGGTCTTTCTGTCGTTCACGGCATCGTTAAGAAACATAGCGGCCACATAGAGGTCGAGAGCGAGATTGGTGAAGGCACATGCTTTAGGATCTATCTGCCTTCGATTGGTGAACAGATCGCAGCAGTGCCCGCTGAGAAAGTAGAGCTAGTTGGGGGCGATGAGAGAATTCTTTTCATCGACGATGAAGAGTTCATTCGTATTATGGCCGAAGAGCTGCTTCAACGCCTTGGATACTCCGTTGTCGTCGCGGCAAACGCCAATGAGGCGCTGGATATGCTTGAACAGCTGCGTGATGGGGTTGACCTGGTTATTACTGATCAAACTATGCCCGGAATAACGGGCTTGCAGCTTGCGGAGGAACTGAGGCGAAAATTGCCTTCTCTGCCGATTGTTTTGTGTACAGGCTTTGGTGGTTCCTCGTTTTCGGTAGACGAAGCATACTCGTCCGGAATTTCGAAGATTCTGAAAAAGCCGTATGAGCTTCATGAGCTTAGTACGGCAATTCGCGAAGCCTTGGGTCCGCTTGGCACAATGTAAAAAGCCGGACCTGCCATAGGGCAGGTCCGGCGAAGAGTACCCCAGAGGCACCCCTACGACCATGAATCAAGTTTCTTATTGAAGCGCTCCAGGCCGGCCGTGATTGTCCGGTAGTTGCGCTCAACATACGAAGATGCAATCACAATCAAGGTTCCTGTGACGGCCAAGGACATCCAGGGACTCATCTCGTATATGTCCAGGGCGTAGCGCATGTGGTAGCCGAGTCCCAGCACCAGGCCGGCAAATCCCAGATGCAGCAGCCCGCGCTCCTCGATAGTGAAGGCACCGATGATGACGATTACCGCCGTTATAATGCACAGTATCGAGGCCAAAACTCCGCCAATGGTGAACAGATTAATCAGCATACCGGCGATCGCACCTCCGGCTGCGAATTTTCTGTAGCCATGTCCGCTTCCCACCGCGAAGAACGAAAGCGCACCGACTATTGCTGCGTATGGAAGTATCAGCAGCGGCAGGAACAGCACTTCCGCCAGCTCGCCGGAAATCGGTATGAACGCATTTGCCGAGTCGAAGAACAGTGCTGACATGAACAGCGCCCATGAGAGAGCCAGCGGAAACAAAGCCAATACCTGACAGAACTCAGCGAGCCAATCGTTTTTCGACGCCTTGGGGACCGCGAAGTAAAGCACGTAGGCGGCCAAGGCAAATAGCGCACTGACCATCAGCGCCGAGACCGGGTAGTACATCAGGCTTCGCCCAAGCATCAGACCGATTGGCGCGAACATTACCGTGCGGACAGCTCTGCCCTCCCAGGTTTTCATTGCTGGTTCCGTGGAGAACAGAAACTTGTCTGCCAGCGCAATAGTTGCAAAGCCAATCACAGCCAAGGCCGCTACTATGTTGCTCGAGCGATATGGCAGGAGCAACATCGCATTTGCAGCGAAGAAGATCAGCGTAAGTGGAGCGGCTTCCTTTCGCGCCAGCGACGAAAAGCCGGTAAACACAATCGGTGCCAACACAGCTACCGCAATCGCCACAGCGGTCCAAGCCTGCACGGCTGAGGGGGCGACAAACACAAATATGTCCGGCATGCCCGGAGGAGCCTTGCCTGTCAGCGAGAACAGGAGAGCTCCGAGCTGAGCGAAATGCGCCGGCAAGAAGGCAGCAGCCACACCCAGAAATGTTCTGGCGCCTTTGGCTTCCTTCAATTTTAGGCCGCAGAAAAATCCTGCTGCCGCCAGCAGTCCGGTAAAGCCGAGAAAGCTGTAGTAAGGCATCATCGAGGGAGAAGTTGTAGACCAGCCTTGAAGCAGGAATGCTACGGACGAGGCTACGAGTATCGTTGCTCCGATCCAGCGAAGCAGCTTAGTGGCTTTTTCCCACTTATTTTGTGGTCTGCCCGGGTCCTCGGTCTGAGGCGGTGAGCAAATCACCGCCTCAGTTTCTTGGGACTGTATGCTCGTTTGAGCGGTGTAGGTTTCCATGGTCGTAACTCCAGTTATCTAATGCAATTTATGCTCCCGAGACGAGGTCATCCAATTCACCTCGCAGCTCCTCTTCTTCCTCTTCACTGAGAAAATCTGATTCGAGGTCATCAAGAGAATCGTGAAACCCGCTTGCTTCGTCGATTTTTAGCTCCCAGCGCTCGAAGATGTCGTCGATCTCGGCAACAAGCCCGAGGTCATCTATCTGCCCGATACGCATAGCTTCCGCGCGGTACTGCCTGGCAGTCAGAGCGTTTTTCTTGCGTTTGAGTTCGGCAATCCTTTCGTCGATCACCTTAAGGTCGGTACTGAGCTGGTTAGCGAGCCTGGTGTGCTCCTTTTCCTGCGTTTCGAGAGCTTCAAGCTCACGCCGGACTTGCTTGCGCCGCCTTAAACACTCAAGAGCCTTGCCCTCGTTTTGTTCGTGAACGCGTCCAGCTCGCTCACCCCAAACTCGTTCCAGTTCTTTTAGTTCTTCGATGCGCCTGCGCATCGTTTCACCGTCGCGTTTGACCCGAGAAAGCTGCACCCGAGCTTTGCTGCCCGCGCTCTGCATGTCCTTGATAGCGCTGGTAACAATTGCTTCATGGTTCTCGACCTGTGTGATCACATAATCGAAGCTTGCAGCTATACTGGTTGCCCATCTTCTGATTGCTCTCATCATTTCCTCCAATCTCCTTGCATAGATTCAAAACTGTATAAGTTCAGCTTACGCGGCCGAGGCGCGGAAAAGCGAGTTATTGAATGTAACAATGAAACAAATAGCGATAGGCCCGTTCAGCACGGACGCGGGCTTTTATATAACAAGTTGTAAAAACAGCATGTTACGAGTCAATATGGATTGGGCTCGACCGGCGCGCCGAAGTGATTTAAAATGTTGCAATGTAACGACAGGTGACCGATGCGCAAAGATGCACTGTTCCAACGCCACGAGCTTTTTGTAGCTTCCGGCATTATTGCTGCCCATTCAACCTTTGAGGAAGAGGGCTTTCGTCAGCGAGATCTGCGCTTCTTTATCGAGCTATTTTCGAACTGGGTAGAA
>JAUIIP010000093.1 GCA_030431555.1 bacterium
CCTCTCGGTGGGGGTTGCTTTTCTGCTAATCCTGCTCAGTATCGGCGCACTTATTTTCTTTTTTCATCGCATCGCTACTTCGGTAAACGCCGAGGAAGTAATAGCGTCTGTGCACCGACAGTTAGAAGCCAGCGTACAAGAAATATTTCCTCCGACGGAAACGGAAGCGGGACGGGCAAACGATAAACAACATCAACTTCAGCTGGAACAGCACTTCGATCGGGATTCGCGGGAAGGCTGCGATATCCCGGCATCTCGAACCGGCTACGTTCAGGCAGTTGACTTAGAAGGCTTGCTCCACTTGTGCTGCGATAAGGACTTGGTCATGCAGCTTCGATACAAACCCGGCGATTATCTTGTAAAAGGCATGCTGCTGGCAAACGTGTGGCCCGCAGGGCATTTCGAAGAGGATCTGATCGATAAGGTAAATGCTGCCGTCATTCTCGGCGAGGTTAGAACTGAAGAACAAGATGTGGGATACGCGATAAAGCAGCTCGTCCAGGTGGCGCTTCGTGCCTTGTCTCCCGGGATTAATGATCCGCATACCGCGATGGCCTGCCTCGACCGGCTTGGAAGCTCGCTCTCAAATATAGTGGCAGGAACTTCTCCGCCATCGCTATTTTTTGATGATAAAGACACCCCCCGCCTTGCTGTACTTCCTCACACTAAGGAGGAGTGCATCGATACTGCCTTCCAAGAGATAAGGCAGTGTGCCGGCGGCAATATAGTGGTGATGATGAAGATGCTTGATGTACTGGGAACTATTCTGTGCTTCAGCTCATCGTCCTCAGTGAGTCAGGCTCTGCTTAGACATGTACGAGCGCTTGAGAGAACAGTGAATAGTTCAGATTTCGATAAGTCGGATGCTGAGGCGTTTTCCAGAAAAGCTCGGATGATAGAAGAAGCTGCGGCTGGATCGAGAAGCGCCAAGCTTGTCGCCTCCCGACCCAGCGGGGCTCAGTCAACCTAGACCTGCAAGCCCCTTGGCTCCGTTTTGGTGTCGCCTAGGTTCAGCAGCCTCTCCGGTGTTACTTTCGTGCAATAATCCACACCGCGTGGACGATTCCTGGAATATAACCTAGTATCGTGAGCAGTATATTTAAGAAAAAATGTTTGGTTATACCTACTTCAAACAGCACACCCACCGGCGGAAGAAAAATAGCCAGCAATACTTTAACTATGTCGCTAGCTCCGTCGTGCGGAATGGCCTCTTGACCGGTATGTATTTGAGGCGATCTCATATTCTTTCTGCCCTCCTTTGTTAAAACTCGGTTTGCATTGTTCTTATCCAGTATAGATGGCCATCCTAAGGGCTGCCATGAGGCCGATCATAAGCGTAAGTATCAGCTATTACTGAGTGTTTAGGCATGTACCTGATGAGGCGAATTCTATACGAATTTCCGAACAAAGGACCCAAAGACTTGGGCCAGCTCTGCTTCTATTTGCTTCTCATCCACGTCGACTTCCGGGAAGGGCCCTACGTCTTCGTAGCGTTCGTAAAACTGTTCGTCGAAGCAAGGCACCGTGCACTTGGAGTCAGCGCAAAACTCGAAACAAGAGGCATAACCATAAGGCCAGAAACCCTTGAGAGTGCCGCCGAGCAGAGTTTTAACCGGTTCGGCCAAGCTGGCTCGCTTCTTCGGAGCCCTTCTGACGCCGACAGTCCAGGAATTTTCCGGGCGGCATATATCTAAGATTCGATTGCGAACTATTTGGGAAAAGTCGTGATCCTTAATTAAAACAAAGCATTCTGTATTATGATGCAGCGAGCGCGGATCGAAGTTAAAACTACCAATCAGACACGCGCTACCGTCTATGCAGTAAAGCTTATTATGCAGCGCAAGATGGACAGTTTGTATTTCAAAACCGTTTTCCTCATCCGCCTGAACAGCGCTTGGCGGTAAGTCGCTGGATTCCATCAGAGCGTCGTATCGCGGCAAAAATTCTCTTATAGCCGGCGGAACCGGCTTCAGTTCAAAAATTTCAAATCTATAATCTTCGATTTGACTTTTGCGCTCAGACTGAGCGGCGGCGTACGCAATCAAATTGTCCGTTGAAGCCAAACTATTTGTCGACGCCAACAGCCTGACAGTAGGCCTAACTGCCACGAGTTCCTCGATGGCAGTCCCCATCCACTCGTCAACAACCAGGTAAGGCGACTGAATGAGCACTTCCTTTCTTGCACTAGCCAGGAGCGTCTTAAGTTCGTAAGCACAGTGCCCGGGGCCGCACTGCTCACCTTGCCCTTCGCACTTTGGAGGCCGGTCCATGACGAATTGCAGATCGGAAACGTTCTGGATATCGAAAACACGGGTCTCACGAAGCCTCTTTGGATCGATTGCTGTTTCGACCGCTTCTGTGAAACTAACAGTCGGTAGACATTCGAAGCTCTCAATTGGATCCTCAAACGAAATATTTAAGGCTTCTCGCGTGTCTTCAATCAAACTTATCGATTTGCTGACTTCATTTGACCAAAAAACGCCGAACCCGGCTGACATTTTCCGAACTTCCGGACCGATGCAGAGAAGATCAGCATCAAGAAAGTTTCGGGTAGAGCCTCGGTCAAAATAATCATTCTCAACATTGCGCCCACCGGTAAGGCCGTACACTCCATCAACGACCATCAGTTTGTTATGCATCCGGACGTTCGCCTCTGCGAAACGCGATACTAGATTTCGCGCGATATCCCAGACACTTGTCTGAAAATTTTCACCAAGCGGGTTGAACAATCGTACCTGACAGTTGGGATGCGAAGCTGAGAGCTTTTGCAGAACTGATTCCTTAGGGCTTTCATCTATCGACGCAACCCAGTGGTCAACAAGCAGGCGAACTTCCACTCCGCGCTTAGCCGCCCAATAGAGTTCTCGAGCAAGAAAAAAGCCGCTTTCGTCGTCCGCCCAAATAAAAGTCTGGATGTCGATTGTCCTCTTAGCAGCCCTGATCAAATGGATGCGGGCAATCAGTGCCGAGTCACCGTGCGGAATAAAACTAACCGTGTGCTCTCGTCCTCCCGCCAGGTCCGACGATTCGTAGCCACAATATTGCTCAAGCGGAGAATCAATCGCAGATTGCGGAAAATTAAGATATTCTGAGTTCACTTGAGTAACTACGCGTCAGCAGCCATCACCGTTCAAAGTGCAGGCCATCTCCATTCCCATGTACCGACATAATCCGGCAATTGAGTTCGCCGAAAGCTAACTTGCATGAGCCCAATCATACATAGCTTGTGAGATATTTCATAGCCTAACGCGAGTGCTATAGATCAACCATTATACGTTGCGCCAGATTATTTGCTTTTAACAACCCTACTCATTCGCAGGAGGTCATACAGGAGCCGATCTAGCTTATGTCCCATGCCAACAGCAAACAAGGTCTGTCGCCGGGCTGGCTGTTAATCCTTGCTCTACTCTTCACGCCTGCAACCGCGAGCTTAGGGCAATGCCAGGAGCTGCCGTCCGACATATCACTCCCTGAAAGCAGTCTCGGAGAGACCGCTCCCCTGGTCGCCAGTGAAATTCCAATAGATCGAAGCTCAACTGATTCTCAAATTGCAACTCGGCTTCAGAAAATTCTCTCTGCCAGCAAATGGTTTTCGAACATTAGCGTTAATGTATCTGAGGGCATCGTCGTTATGACCGGCAGCACCTCGGCAAGCGAGCATCGAGACTGGGCCGGTAGTATTGCGCTCAAAACGGAAGATGTCATTGCCGTAGTTAACAAAATCAGCATTCAGCCAAAGAGTATCTGGGACATTTCACCCATAAAAAGCACGCTGCGAGATTTCGCTCGAGAAGCAGTACAGCTCCTGCCTTTGATTGCAATTGGGAGTTTGCTGCTTGTGGCAACACTGGGAGCGTGCAAACTGACAATTGCTCTTGCGGGGCGACTGCTGCTGCGAAAAACGGAAAGCACGCTTCTACGGAGTGTTCTGTCACGGGCAGCCGCACTGCCGGTGTTCCTGCTTGGAATTTACTTGATTCTTCGTATTTCAGGCCTAACAAAGCTCGCAGTTACGGTTCTCGGAGGCACGGGCTTGCTCGGGTTAATTCTGGGTATCGCGTTCAGAGACATCGCGGAAAACTTTATTGCGAGCATTCTGCTAAGCATTCAGCACCCATTCAAACGAGGCGACTTGATCTTTGTAAGCGGCCAATTAGGCTACGTCCAGCGTGTAACAACTAGGGGAACCGTGTTAATGACGCTCGAAGGAAACCATGTCCAAATCCCTAACTCGACGATCTACAAGGAAGAGCTGACTAACTATAGTGCAAATCCTAATATCCGCGTCGATTTTGTTGTCGGCATCGGATATGACTCAAGCATCGCTGAGGCTCAAAATGTTGCACTTAAGGTATTGAATGAGCACCCGACAGTTCTTGATAGTCCTGAGCCGCTGGTCCTGGCCGAAGACCTCGGAGCCTCAACCGTCAACCTCCGAATCTACGCGTGGCTCAACGGAAGAAAGCACAGCCATTGGAAAGTGAAAAGCGCGCTAATTCGATTAACAAAACTGGCTTTCGAGGACGCCGACATATCTATGCCCGATGAAGCGCGAGAGGTTGTTTTTCCCGAACCGATTAGGGTGCTTTCAAATGGGGAAACACTTGAACACGGCCAGCCAAAGCCAAAACGCCGCAGTGAAACATCCGCTGAGCCTGAGACCGAGGCGGAAGGTGGTCTTATATCGGAGACTAAAAATATCGCCGAACAGGCCTCGATGTCGAACGAGTTCTTCGCTCGGGAACCCGACCTGCTGAAGTAAGTATCCGTAATCCTTATCTTAGCTTACTGATCGGCGTCATACTGCTTAGGTACGTCAGCTAGTACTCTGCTGGCAGTTATTAACATGCATATCCCTTTCTAAACGGAGGATGAACGTATGAAGTTTCTTAGATTTGGACTGGTTTTAGCTGCCCTAATGTCATCCGTGGCATTTACCGCTTGCTTCGAGAATGACGGCGCAATGGAGGAAGCAGGTGAAGATATTGACGAAGCTGTCGAGGATGCCGGCGATAAGATCGAGGACGCGACGGATTAACACCTACTAGGAGGTTTAGAGCATAATATGAAAGTCATGAAAAACACGTTTAAGCTGCTTATCTTGTCGAGCGGAATGCTGGTGTCAGCCACCGCCTGTGACGTCAAGCAAACTAAGGAAACTAAGCTTCCGTCGGTAGACGTCGATGTAAAGGACTCCGGTCAAATTCCAAAATACGATGTAGTCGAAACTCAGGAAGGTCGTTTGCCGGATGTTGACGTTGACGCAAAATCCGGCCAAATGCCGGAATTTGAAGTAGAAACGGCCGATATCGAAGTTGGTACTACTAAGGCCAAGGTCAAAGTACCGGATGTAGATATTGATACGAAAGAAGTTGAAGTTGAAGTACCCGACGTAGATATCGAGATGCCGGGGGAGGAAGCTGACGCTGCAGGTGGCACTTGATTAGAACATTATCTCTAAGTTTCTACCTGCGAGAAAGGCAGCTAAAAACCTTAAATCGGCAGATGGGAAGTCCAAGAGGATTCCCAACACGCCTACATAGTAACCGACAGCGGCGGGGCGGGTAATACCCGCCGCGTCGCCGTAGGTCGAACACATCTCAGTGCGTAGATCGTAATTAGGTAAGGACTGGTTTATGACTGGCATACTCGAGCGAAATGCCGAAAACATTGAGCCCGAATTAACATCTTCCCCTACTCCGGTTCCCCTAAGCGGCCTACCTCAGTCTCCCAATGCCCCGGCCTCCCGATCAGTTCGCATTTCTCTAGTCATTATATGCTTTCTATTAACCCTCCAGTTTGCTCAGGCAGCGCAGCAAATTTTGGTGCCTTTGTTGCTGGCAATGTTCTTTCGAACACTGCTTATTCCGGTCATACGCAGCGCACAGGCTAGAGCAAAGGTCCCAAGGTGGCTTTCTTCCACAATCATTATGCTGACCCTATTTGTCGGACTGGCTACCATAGTCGTTTCCTATTCCGGCCTGATATCTAAGTGGTTCGATGAGCTTCCTGGTCGAATTCAAGAAATTCATCAAAGAACTATGCCGTTAAAGCGCTCTCTTCATCGCGTCTCAGAAACGGCGGAATCTATTGCTAAAATCGCTGAAGTCAGCACATCTCCGCAGCGCAGCGTCAGCGTCGCAAGCGGTTCCTTGCTCGTGTCGGTAATTACGGAAAGCAGCGAAGTCCTTGCTTCCTTCGCATTATTTTTTCTGATTTTATTTTTTATGCTCATTTACGGCGATCAGTCAGTCAACGACATGGTGAGGTTTTTCTCCCCTCATGAGGAGCGAGCCAACCAACTGCTTGAGACAATCTCGGAGGCAGAGCACCAAGTCTCTGTTTACCTTATAACTGTCTGCTCAATTAACATCGTTTTAGCTCTCGTAGAATTCCTGGCGCTAAGCCTGCTAGGCATGCCTAATGCGCTCCTATGGGGACTGGTGGCAGGCTTTTTGAACTTCATCCCCTATGCCGGCGCGTTGGTCGGCGCAGCGGCCCTCGGCCTAACGGCCTTGTTTACTTTTCCGCTAACACAGGCGCTTACTGTAACAGCCGTGTTCTACGGCATCACAGTTGTCGAAGGAAGTGTCCTCACCCCGCTTGTTTTGGGGCTCAAGCTAGTGCTGAATCCCGTGCTTGTCTTGGTTTGGGTAGTGCTATGGAGCTGGCTGTGGGGAATAGCCGGAGCATTTCTAGCAGTTCCGCTTCTAGTTACGGCCAAACTTGCCGTGGAGCACCTACACGATCCAGCAGGTTCGTTTAAGCGTATTTTTCTCTCGACATAGAGGCAGAGGTATCGTGCCAGAAGCGCGCAATTGACTCTACCCGCCGCCAAGCGTGTTTGTAAGATAAACCATTTAGAACGAACGCCGCCGCCAACTTAACTTTTTGGCCTAACAAGATTATCTTCTCGTCATCAAACACTTTGCCAAACAACTCAATCAGCTTACCTGACACTAAGTACGAGTGGGCTGCAAATTTTTTCAACATTGTTCTTTTTCTCCTAGGTTAGGTTTTGACTGCAATCTACGCTGTTATCTCAGCAGACGGATACATTTCACTAAGCGGAACAGCCTGATCCAGCAGCTTACCAAACTCCTCGCTCGTGCCGCGAAACTCAACTTCTGAATGTTGATTGTTTTGGGTGGGCCTGCTCACCTCGCCCAAATCGGCTAGGCGCACAAGCTTACAGCAGTCGTCCGGACAGAAATGACTGCCGAACCTGATGATGCAATGAGTCGCATCCTGTGCGCTTGGTGGAGTCACTTTAGCCTCAAGCCTGCCAACAGCTTCCCCTTTAAAAGTAACGGCTTTGGGAGGTATGCTGGTTATTTTTAATTTTCTCGGGCTCATGGTGTATCCTCAATTATTTGCTGCCAACAACTTGCTTATTGACCGAACAACTCTAGCGTTTCTGCGCAGCCCAAGTTATGGCGACCGTCATGACGAGATCCTGATCGAGATCATACATACTCAACTGCCTAATCTCGCTCATCTTTCCCGACTTCTGCTGATGCGCTAACCTTGGCTCAAGTTAAACGTTTTTGTTTGTTTCAACTGGAGCAAAACCATGCAGAGCAATCTTTCTTTAGTCGAAGAAAAAACCGGTGCCGAGAGCAAGTCATTCGATATGTTATGCGAGGTTCCCGGTCTGTCGGACGAAACTTTAGACAGGGTTTTTGCACTGCCAAGCCCTTTCAAAGAACGAGCTTTCGTGGCCGAAGTACTTAAGCAGATACACGAGAAATAGCCGGAGGTGCGCCGGGAATTGTATGTAAGCCGTTCTAGTCTGTGGTGTCTTTCGGAATGCGGAAACTTATTGTTGCGCCTTGACCCGGTGTAGACTCCGCCCACATTGAGCCGCCGTGAAGCTCAACCACGTTCCTGCAGAACGCGAGACCCACTCCGCTGCCTTCGGTATTTGTAGAACCACCACGGTAGAATAGGTCAAATACCTTCTCCAACTCATCGGCCTCAATGCCGACGCCATTGTCAGCTACCGAAACAGAGCAGTCGACTCCATGGTCTTTGCCGGTTATTACGATATGCGGCGGCTCCTCGCTGCGGTGCCGAACGGCATTCGAGATCAGATTTTGAAATAGATGTACGAACAGACGGTCACGCCCTTTTATCTGCGGCAGATTAAGTTTCAATTCCACCCGTCCGCCGCAGGCTCTTAACAGATCGGAGAGGTTATCCACTGCTTCGAGCGCAGCATTCTTCAAGTCAATGAACTCATCGCCCTTGCCGCCATCGACTCTAGAAAACATCAACATTTCGTCAATCAGAGTGCGAAGTCGGGAGACAGCTTCTTCGGTCTCGGCAAGAACATCCTCAGTAGAGTCATCTACCGAGTTCGCTAAGCGACGGCGAAGTATACTTATGCAGCTATTTACCACTTGCAGGGGAGATTTAACCTCGTGCGCCACCGCATGGGCGAAGCGTTGAAGATTCTCGTTGCTCCGCTTCAATTCCGCGGCGTTCATTCTGCGTTCTCTGTCAATTCGGTGCCGCTCCATCGAGTGCTTGATCGAGCGCAGCAGCGTATCCGCAGTCAGCTCGTTCTTAACTAGAAAATCCTGTGCGCCGCTGCGCACCGCATCTTCGCCAATGGAACTCTCGCTAAGCGAGGTCAGGACAATAATCGCGATGTCGGGGAAATGCTCTAATGCTAGGTTGAGAGTTTCGCCAATCGGACAGTCGGGAAGTTGTAAATCCAGGAGTACTGCATCAAATGCGCGTTCTTTAACAATCTCCCGCGCATCGGCTAAACGCGAAACGGACACAATATCCAGCGGCTCGGCAGAGCGCGACGCGAGCTGAAGAATTAAGTCGGCGTGATCCGGGTTGTCTTCTACTAATAAAAGGCACGGTACCATAGAGGGATTCTTATCCGAGAAGCCTACTGCGGCGGCATTTTATTCCACATTCCCCAATACAGGCCAAGGTCTTTGACCATTTTACGAAAGTTCTCGAAATCCAGCGGCTTAACTAAGTAGCTGTTGGCATGGTTGCTGTAAGCTCGTTCTCGATCGCTTTCGTCGTCTGATGTAGTCAAAACAACAACAGGAATCTTCTTAAAAACATCGTCATTGCGGATGGCAGCTAGGACCTCATGGCCCGAAAGTTTCGGAAGCTTGAGGTCAAGCAAAATTACGTCTGGAATCTCACGCGACGCAAACTGACCTTCGCCGCGAAGAAACTGCAGCGCCTCTTCACCGTCCTTTACTCTGTCAATTTGGTTGCTGACGCGCTCATTCTCGAGATTGCGCATAACCAAGACTGCATGGTCGTCGTCATCTTCGATCAGCAGAAAATTCAACAACCGCTGTTTTTCAAACTCGCTCAAGTTTCTATCTCGCAGGAAATGAGAGGATGAATCTGGAACCGCCGCCGGGCGATTCCTCTACCCAACAAGTGCCAGAATGAAGGTGCATAATTTTCTTCACAATTGCAAGGCCCATACCGGTGCCTTTCTCTGACTTGGTAAGGCGCTGAAAAAGCAAGAAGATCTTCTCGCGGTATGCGGCGTCTATTCCCGGCCCGTCGTCCTCAACAAAGATCAATATATTGGAGCCGTCAGTGTCTCCTCCAACAAGAATACGGCCGCCGGGTTCCGGGCATCCGTACTTAAGTGCATTCGTCAGGAGATTCTCTAAAGCCCTCCTGAAACCCATTTTGTAACAGACCACATGCGGGATGTTGTCTTGCACTTCAACCGTCGCACCTTTTGCATTTATTCGGTGAGTCAGATTACTGAGAATTTTATCTACGACCTCCTTGGGATCGACTTCCTCAAAATCGCCGACCATTTTGCCGACCCTGCTGAGCTTTAACAGGTCCTCAATCAGAGCTCCCATGTGCTCTGTTGCAGATTTAAGACGAGCAGCCGAATCCTGAACACCTTCGTAATTTTCATTCTCAAGGTCGTCAACCATGAGTCCCAAAAATCCCTGAACCGTTACAAGAGGGGACTTCAAATCATGAGATACGGAGTATACGAACTGTTCTAGTTCTTCGTCCTTTTGACGAAGCTGTAAGCCCAAGGTGTCCAAAGACGCTCGGTCAAGGCGCTGCTGAGTTATGTCTCGGAAAAACACTGAGATACCCACGAGGTCTTCACTTAAATTCCACACACCCGATACACTCCTCGATAAAAAGCGACTCTCCCCGTCGCGGTTAACAACGGTAATCACTTCTGGCGGCAATTCGCGCTCGTCGTCTTCACGCAGCTGTGCCATTCTCTCATCCAGCTCTGAGAAGCAGGCGGAATCTAAGAATGTTGGTAGACGAGCGCCCTCGATTTCCTCTTTATCAAGTTCCAACATATTCAACGCAGATTCGTTCGCAGCGAGTAAAGTTCCAGACAAGGAGAAGCACAGCACGGCGTCACTGCTGGAACTCACTACCGCAGTCATGAATGCTCCCAACTCAGAGTCGAAAGAACTCTTCGGGGCAGTATGCGCCATCTTCTGAATCTCTTCACCACTTGGGACAACGGGTGTCCCACTAGGAAGCGACAACACCCTCGGCAACAAAGGCCAAACAGCGAAGGCAGTCAATGCAGACACGACTGCAGTGGCTATCTTAACCAAGCCTTCAGCGTAATAGGATGGGAACCAAATAGTCCAAATCGACATCACATGTGTCGCACCGCAAAGCAGAATGAAGGCCGCAAAAAGGTACGCTATCCTAGACATTCCAAAATACCGCAGCCGCTTAGCAGCAAGATATAAAGCAAGGGGTATTGAGAAATAAGCAAGAGCAATGACAGCGTCAGAAACAAGGTGTATTAAAAGAATATCAAGTTTCCACAGATAGCAATGACCATGCGGCATGAAATCGCCGGCGAGTAACATTTCAAGACCAAGTAGCATGTTAGAATTCCTTTGCTAATGTCGGTAGTCACAGGGCAGGGTAACCGACCCTAGCTATTCTCGCAAAATAATGCACAAAAAAACGGGCACCTTGGCCCGCTTTTTCTTTGATGTTTAAACGACGACGCATGGATCTACTTCATAGCGTCAGTAATTTCCTTGGTAGCTTCGACTTTCTCGTCGTCAACTTCACTCTCTGCTTCTGCGAGATCTTCAGTAGCTTCGACTTTCTCGTCGTCAACCTTTGAGCGCGCTTTCGCGACCTCGTGAGTCGCTTCAATTTTCTCTTCTTCAGTGGCAGCGCGGCCTCGCGCGTCGCGAATTTCCGCCTGAGCTTCGTTTATCTCTTCCTTCACTTCTTTTTTTGCTTCGTTAACTTCCTGCCTAGACTCCTGCTGAACCTCTCGGACATTTTCTTTCGCTGCCGAAATTTCCTCACGAGCCTCAGCCACCTCCTCGCGATAGGCTGCAGTATCAGCCCAGGCCGATGCCGCGGCAAAACCACCTAAAGCTAACAATGCAGCACTCTGAAAAAGTTTTCCTAAATGTTGTGAATACATCTCTATCCTCCCAGTGTGTAATTTAGTGGCTCGCTGCACGCAATGCCTCGATCAACTCCTCTTTATTCATGGTAGAGCGGCCTTCAATTTTTAATTTCCTCGCTCTCTCATACAGCTCTTCACGCGAACGGCGCTCATACGGCAAATTCGAGTTGTCAGACGCCGTTGACCTCTTAGCTAGTAAGCCTGCGAGCACTGCCCCAGCTCCAACCCAAACTAGCGGCATTAAATTCGGCTGGACTTTTCGTAAATCGTCTAATGCCCGCCGACCTCGCTCTAAAGCGGGCTCTAAATCTTCGCGCATTGAGCCTGCGGCATCGGAAAGCATCGACTCACCAGAAGAGAGCATATCCTGCAGGCGGCCCTTTGCGATGTCTACGCGGGAGCTTCCTGTTCGATTTCGAGCGTAAGCAACCCCAGCAATCGCAGCGCCTAAGCCAACCGAACCAGCCAAAGACGCGATAGGATGCTTGGATAAAGTCTCTTTACAATCGGTGGTGACATCCGAAACCTTCGTAGAAATGCGTTTACCGGCTGCTCGTTGAACCTCTCGCGCATTCGCGTTGTGCACCATTCTTGGTCGAATGTTCGATTCTTTGTCTCGGTTGCTTGCTGTGTTTTCCATTCTTTTCTCCTTTAATTAATCCATTGCGGCGGCACCT
>JAUIIP010000352.1 GCA_030431555.1 bacterium
TCATAAGTGACAACAAGCGATGAATTTAGCGCTGAATTTATATGTTAAGGCGAGTTCGATACTACAGTGAAGGCGTCAAATAAACAACAACCGCTAAGCTTTGTCGGATTTCGACTGCTCACGTTTTCGATGGCTTAAAGCTCGGGAAACTCTTCTTCTCGTATCATCCCGCCAACGCTCAACTCTTGCCTGCACATAACGTGATAAAACAACGCCCGGCGGCGGAGGTTTGTCGAGATCAGCAATGCGCTGGGATGTAGAAATGTTTTCTGCCTCGGGTCTGCGACGGCTGAGCATTCGGTCTGAGCGGGAACCTCTGCCGGTAGATGGCGAGGCCGGGTGCCGTGCTTCCTGCTTATTCTGGTGGTGGCTCGAGACAGCAAGGCCTGTCGTCATGCCCCTATCTGAAAGCGCATCTAGCAGTGGTGCGTCGATAAGTTGACCGACTGAAACTTTGTCGCCGCCAGAGAGGTTTCGCTTGATGACAGAAAGCGTTATCACGGGACCCGCGGGGAACGCCCACCACCCGGAAATTATCGACAGAACTGAATATAGTAGAGACTCCCCGTGGTCATCGCCGTCTGCAATCTTGTGGCGTGAAGGGATAACTATATTTAGTAAGACGACTCCAATACTTAAGTTGTAGGTCGTCACGACGGTATTGTAGCGCAGCATTAAGGAATCAACGAACACCGTTCCTCCGCCCCTGAGCTCACGCCGATGAGATTTTAGCTGATTGATAAAGTCAGTTCGCTGTTGATGGCGCTTGCGTCTGAGATAGAGTGCCAGCAGAAAACCCAGGAGGAACAGCAGCGGTGCCCATAGCGGCCTGCCGTTAAAGGCTTCGGTGATACAAAGCCCCAGAAGAAAAAAGAAGACTATAAATTCCTGCATTCTCTGCTGATAGTGTATAGAGGTGGTCTATTTACGGTACCAGCGAACTTAAGCATATGGAAGCAATTATCGGGATTGGAGCCAATTCTGGCTGTCGAGAAGCGGCGATCGAGCGTTCTTGCCGACTAATGGAGCAGCGGATTGGACAGGTTTTGCTCTCGCCGGTTTACGAGACCCGACCCCTGCTTCATCCTACCTCTCCGAGTCCGGGGCAGCCGAATTTTCTGAATGCAGTTGCGGTAGTGGAGTGCGGTATGGATGCAGCAAAGCTTCTGGCGGAGCTGCTTGATATTGAGCGCTCGCTGGGTCGGACTCGAGACGGTGACAGTCTACCCTGGGCCCAACGTGAAATAGATTTGGATTTGCTGGCTTACGGAGACGAAGTAATTGTCGGCGACGGGTTGGTTGTCCCGCACCCGAGAATGCATACACGCGATTTTGTACTGCGTCCGCTGAGTGATGTACGACCGCATTGGGAGCACCCGGTTACCGGGCGCGATGTCAATTCGCTGCTCGCTGAAGCCGATCAAAACATACTCAATCGTTTCCAGGACTCTATGAACTGCGCAGTTAGTGCGGCGTTGTGAGTACGGATAATCTTTGCCCCCTTCACAATGGCTGCCAAGTGAACAAGCGCTGATAGAGGGTCTCTGTCGGCGAGCGCACCGCCCAGAAATCCCTTGCGCGAAGCGCTGATCAGAAATGGAAACGGCAGGCGGCTGCAAAGCTCTTCAAGCCGCTCGACCAATTCCCATGAAACTTCGGCCTGCCGGCTGAGGAATCCTCCCATTCCGGGATCAAGAATTATTCTGTTTTCACCGATACCGGCGCTCGCAGCGCGGTCGACTGCTCGACTAAGGAACTGGGCAATGTCGTCAATCACATTCGCATACGAACGGTCTCCCGCGCTTGCATGCGGAGACTGGTCTGCTTCTTTTGAGTGCATCAAAACAACAAATGCGTCATGTTCCGCAGCCACCCGTCCTAAGTCGGGATCGAACCTCAGTGCCGAGACGTCATTAATAATTGAGGCCCCGCAGTTGAGTGCTTTCTCGGCGACTTTGGATTTGAAAGTATCTACAGAGACAACACAGCGCAGCGCCAGCTTCTCAACCACTTTACCGATTCGGGCCCACTCCTCTTGCGCGGAAACTGCCTTGCTCCCGGGACCGGTCGATTCCCCGCCGATGTCAATAACAGCGGCTCCGCCTTCCAGTAATCGTGCGGCATGCTCAAGCGCTTCCTCTGCACCGACGAATTGACCACCATCGCTGAATGAATCAGGAGTCGTGTTAACTATGCCCATTATCACCGGTTTAGGTGTGCTGAGCAGGGACTC
>JAUIIP010000094.1 GCA_030431555.1 bacterium
GATATTTCCGCCCTTCCGCTCACCGAAGCAGCGAAATTCTTTAAGCACGCGAAGGAGTCAAAAGACGCCAACGACGTCGTTGTGCAGCTATGCTCGGAGATTTTAGCCAGACTCCAGTTCCTCAGTGATACAGGTCTTGAATATCTGTCGCTGGACCGGCCGGCCTCAACTCTCTCCGGGGGGGAGACTCAGAGAATCCGCTTAGCGAGTCAGCTCGGTTCAGGTCTTACCGGCGTGCTGTATGTTCTGGACGAGCCGAGTATCGGTCTTCATCCTCGCGACAATTCGAAACTGATTTCGGCCTTGGAGCGTTTGCGGGATGCCGGAAACTCGGTCGTAGTGGTTGAGCATGACAGCGAGACAATTCGCGCCGCGGACGAAATCATTGAACTCGGCCCCGGCGCCGGCGAGAACGGCGGCCGCCTAATAGCCCAAGGCTCCCTACAAGACATTATAAACACCAAAGACTCTGTAAGCGGACCTTTCCTAAGCGGCAAAAGCCAGCCGCATCGCCCGAATAAACGACGCAAGCCCAGCAAACAAAATCAACTTGAGCTGCGCGGGGCCTCGCTGCACAACCTACAGAATGTCGACGTATCGATTCCGCTTGGCCTATTTGTTTGTGTTACCGGAGTTTCCGGCTCGGGCAAGTCTACGCTGATAAACGAAACGCTTTACCCCGCACTCTTTGAGCACCTGAATCCGAATTCAAAGCGCAGACCGGCCTCGCTTGAGAGTATCAGCGGATTAGAGCTAATCGATAAAGTAATCAGCGTTGATCAGTCTCCGATCGGGAGAACTCCTCGCTCTAACCCAGCGACTTACACCGGGGTTTTCGGAACGATCCGCGAGCTTTTTGCGAAAGTGCCCGAGGCCCGAGCCCGAGGCTACAGTGCTGGAAGATTCAGCTTTAATGTTAAGGGCGGTCGATGCGAGCGCTGCCGCGGTGGAGGATTAATATCAATAGACATGCACTTTCTGCCGGACCTTTATCTTGAGTGCCCGGTATGCGGCGGGAGGCGCTACAATCGTGACACTCTGGAGATAAAATACCGCGGACTTAATATCGCCCAAGTGCTTGATTTGCAGGTATCCGAAGCTTTGCAAATCTTTAAAAACGTACCCGCCGCCCAAAAGCGTCTGCAATCCCTAGTTAACGTAGGGCTTGGATATCTTAAATTGGGTCAGTCTGCGACCACCCTCTCAGGCGGAGAAGCCCAGCGAGTCAAACTCGCCAGCGAGCTGGCTAAGCAGCAGACAGGTAAAACTCTTTATTTGCTCGACGAACCGACTACCGGGCTTCATCCAATCGATATCGATAAGCTGTTGCTCGCTCTGCACTCACTCGTTGACGGCGGGAACACTGTGATAGTGATCGAACATAATCAAGACGTGCTGGCATCCTGTGACTGGATAATAGATCTTGGGCCGGAGGGCGGCTCTGCGGGCGGCAAGTTAGTTGCACAAGGCAGCCCCGAGGAAGTCGCCCGATGCAAAGGTTCGCACACGGGCCGCTACCTCAAAACTGTTATTTAGAATTTATGCCGCTGCCGCCTCGACGCCCTTCTTAACGTGCTTTGCTACTAAGTTCCGAATAAACGGAGCTTCCCACGCAACACCCAGCTTTTCGGCTTTCTTGAAGAGCTTTTCCGGCGACAGCTTTCGCTTCAGCGCGTGGTATATCAGGCTGAAAGGAATTGCACGCTGCCCAATTCTACAATGAACGTAAATTGGCCTTTGCGCCTCGTCCATCAGTTCACAAAATTGATTCACGTGGTCGTCCTTGACTGTGCTCAAAGTAACCGGGAGATGAATGTATGCCATTCCCAACTCTTCGACTGCCGAGCCTTCGTCATCCGGATTCATCGGCTGATTCAGCTCTCCCTTTTTGCTCAGGTTCACTACAGCCTTGCAGCCGCGCTCTGCCAATTTTTCGAGCATCTCCTCGGTAGGGGCCGGGCCGACCACTATGTTCTTGCCAATCTTTATCGGTTTGCTTAGGTCCATATCTCCTTTAAGAATAGGTGCCGTAGGCACAATTAATTGAAATAACTTTGCTTTTGTAACCTACTAATATTATAGCACATTTTGGATTTTTACGCACTTTCCCTGTAATTACAGCCACTTACGGCTGAGAAGGTCGCTCGATTTAGGCGGCGCGCTTCCAGGCGGGTTTGTATTGCAGGCCCAAAGACACGATCTTCTGGACCAAGTCTGGGTAGCTGAGACCAAGCTTGTCGCCGCCAAGCGCAAACTCGTCGTCTAAGGAGAGGTCACAGTTTGCATTCGCTTCGAGGCAAAACAGCGTCCCGTCTTCGCGAAGGCGGCAGTCCAACCTGGCATAGCCTGTTAGAAAGAGCGTGCGGTAGATCTTCTTGGCAAACGCCGGAATTCGCTCCTCCAAACCGGCTGGAAGCTTATACGCAGCACGGGAATGAATGTTGTGCTCTTTACGGTATTTGCTGTTCCACTTAGCCCGGTTAGTTGCGATCGGCATAGAGCTTTCCGGCAGGTCGGCAAAGACCACTTCCCAAGGAGGAAAAGTTTCCAATCTCGAGTTTCCGATTACTCCGATATAAAGCTCACGGCCATCGATATACTCTTCGACGATTGCGTCTGACTGCACTTGCTCGTGCACAAACGCGACTCTGTCGCGAAGCTTCTCCTCGTTGTGGACTACAGAAGCTTGGGAAACTCCAAGTGAAGCATCTTCCACAGCTGATTTCACAACCATCGGAAAAGAAAGCTTTGTCGGTTTCCGAACAGGCTTATTCAAGCGATAGGCCATAAATTTGGGAGTCTGGATTCTGTGATACTGCATAAGCTTCTTGGCGAGAATTTTGTCGCGAGACAGCATAAGACCGCGCGGATTACATCCGGTATACGGCTGCCTTAAAAGCTCTAAGTATGCAGCGATGTGATGATCGTAAACTCCTACTCCATGAAACTCATGGACTAAGTTAAATACTACATGCGGCTGCACCTCCTCGATAGCGCGCCGCAGTACACCCAGATCATCAAATACACCAATTATCGATGTCTCATGCCCCAGCCCCTCAAGAGCACACACAACATCGTATTCCATTTTCCAATCCGCATCTCCCTTAACCTCATCAGGAAGCTCTGCAGCATTCTCCGGCGGGACTAGGCCTTCAGAGGTCACTACAAGTACGCGGCATTTTCTCATATGGGAATCTTCCGACGTCCGGATAATACGTTGCTTGTAACTTGAACGGAAAGCATCGCCAGGGTTTCACGAAACATTTCGGATTCGTCACCTACGACTCGAAGCTCAAGCTCCCTACTCCTTTCTATCATTTGTTGGAGGATTTGGTCGATTGTATATGAGTATTCCCCCGTCCAGCGAGCAACTATTGAGCGCAGTAGAGCACGTTTACGGCGCAAAAATGTTGCTGCGCTAACTCCGTGCTCACCTTCCTGAGCCTTAAACAGACGGCGCAGCTCAGCATCATAAAACGCCTTATCGACAAGCCCGAATCTACGACGCTTGGCCTCGTAGTATTCAGCCAACGTCATCTTCAAGCGCGGCAGCGGATCTACTTTTGCGCGGGATTTCACGCTCGGCTTCTTCCCGGCGATTTCGCGCATCATTTCGTTCACACCCTCAAGCTTGCGCAGCGCTTTCCAACCTTTGTAGCGAGCTCGCCAGCGCTTAGCGTAACGCAGCCATACGGCAAACGTTTCCGCAAAATCTTCTACCGGGTGCGCTTGGGCGTACCAGAGGTCGAGATGCAATACGTAGCTTCGACTGTTGGGTTTTGGTGTGTAGTGTTCCGGGTACGGCGCAGAGGCTCTTCCGAACAGCTCTCTATATCTCTTCTTCCTATGCAGTCCAAACGCAGTGTCGACAGCGTGGCCCGCCTCGTGGCGAAGCAGCTTCATGCACCATTCTTCGGAGCCTCCTTCTACTTCATAAACCTGGCTGCGCTCAAGCCTGCGAAGTCTTGGATGAGCGAGGTAGAAAGGAATTGCTATGCCCGGGGCGCTTTCCGGAGCAAACCACTCTGTAGAAAGCCAACAGTGAGGTTTAAAGTTTATGCCTCTTGATTCAAGCTCAGAATAAAGACGATCAATTCGCTTTTCGAGAACGGTCCCCTCAATTTTCAAGTTCAGATCGCAGAGGCGCAGTTTGAGCAGTTTTGCGTCGCTCAGTTTACTCAAGTTGAGATTTTGCTTTGATTTGCTCATGGAGCTTCCAATTCTAACGCAAACTACCCACGTCTGCACTGCGTTCGGGCAAAAGCTGTGAAACAAAGCCTGCAATCAGTGGATGATTAGAATCGGAAAGAAAAAGAAAAGTAGGTTAGAGAGCTCAGCAGCTACACACATGCGACGGGAGATATGGAACCATCTGGGGACGAATTCCAAATCGGTCTAGGTCACTGAGGTAATTCGGCTGTTTTCGAGGAAGTCGCACTCGCTTCGCTTGCTGATGCTTCAACCCCTAACCTACGTACTATCTAGTGTTGTTTTGCCGCCCTGGCGCAGGAGTGTTACCTTTAGAATGCAATAAGAAAAACTGTTTTTATTTTAACCACTTAAGTCAGCTCGCACAGCGCTCTATTCGCAGTTGATTGCCTGCTGCGCGTGGTATGTCAAAATCAGGCCTTACTGCAGTTAAGACAGGCTTGTAGCGGCTAAATTGAACCTAGAATGACGTTCATTAGAAAGACAAAACAGCGAGAAGCAATTTGCAGCGCATTTGAAGCGGCGGATCGACCACTTAGCCACGAAGAGGTGGCAAAGGCGGCCTCGCAGCACGTTCCTAACATCGGCATCGCCACCGTGTATCGCAATATTGCATCTTTGGTCGAAGAAGGCTGGCTAACGCCGGTTGAAATTCCCGGCCAGGCATCGCGTTATGAGCTTGCGGGCAAGCACCACCACCACCACTTTCTTTGTCGAAGCTGCGAACAGATGTTCGACGTAGAGGGCTGCATAAACGGGCTTTCCGCCCTGACTCCGAAAGGTTTCGTCCTAGAAGATCACCACATCACACTATACGGGCTTTGCAGCGACTGCAGATAGCTCATCGCTCATCTCGTTCGGAAAATACGCTCCGGCCTACCCTCTGCTGCTCGAGGAAATTCGGATTTGCTCCTTTCAGCTCATAAGTTGCCATAACCGACGAAGTAATAAGCATTCTACCGCTCGGACCGATACCGAGCGAAGTTTCTCCGGCGGCTGAGAGATCCGCAAGCTGCCCGCCTCCTCCGGCAAAACGCCGAGAAAATCCCTGCGAACCTCCCTCAGAAACCCTGATTAATCTGCCCAGACTGCCGCCTACTTCAGCAGCACGCGCCGCCGCATTCGCATCGGCCTGTCGCAGCGCCTGCTCACGAGCTTTAGCGCGATGGTGACTAAGGTCAGCGCTGCGGTGATCGATGTTTGCCGCCTGACCTGCCCCAGCACGCTGAGCCAAGGCAACAGCCCTATCGATCTGCATCGGATCGCGCACCACTAATGTCAGTACTCGGCGAACCACATAGTTCACTCCTGGTTCCCGACCCGAACTCCCTCCCACCGCACGCGGCTGCACGGAGAAAACGTATGGCTCGTCAACACTCAAGGGAATGCCGCTGCCGCGCAGGGCTCTTACTACACGTTCTGTCCGACGTGAACTGGCTTCAACTGCATCCTGCTGGCGACTTGCTGAGCTGGTAACTTCGAGATCGACCACTGCTTCATCAGGCGAGACGAGGATCGATGATGTTCCAAATCCGGTAATCGACACCTGAGCGTACGCCGACGGCACAGTCAGCGCAAAACTCGCTCCCAAAATAATCGCCTGCAAAAGCACCGCAAAGATCTTTCCCCGGTCCATTTAATTCCCTCCACTAGTCGCCACTTCTCATGTATTGCCCAGCATCTTCACCTCTAGAGGCTTAAGCGTGTTTAGGTGAACGTCTCGCTGCGGAAATGCAATCGTAATGCCGTTTTCAGAAAACAACTGGTTAATTTCAAATCTCAGAGAACTTTCTGCAGCCCGGCGATCCGCTACTGTTTTGACTCGAGCCCAGAAGTGCAGCTCAAAAATCAATGCATTGTCGCCAAATTCAGTAAACCAAACAAAAGGCTTAGGGTATTTTATCACTCGACTGTTTTCTTTGGTTGACTCGACCAGCAACTCCTCAACTTTTCTCACGTCTGAGCCATAGGCAACACCAACCGTAACTTGAAGCCTGACCTTAGGGTTAGACAGCGTCCAGTTAACAACATTTTGTTCGAGAAACTTGTTGTTAGGCACGATTATGTCGACGTTTTGCCCCGTTCTAATAAGCGCACTGCGCAAACCTATTCGCTTAACTGTGCCGGTCAAGTCCCGATCGACCTCAACCAAATCTCCTACTCGAATCGGCTGCTCCATAAGCAAAATCAGTCCACTGATGAAATTGCTCATAATGTTTTGGCTGCCGAATCCAACTCCGATCGCAATCGCACCTCCAAACAGTGTAAATACAGTGAGGGGGACATTTATCAGCTTCAGGGCCAGGAGCCCGAATATCAGAAAAAGAAAATAGAAGATCAGCGACTGGACTGCCGCGGCATTGCCCTCCTCCACGCCGAAGTGCCGCATAATCTTTCCGGCAACTTGCTGACTAACGGCGCGTGATATCTTCACGCCGATGATCAGCAATATAATTGCGTAAACGATGTCGCCGATCGAGACAGAACTATCCTCGACTGCGAGGATTTCGTAGCGCCAGATATCTACAAAAAACCGACCGACATCACTGAGGCGATCAAAAATCGGTGCTGACTTTCGACGGCGCTCGATCTCTGCGAGGAAACGCCGGCTCGTCCTTACGGCTCGTTCGAAAGCTTCGCTATGAAGCTGAATTGCGTTTCGAGCCGATTCGGCTCCGGCGATCTGACGCTCCAGCCAACGACTTTCCGGGCTTGAAGATTTCACTTCATCCAATCGAACCCGCAAGACTCGGAGCTGCTTTTCAAGCGCTTCGACCTGCGCAAGAACCAGACGACGCTCTATGTCGAGTCGTTCGACTGTTTCCTGAACTCGCCTATGCCATTCAGACAACTCTGTACTGCTGGGCTCACCCGAATAGAGTTGATAACGCTTCTTCCACACGTCTTCGAGCAGCGTCATTAATTCAGGAATCTTGTCCCAAAACGCGGTTTCAGTCTGTTTGAATTCGATCAGAGTTTTACGTGATTCCCGTTCAGCACGAACGGCAGCTGATGGTTCCGCATTATCAAGTCTCTTGCGAGCAGCCAGCCATTGACGCTCCAAGTAATCGAGTTCCTTTCGAGCTTCAGCAGCCTCCTTCTCGACTTTATTGCGCATCTCCTGAAATTGAAGGAGCTGAGTGCGCAGATCTTTCTTAGTAAATTTAACAGTAGGTTCAACTTGGGCGATCTTTCGCCGCAGCAGGCGCTCGCGAAGCTCGAGCGTTTCTAATCGGATTTCTTCGTTCTTTTTCTCAGCACTCTGCTGATCGCGCAGCTCCTTTGCAACCTCGCTTCGAAGCTTTGCCTTCTCCAATTCGGAAGCGAAGCGCCTATTAGCAGTATCGGCCTTAAGATTGTCCGTTGCTTGACGTCTTTCTGTTTCGCGCTTCTCAAACTCCGCCGTAGCATCGGCCAAAGCCGTTCTTCTTGCCTGCAGCGCCAATTCGACAGTATCTTGCTGCGCCTCGATCGCAAGGAGCTCCTCACGAAGTTTCTCGACATCCAGGTAGGTCTTAACGCTGGCTAAACTCTCAGCCCAGCTAGGTGACTCGATGCGCTGCCTTGCATCACTGAGCTCCTGCTCCAGCGCCTCACGCTGTTTGAGTGCGGTCAGGTGCTGACTTAGGTAAAATGAATAACGCTGCAGCAGTGATAGAATTTCCTCGGCTTCCGCAGACTTCTCCGAGTCGTTCTCAAGCTTGTTAATTTGCTCAAGGACATCTTTGCGCCGGAGCTCAACTTCTTCAATCGGCGTTTTCTTTTCTCGTATCGAAACGCCCTGCTCTTTATCATTCTTGTCTTTCGCAGCTTCCTGCGCATGAGCAAGCGGCACGCAAAGCAGCAGAGCAAGCAGGACACCGAAGTTGGCAGCTATAAATTTTTTCACACTCAGGAGCATAGCAAAATGGCGTGAGAAACAGCCAATATAATAATGATTGAATTACCAGACAAACCGCACAAACCAAAAAAACATGAGGGCAAATGCACGCAGCGAGCAGCCGAAGCCCTCACTGCGTGCATATAGACCGCCGGATTGGCGACCTACCCTAGACGATCACCCCGAAGCTCAGAACGGAAGCTCGGGCAGAATCTCGAACTGCACCCATACGGACTTGATCATGCCCGCGTTGGTACTCAGCTCCAACTGAAGCGCGCCGACGATCGGATCGGCGGACGCGGCCTGGAAGCTGACCGACGGTGCCATCGATGAAACCCCGACCGAGTAGAACTGAGTCGGGTCACCGAAAGCGTCGAGATTGAATGGGTCGCCGAACACAGCAATCCCCCCGAAGTGGTTGGCCTGAGAGCCAGAGCCAATCGGGATGATGCCAATGCTCTCGGCCTGCATGTGGACGAAGTCGAACAACGTGGGCGGGGCAGTGAGAATCTCGTCTTGAGTCCCCGGCGCGAAGTAGTACGGCCGAGGGCGGGAACAAGTTCCGTCGGAGGTGATCACCACCATGAATCCGCCCTTCGAAGTCAGCTGTCCACCCTGCAGTTGGTAGTCGGGCCCGACGAAGCGCGCAGTCTCCATCGGGTCGATGCACACCCATCCGGGCGGATTCGCCGTAGCGGCGAGTCCGGTCTGGAGTCCGAGTTCGTTGAAGAACATCAGGCCGACATCACCGAAGCTTCCGCCGGACGGAACCTCCGTCTGCGTCGCAACTTCGATGCAGCCCCAGTCCTGAGCACCGTCGGCGAGCAAGACGCTGCCGAACTTGTACCCGGCTTCGATCTCGTACTCGAGGAGCCTGAACTCGTCCGAACCGGCAGGTAGCCAGCCGTAGACGGGATGCTGCACATCCATCGAGAGCTGGTACGGATTGTGTACCGCAGCCGACATGTCGATGTACGCGCCGTCTCTCCGGTAATCGAGCGCGAAGACGAACTGTTCGCTCGGTTGAAGCACCGGACTCAAGTCCTGCTGAGCACTCGGCCACAGCGGGACGTCGACCGGTCGGGTCAAGGTGATCCGACAGTTGAGACCCGCGGGTCCGCTGACAGCGATCCGAGTACTCTTCGGCCACAGCAGCTTCGCCCCAGCCGGAAGACCGCGAAGCGAGCGAATGAACGCCAGCGCCTCCGAGAACTCCAAGCTCGGATCGAACAGCTCAGCCATCGGGAACGCACTACCGAGATCGATCTCCGGAGCCACCCCCGAGAAGGGGTTGGAAATGATCTCGAAGTCAACGCCGGAGGCGTTGGCTCCGTTGAGCATGACCTGAGTCGAAGCAGGGTTGAACGTGAACCCGTTCTCGGATGCCGCGATCGTATACGACGCGTTGTCCGGAACCTGAGTGAACTCGTAACCGCCGTTGGAGTCGGTCACGACCGGGGTGAGCCCGCTGGCGGTAACGCTGATGCCGGGCACGCCGACACCCGTTCCAGCCAGCCGGACAGTGCCGCTGATGACCTTGTCACCGAGAGGGGGGTGGCTTGCGCCGCCGCCGCCTCCGCATGCACCCACCAGGGCACACAGCGAGACGATCAGAAGCACGCGAGTAACGCGTGCGACGTTGGGATCTTTCATGATGTTGTTGATTACTCCATCCATGGTCCAAGGGAATGCCGACAAACCTCTATGCAAGGAATCCTTCCTATGCGGTTTGCCTGGCGAAAGAGACGAGGTGTACCTCGACTCTCGCCAGGTAGCTTGTCTACCCGGATGAGAATTAGAATTGCTGTGGTTTAGGATGACCTAAAGAGAGCGCGAAACTCTAGCAGAATCCTGGGGAATTTACAACTTAGACTGCTACCAGCGCAGCAAGACAGAGCCGTAGGTAATGCCTGCTCCAACCGCAGTCATAAGCACTAGGTCGCCGCGCTCAAGGTTGCCGGCTTGAACGGCTTCATGCAGTGCAATCGGAATCGATGCAGCGGACGTATTGCCCACCCGCTCGATGTTCATTGCTACGCGCGACCAATCACTAAGGCCCACACGATCACAGACCGCCTCAACCATTCGCTTGTTGGACTGGTGCGGTACAAAAAGCTTAACGTCGTCAATCGAGCATCCTGCGTCGCGCAGCACCGCTTCTATGCTGTCGCACATCATTGTCACAGCGGACTTAAACACTTCCCGTCCACGCATGCTTACATAAGGAGAAGCTGTATTCTCCGGAAACGCGGCAATAGACTCCGGAAGAGTCGCCGGCGGAAAAGCTCTACCCGGCCTGCAAATCAAGTCCTTCTTGGATCCGTCTGTATGGAGATCGCTGGCAAGTATAACAGGTTCTTTACTCGACCTCGCGTCGTAAACCACCGCACCCGCTCCGTCACCGAACAAAACGCATGTTTGCCGGTCAGACCAATCAATCATTCTCGAAAGGTTTTCAGATCCGATAACCAGAGCCGGTCCGAATCCATTCGCACGCTGCATGCTGTCAGCGACGGTTAAGCCAAACAAAAATCCCGAGCAGGCCGCCGCTAAATCAAAAGCCATACAGCCGCTAGCTCCAAGACGCTCCTGCAAAAGTGCCGCGGCACTGGGCAGCATCTGGTCGGCGGTAACAGTAGCAAACAGAATGAGGTCGACGTCCTGCGCGCTCATACCAGCGGCACTGAGAGCTTCCAGCGAAGCAGCATAAGCTAAGTCGACGGTGCTTTCCCCTTCACCGGCGACATGGCGCGTTGCGATACCAACCCGGTCAGTAATCCACTCATCAGTCGTGTCGATAAACTGAGATAGTTCCTTGTTCGATAGAACGCGTTTGGGCAGGGCTGAACCCGTCCCGAGAATGCCGGGGCGCTCGGCTGAAAAATCCGCGATACTTTGGACGTTCGCGCTTCGAATTCCTAAGGCAGCCATTTACGGTCTCTGAGGTTTTTTGGCGTAGTTAGTTCGTCAGGCCAGAGATATCCGGCTAGCTGAGGCCGGACTCTCGTCAATCTGACAGCAGCAAAAATACGTACGCCGCCCTATTTTGACGTACGATGAGGATGCCAACCTAGCAAGAACTATATATGCTCGTAAACGCTTGCGCTCACACATTTTTGAGCGCTAAAACAATTCCGCATAAAAACGCAAGGATTACTGTTCTTTATGCCGCTTGTTAGCCTAGCAGTTTCCTCATAATAGCGACTCAGCTGCTGGCGCAAAGCCGCCCGCTAGTGGAAAAAGTACGCTCAAACGAGTATCTGCGCCTCGCAAACGCGATTATGCCAGGTCAAACAAGAGGAGCTCACTATCGCGCAGAGCTCGCAGCCGCGGTTGATGCTCTTCTGAAAAACTTAGGCCGTCGCCAGCTTGCGCGGAATTGCCGCCCACCTCAACAGTGCCCCGAACCAGCTGCAGCCACCCAAACCGGCTTTTATCCAGGGGAAGATCCAATTCATCACCGCTGCTCAGCTTTGCCGCGTATAGCTTCACATCCTGATTCAGCCGGGCGGCGTTCGGCATATCCCTGCCCGCAAGCGGCACTAGTTCACCGCTTCTCGCGTCCAAATCAAACGACAGATCTTCGTAACTAGGCTCAAGACCTCTGCGCTCGGGCTCGATCCAAATCTGAAGGAGGTGCACAGGTTCGGATTTGGAGTGGTTGTATTCGCTGTGCAGCACTCCAGAACCGGCGCTCATTCGCTGAATCATACCGTGCTCAAGCACTCCCGTATTGCCCATGCTGTCCTTGTGTTCAAGAGCACCGGAAATCGGATAGGTAATTATTTCCATATCTCGGTGGGGGTGCATATCGAAACCAGCACCGGGAGC
>JAUIIP010000095.1 GCA_030431555.1 bacterium
AACAGAGCGGGGCTCCGCAACACAGGGTTCAGAACTGCCCTGGCGCCGTCGAGCGCCGTATGCTGCTCATGAGAGCCCTCGACAATTTCAACCACCTCAGCGGTCTCGATTTCGCTCTGATGCTGGCCGTCCATCTACATATCTTCCTCGTAGAGTGAGTACAGCTGCTCGAATTCCATCTTAGACTGTTCTAACAGATTATTCATTTCGTCGGGAGTAATACCGAGCTCCTTGCGGCAGCGCTCAACTGATATCTTACAACGGTCTTGAAAGCCTTTGTAGGATGCGCCGTGACCAAGTCCTGCCGCGTGGGCCAGGAGATCCGAAATTTTAATCAAGAGACCGGGTTGTGCGGATTTTTGCAGACTGCCTACGGAAGTAGGCCAGGGATTATGATGACCTGCGATCGCTTCTATTGCAGAGGGAGGGAACTTCCAGGCCTCGGCGACCCACTGTCCGACTTCGACGTGATTGATCTCGAATAGCTCATCCTCGATGGTGCAAAAATCCTGCTGGCCGCCAGCAGCGCGCTGCATTACCTGCTGATACAGCTTCTGATTACGCATCAGCATAATAAGCTTGCCGACATCGTGAATTAGTCCGCAAAGAAAAGCCTGGCCGGAACTAATTCCGTAGGCGTATTTACTCGTCGTTGAGGCGATCATTCCGGTCCCGACTGCGTTGGCCCAAATTTGCTTTCTAGCGTCGGTTTTCGATTTGAGCAGGCTCTTTAACATCGTCGCGCTAAGCAGGCCCCGGAGTTCATCCAGTCCGATTTGGGCAACTGCTTTTTCTATTTCAGTAGCAGGGGCTCCTCGCTGAAAGTAGACTGAGTTGGCAATACGAATAATGCGCGAACTGAGCGCTTCGTCAGATTCTATGACTGTTACGAAATCTGAAGTTTTAGCTTTGGGGTCACTGGCAATCTGGAAGGCTCGAGCAGCTTGCGCAGGCATCGAGTCCAGTTTCTGAATACCGAGAATATTCTTAATACGCAGTTCGGTCGCTAACGTCGTAGGAGAGACTGCCTTCTTCTTGTCCTTCTTAAAGGCCTCAAATAGCCCCATTGCTGCGCTCCCTGCATTATCTTGTACCTAGTATTAATCGGCCGATTATGGGCGTCACCTTACTGAAGTGTTAATCGGCATAAAGTCCCGAAGTTTTAACAAAATTTTCAAGTGCTTGGTGAATCCGCTGCTCTCCGCGCCGGATGTCATTTGAATGAATGTCGATGCTGACAGGGACGACCACTAGTGGAATTTGCAGGCTGCTCCAACTTTTCCAGCTGCTGACACTGTCTTTGCTGTCTTCGCCGACTGCCCAGTGCAGCTTGCCCTTAAGCTGATTGCTGCAGTAGCGCACGAAGTCTTTAACGTAGACATAGGGCTGGGTGCAGAGCCAAACACGCTCCTCGCCGGGCGAGTGTGACCAAGGGATTTGTTCATCATTAAGAACGAGTTCAAGCATTTGTATGCGCTGCTTTAGGCTTGCATCAGGCGCATCCTTCCATGGGTTTTGTGCGGTAGGCGCGAGAACTAAAGTGTCGAAGCGCTCTAGCAAATAGCGTATGGCACTAACGTGGCCCGGGTGCACAGGATCGAAAGTGCCGCCGAACACAACATAACTGCCTTTGGGATAAGCGCTATCGTTCATACTGCGCGGGTGTTTAGTCCACAAATGGAAGGAAAGGTGTGGTAGGCGCGGGCAGGATTGAACTGCCGACCCCCTGCACGTCAAGCAGGTGCTCTCCCACTGAGCTACGCGCCTAAGGAAAAACCGCCAATAAGTATGCTTATTTGACCCGATAGAAGACCAGAAGTTTGGGTTAGTTGCAAGAGGCAAGGAAGCCGATTAGGAGAGGCAGCAGGGGACTTACAAAAGCTCGCTATTCAGCTAGCCATTGCTAAGATTTGATGATATAGTCCGCTGCCTTAAACGCTACTGAGTATAAATGTATGTTTTTGCGCTTACTTAAGCGCATAGCTTAGCACGTGAATTTACCATGCCTAAGATGAAAACAAATCGAGGTGCTGCAAAGCGCTTCAAGAAAACCGGCGGCTCGCGAATTAAGCGAGGGTCAGCTTTTCGCCGCCACATCCTGACCAAGATGAGCAGAGAGCGAAAGCGCCGTTTGAGACAGCCTGCGTCCGTCGTCGATGCGGATCGCGCCTTAGTTGAGCGTCTATTGCCGTACTAAGGGAAATTCCTAAGAGGTTCAGATCATGAGAGTAAAACGCGGAACTAAAGCCAGAAAGCGGCGCAATCGAGTATTTAAGCGAGCCAAAGGCTTTCGCGGTCGTTCCAAAAACACCATTCGTCAGGCAACCCAGCGTGTCGAAAAGGCAATGTGCTACGCCTACCGCGACCGCAAGCAGCGCAAGCGGCAGTTCCGCCGGTTGTGGATTCAGCGAATCCAGGCAGCGGCGCGTCTTAACGACTTAAGTTATTCGCAGTTTATGTTCGGTCTTCGCAATGCGGGCGTTGAATTAGACAGAAAGGCGCTTGCAGAACTGGGCGTTAACTCGCCGGAGGCGTTCGCAGCGGTGGCAGACGTAGCTCGCGAAGGACTTAGCGCTTAACACTCAACTTTCCAAGAATACACATTTCCCAGCGGTGCTGTGACCAAGGAAACGGTAGAAGAACTTCGACGCACTAGCATTGCTTCCATTGAGGCTGCTGACAGCCTAGACCAACTCGACTCCATAAGGCGAGGAATCGTCGGGAAAAAGGGATCCGTTACGCAGTTGCTCAAGGGGATGGGCAGCGCGGCTCCCGAGTTGAGGAAGGAGCTTGGCTCGCTGATCAACGAGCTGAAGAAGGAGCTGGAGCAGCTGGCTGAGAGCCGCCGCGAACAGTTAGCGCGCGCCGCGATGGACGAGCGCCTGGCGGAAGAATGGATAGATATAAGTTTACCTGTCGGCGCCAAGCCGGCACTAGCCGGACGCGGGGGCATACATCCGCTAACGCGAGTTCAGCGGGAGCTCGAGCACATCTTTCGGGGGCTCGGTTTCACGGTCGTTGACGGGCCTGAAGTCGAAACAGACTACTGCAACTTCGAAGCCTTGAATATTCCCGATACGCATCCTGCGAGGGACATGCAGGACACCTTTTTTACGACTTGCGGCCATTTGCTGCGTACACACACCTCATCGATCCAAGTTCGCTCCCTGCAGCGCCTAAGCCCGCCTCTGCGGATTGTTGCGCCTGGGCGCTGCTTTCGCTACGAGCGCCTTGACGCTTCGCACGAACACACATTTTACCAGATGGAGGGAATGATGATTGACCGAGATGTCAACGTCGGCCATCTGATTTATTTCATGCGAACGCTGCTCCGAGAGATTTTCGGATCTGAGCAGAAAATCCGGCTGCGTCCCGGATATTTTCCCTTTGTCGAGCCCGGCTTTGAGTTGGATATTTGGTTCCAGGGCCGCTGGCTTGAGCTGCTGCCGTGCGGCTTGGTCCATCCTAAAGTTTTGGAGTTCGGGGGGATTGATCCCAAGGAGTGGAATGGCTTCGCGTTCGGCTTGGGACTAAGCCGGCTTGTCATGTCCAGATTTCAAATTGATGACATTCGTCATTTGCAAAGCGGTGACCTGCGTTTTGCTAGGCAGTTTCGCTAGGAGAGGGGCTGCAGATGAAGATTTCTCGAAGATGGCTTGAAGACTACGTCGAATTCGACACACTCGAAGGAAGCGATTTTGCGGAGCTGATAACTACTCGCGTCGCAGAAGTCGACGCATACGAAGTGGTTGGGCAGCCTGCGGCGCAAGCGATTGTAGTTGATATTGTCAGCGTTAAACCTCATCCGGATAAAGAAAAGCTATCCGTCGTGGTTATTAACGACGGAAGTCAGAATATCGAAGTTGTCTGTGGTGCGCCGAATGTGCGCGATGCTGTTAACTCAAAAGCGGCTTATGTTGCGCCCGGGGGGACGATCTTCCCCGGCGGCGCTGAGCAGGGTGCCCAGGTTGAAATCCGGGAAGTCGCAGGGTTTAAAAGCTGCGGAGTGCTTGCATCAGAGGCAGATTTGCAATTGAGCTCTGCTCACGAGGGAGTGCTGCTGCTCGACGAGTCTGCGAGAGCGGGGGAGCGGCTTGAGAAGTATGTCGGTGCCTCCGATGCGATAATAGAAATCGACAACAAATCAGTTACGCATCGACCTGATCTTTGGTGTCACGCGGGGTTTGCGCGCGAGATCGCTGCTGTTACCGGCGCGAAGCTAAAGCGCGAGGTCGACCGCTGGGCCGACGACAATGATGATGGTGCGAAGTTGTTGGCTGAGCTCGGAAGCGGCAGTCCCGATGTGCGAGTAGAGATCGAGCCCGGCTCCGGTTGCCGGAGGTTTGCAGCACTTGAAATCGAGGGTGTCAGCACCGCGAGTTCGCCGCTCTGGCTAAGGCGCAGACTGTTTGCGGTGGGTGCCGGGGTGCGCAACGTCCTGGTCGACCTTTCGAACTACGTCATGCACGACATTGGGCAGCCGAATCACGCTTACGACGCCTCCTTTGTTAAAGACGGGCTGTTGAAAGCGCGGCGCGCTAAGGCCGGAGAGAGGTTTGTAGGACTCGACGAGATTGAGAGGGAACTCGATGCTGAGGACATAGTTATAGCGGACGGTTCAGGTGCGGTTGCTCTCGGAGGAGTAATCGGAGGTCTCGGAAGCGCGGTTAAGGCGAGCACCAGCAAACTAATTTTGGAGAGCGCTAATTTTGATCCGGTGCTCGTGCGAAAGACAACCAAGCGCTACGGGCTTAGAACTGATGCGTCAAACCGCTTCGAAAAGAGTCAATCGGCGTATTCAGTTCCGCTGGCTTTGCAGCGCTATGTCGAACTGTTGACAGAGCTGCATCCTGAAGCAAAACCTGCTGCGAAAGTCGTTGACTGTTTTCTTGAGCGGCCGCGCAGTGTGCAAGTGCCGCTTAAACTGGATTTTGTTCGCAGCAGACTCGGTGCGGATCTCGGCGATGAGAAGATTTGCGGCATACTGAGCTCTCTGCGCTTTGGTATGGATAGCCGGCAGAATGATGAATACCTGGTGGATGTGCCTTATTTCAGAGCAACGAGAGATATTTCGATTGCGGAGGATCTGGTCGAAGAGGTGGGTCGGGTTTATGGCTACGAAAACATTCCCGAGCAGGCACCGCTGATCGAATCCGCCGCGCCTCAAAGTGATCCGCTTCGACAATTAGAGCATACTCTTCGAGACAAGCTTTCTGCTTCCGGCTTTTATGAGATTTCGCTTTACTCTTTTATGGGCGGCAAGCGCGCTCAGGAATTAGGTTATTCAACCCAGAACACTGTAGCACTCGCCAATCCGGTCTCGAGCGAGCACGATTTGATGCGCAGCACCTTGATTCCCGGGTTGCTCGCGGCCGTAGAGCGAAATAGCCGTTATTTTGAGCGCTTCGGTCTATTCGAGTTTGGCCGAAGCTATGAAGCGCAGGCCTCAGGTGACTACAAGCAGCACTCTCAGGAGAGTTCGCCGACTTTTGAACGCCGGCTAATGGCGATCGCGCTGTCTGCACCTAGGGATGAGCTGCAGGAGTCATCGATGCTGCGCCCAGGCACTGCTCAGGGTGCTGCTTGGTATACTTTGCGGCGTGAACTCGAGGATTTGCTCTGGGGCGCGCTGGGGATAAAGCTTAGTGCAGGCGAATTCCCAGCTCAGCCGCAGGAATCGCCGGCTTCTACCTGGTGTGACGCAAGGACATGGATGCATCCTTTCAGACGCGCATTGCTGCTGCTTGGAGATACGCCATGCGGGATTATTTCAGAAGTGCGTCCGGATGTTCTTGATGACGTCAGCACGCGGGTGATTTGCGCGGAACTGGATGTTGAGCGGCTGCTTGCGGCGCGTGTGGGAAACGACGATTTTACCCCGATTCCGAAATACCCTGATTCCTTTTTCGAAGTTTCGGTTGTAATGCCGCGCACCCGTCGATTCGAAGAGCTTGACGAACTTGTGCGTGGAGCGGTCGACGAAGGTTTGCTGCGCGGAATCGAACTGCTCGGTTTGTATGAAGGTGAGCCTTTGGCGGAAGATGAAAAGAGCATTTCGATAAAACTGCTGCTCGGTGCGCCCGATCGTACGCTTGGCGGTGAAGAGCTTAAGACAATCCAAGACAGCGTCGTGGCAGCAGTCGAATCCGGCCCGTTTGCGCTGAGAAGCTAGAATGAAGCTTGTCAGGCTGGGTCTGAGAGATCTCGCGCGCTGCTTAAAGCTCGAACAGCGCAACTTTCCGACGCCGTGGAGCGAACCATCGATGAAGGCAGAACTCGTCGGGGGCGCTGGGCATCTGGCGCTTGGACTGGAGAACGACGGTTTTCTCTGCGCTCAGGTTTTCGGCAGAGTTGTCGAGGATGAACTGCATATTCTAAACATTGCTGTCGATCGCGCATGGCGCAGGCACGGTCTTGCTTCTAAACTTCTGGAGGAGTTGTTTCAGAAGGCTGCGGGACTCGGTGTGGAGACTGCTTTCTTAGAAGTGCGCAGCAGCAATGTTGCAGCGCATCATTTGTACGATTCTTTGGGCTTTAAACGCATCGGAGTGCGAAAAGCATACTACCCAGACACGGGTGAAGATGCGGTTGTTATGAGCTGTAAACTGAATAAAGTCAGAAAACCCCCAAAAACACAGGCTAAAGACATTTGACCAAATAGGTCAAGTGCGGTAAACTGCGGAACCTTGTTCGAGAGTGGGAAAGCTCGCTCTCGCACCTACGTATTCATGTTTAAAAGGAGAATCAGCCTTGGCGAAGCAAACCTTTAAAGTTGGCGATAAAGTTGTGTGTCCGCCGTTTGGTGTTGGTCTTATCGAAGGTATTGAGACTAAGAGTGTAGCTACGTTTGAGCAACAGTTCTACGTAATAGCCCTCGACAAAGGCTTCAAGCACAACGTCGCAACTAACCAAATCGATTCTGTTGGACTTCGCAAGGTTGTGGATTCGAAGACTATTGAGAAAGTTTACAAGATTCTCAAGGATCGCGACGTTACTGTTGATAAGCAGACCTGGAACCGACGTCAGCGAGAATACACTCAGAAGCTAAAAACAGGCTCGGTGTTTGAAATCGCAGAGGTCATTCGTGACCTGTCTGTTCTACAATTGGACAAGGAGCTGTCTTACGGAGAGCGCAAAATGCTCGACTCCGCGAAGAGCTTGCTCGTGAAGGAGATTTCGATTGCTAAATCGCGCCCGGAAGATGTCGTAAAGGAAGAAATTCACGACATGTGCCAAGCAGCTGCCTAGTTGATGGAATATTTTCCTAAGTGAAAAAGCCGGGTTTATCCCGGCTTTTTTTATGTCTCTAGAACCAAACCGTCGTACGCAAGCTCGACACGGCCTTGGGACCGTTGCTGCAGACGTGCGTTGGTCTCCGAGTACAAAACATCATGAGTTACGTGAGTGAGATAAGCTTTCTCGGGCGCTATGCGGTCGATCTCCCGCAGCGCCTGCGCGTGATTAAAGTGAGTCGGGTGCTCGCGTTCTCGCAGGCCGTCGAGCACTAGCGTTTTTACACCTCTCAGCAGTTCGACAGTCTTGTCAGGAATTGACGAGCAATCGGTAATGTAAGCAAGGTCTCCGAAACGAAAGCCCATGACCTGCATATGCCCGTGAACGACCGGCAAGGGCGTGACTTCAAAGCCTGCGACCTGAAACGGCTCTTCAGGGCAAAACTCGTGCAGAAGCAGCTTAGGAGGTTTGGAGCCAAGATAATCAGCATCCGGCACGAAGATATAGTGAAAGAAACGCTGGATTTCAGCCATGCTTTCGCGGGTAGCGTATAACGGCACAGCCGCTCGCGAGGTAAAGTTAAAGCTCCGCAAATCGTCAATCCCGAAAATATGGTCAGCGTGAGTGTGCGTAATTAGTACTGCTGAAATCTCGCCTATGCCTGCGCGCAGAACTTGTTGACGCATATCCGGTCCTGCATCGATTAAAAGCCGCACGGTCGAGTCTCCTGACTGCGCTTCAAGGAATGCTGATGTCCGTAGACGATTATCTCGTGGATCGTCGGAACTGCAGACTCTGCAGCAGCAGCCTGGTATAGGGACTCCGGTGGATGTTCCGGATCCAAGAATCGTAAGTTTCAAATTCACTCCCATTCTTAGTAGGGTATTGCTCTAGCTGCCTCAGATTAACTTGCCGAAGAGAATAGATCGACGCTGTTTCTTGTCCAAGCCGTGCAAAGCTTAGATGATATGTCGCTGTAGGCCTGGAAGTTATCAGAATGGTTTGTCAATTTTGGCTAATCTGTATAATTTCTAGCAGTCTTCCAGCCACAAACTTGGAGCGCTGCGGTATGCCCGACAAGGAGCAAGATGAATTTAAGGTGAACGACAGACGTCGGTTTAAAGCCGATGGCACTGTTCGGGAAGAAGCCCTCGAAGAGCGCAAGGAGGCGGACGAGCGAAGAGCTGCGGAGCGTCTCGCCGGAGAAGAGGCCGCACGCAAAGAGCCTGAGGCCTCGGACGTCGACATATCGTCGTTCGTTGTCGGTTTAGCAACACAGGTATTAGTGCTGCTTGGGGAGATTCCTCATCCCGAGACCGGACAGAAGCTTGAACAAAAGGAGCTTGCTGCGGCGAAGCAGACAATCGATATTCTTGGTTTAATTGAGCAGAAAACTGCGGGCAACTTAAACCAACATGAGGAGAAACTGCTTGAAGAAGTTCTTCGAAGTGTTCGTACCGCCGGTACCGAGTCGGGTGCCGACGAGGTTGCATCGCAGCAAGAAGTTAATTTCTCTTCTTTTGTCATTGGGCTTGCCACACAAGTGATGATGATGCTCGGCGAAATTCCGCACCCTGAAACCGGACAGTTGATGAAGCAAACGGACGCTGCGAAACAAACTATAGACGTTCTTGCGGTGCTTGAAGCCAAGACAAAGGGCAATCTGAGCAAGGACGAACAGAATTTGCTGGCCGAGGTTCTCGCCAGCGTTAGGATAGCGTTTGTCCAAGTAGTAAAACAGAATCAATAGTTAGGACAGTAAAGGAGATAAGCATGCGTATAGGACGTTTCTTGGTTGGGAGCGCAGTTCTCATAGCTCTCGCCGTGGGTTTTGCGAGTTTGTTCGTCGGCCAAGTCACTGCCGCAGAAAACAGCATTTGGGTTGAGTCTAAGAACCATACGCCAAAGCTTGAGCTCAATCTCCCGAGTTTCGCGCCGATCATTGATGAGTTGGGAAAGGCAGTAGTCAATATATCGACTGAAGGCACAGAGCAGCTTGCTCAGGGCGGCTCTCCGTTTGGTTCCCAGCGGCAGTTTAATTCTCCTTTTGACTTCTTTTTTCAGGTTCCTCCGCAAGGCAAGCGTTCGTATAAGACCCACAGCTTAGGAAGTGGATTTGTGATTAACCCTGACGGCCTGATAGTGACCAACAACCATGTCGTAGATCGCGCGACCAAAATTATGGTTACTTTCAAAGAGGACAAGAAGAAATATTTAGGCAGGGTAATTGGCAAGGATAAGAAAACTGACCTTGCCTTGATTAAGGTAGATGCAGATCGACCGCTTGACGCTGTAGTAATCGGCAACTCTGAGGAGCTGAGGCCCGGTGACTGGGTTATTGCCATCGGAAACCCATTTCGACTCGGGCATACCGTAACGGTCGGGATTGTCTCAGCGACTTCACGCAAGGTGCCGGGCGGCGGTCCGTACGACGATTTTATTCAGACTGACGCCAGTATTAACCCCGGCAACTCCGGAGGGCCGTTATTTAATGCCAAGGGCGAGGTCGTCGGCGTTAATACGGCGATTTACAGCCCAGGCGCGATGGGGTCGACAGGCTTTAATATCGGTATTGGCTTCGCAATTCCGATCGAAATGGCACGCCATGTCATCGATCAACTTCATGACAAGGGTAAGGTCGTGCGTGGCTGGCTTGGAGTTTTAATACAGCCCGTATCTGAGGATGTTGCTGAGGCAATGAAGCTCGAAGAGGCCAGCGGTGCTTTGGTAGCCGATGTGCTGCCTGAAAGTCCCGCAGCGCGTGCGGGCGTTAAGCGCGGAGACGTAATTGTTTCTTACGACGGTCGGAAGGTAGCTGAGAACGATGATCTGCCGCTGATGGTTGCGGATACGCCGATCGATAAAGTTGTTAAGCTGGATGTTATTCGAGCCGGAAAAGAGCGGAGCCTTAAAGTCAAGATCAAGGAACTCGAGGAAGATAAAGTCAGCCAGGAGATAACTCAGACGGAGCAGGAAAAGCTCGGATTGTCCGTCCAAGATCTGACTCCTGACATCGCGAAAAGCCTCGGAGTCGAGGATACTGACGGAGTAGTTGTTACGAATGTAATGCCCGGTAGCGTTGCTGAGACCGCCGGACTTCGTCGTGGCGACATAATCCTTGAGGTCGGTTCATTGAAGATTGAGTCCAGCGAGGATTTTCGCGAAGCAACACAGAATATAAGCAAGGGTAAGCCCATGCTGCTTCTGGTGCGGCGAGAATCCAACACAATCTTCCTGACATTGAAGATTGAGTAGGATAGCGTCGTTCGGTGAGTGCTATAACGTCCGAAGTTCGCGCAGGATCGCCGAGCCGCGCGCTGTTGCTGCTGATTGCTTGCGTCGGTGTGCTTGGTGTGAGTGCCTGCGGTGTCTTCTCAGACTCTGACCCAGACTCAGAAGGGCAAGGCAGTGACAGTGCGTGGTATAATACCAGCGGACTGAAGGAGCTGTTTGGTGACTACGATCCTGCGAATCCGCTGTATGTCACCAATCCCGCGAGGATCGCTCAACTAAAAAGTCGCGGCGCTTACCTTACGAAGAACGTAGCCGCATGCGGCGCTTGTCATGGAGCCAAAGCCGGAGACCCGCAGAGCGAGCTTTCTGGTGGAAGGCTAATGCGTGATTCCTTTGGGCAAGTGCGTGCCGCGAATATTACCCCTGACCGTGAGACAGGAATCGGCAAGTGGAACGTCGGAGCAGTGATGCGCGCTATGCGTGCTTCGCTTGACATAGACGGTAAGCCGTTATCGATTGATCTGCATCGGTCTTTTCGCTGGATGAGTGACGAAGATGCCGCTGCAATCGCAGTCTTCGTGTTGAGCGGTACTCCTGTTCAAAACAAAGTCGAGCGGCGCGAGTTGGGTGGTTTCGAGAGAAACGAATGGGGCCTGTTCCCGCAGCATCGAGATATCGCTGGATATGTTCCGGAATTAAAAGCTGATATCCCAATTCCGTATGGCAGATACTTGGCGCATCATGTCGCTCAGTGTTCCGCCTGCCATACCGCGGGCGGAGGTATTTTTACCTCGGCAGTTCCGTTCGCGGGTCGAGATGGTGAAGTAAGTAAAATAGAAACTCCTGTCGGCTTGCTGATATCGCTATATGATTCCTTCAGCCGCAGCGAAGTCGAAGGTGCGGAGAAGGCAATGCCTTACCTTTCAAAAAAGGGGAGGGAAGAGCTGCGCCGACGTATGCCGGGGGAAGATGAAATGACTTCAAATCAGCCTTCGGGTGTTGACGCGGTGCTTGAGGCTGGAGAGTTTCCCTTAATTGGGCCTGATATTAGGGGTGAGTCTCCCACGGGTCTGGCCGAGTGGAGCGAGGACGACATTGTGCGCTTTTTGTCTTCAGGGGAGGTTCCCGGCGGGGGTAGGCGTGACGGACGACTGTGCCCGTGGCCATTCTTCAATGGTATGAGAACGAAAGACAAACAAGCCATCGCTGAATTTCTAAAAACGCTGTAGCTTCCGGCGTTCGTGGGGATAATGGAGCGTCTTCTTTTAGCAATCGAGACCAGCTGCGACGAAACTGCTGCAGCGGTTTTCGACTTAAAGCCTCGCCTTGAGCAGGCTGGCAGCCTGCTT
>JAUIIP010000096.1 GCA_030431555.1 bacterium
TCTGAGCCAAACTGGCGTTCCACCCGCCGAGTGCTTCTATTTCAATTCGCCTGAATCCAGCATCTTCAAGTAATGTCTTCAGCGCGAAAGGAGTGTACCGATAGAAGTCCCAAGGCGAATCGTGAATCGGCCAAAGAAACGGAACCGTGAAAAAGAATACACCTGAAGGTTTCAAGACTCGCTTGATTTCCCCAAGCACCACGCCCGGATCAGGGCAATGCTCAAGAACTTCTGTTGCCATAGCGCAGTCGACTGCTGCGTCCTTCAACGGGATTGCCTTCCCGTCCCAGCGCACATCAACGTCAGCCTGATAAATATCAGATTCGATATCCATACCTATATAATTGGACACTTTCGATGGTTCTGAGGTGAGGATCGAACGATACGGCATAACACCGCATCCGACGTCGAGCAGGTCGCCGTGCATCAGAGGCGCAATTTTTTTGACCGCACCTAAAATCGAAGAACGAACTATAAATAAATCGATAAACTCTGGGATGAGCGGAGGGTTCAAGAATTCGGCGTCTATCTTTTGATCAAAAGTTGGTTCCAACTCGACCTCCTTTTCTCTTGTCGTCGGAAGTCTTCGCTCGTCCTCACGAGACATTCCGCCCTCAGCAATGCGCACAGGTGGTAAATGCAATTCTTCGGCAGGCGGAATGACTATTTCCTTCTTACCCACACCGATCGAATTGACAATCTCCTTCAGGAACAAAGCCCATTTATCGGCACTGATATCTGAAGAAAACTTCTTCTCAACCGTCGCACGAGCAGCTTTAGACATCTTCGTCCAAAGCGATTCGTCCGAAGCGAGGCGCGCCACAGCGCTTGAAACTCCCGAGCTACGATCACTTACAATAATACCATTGACTCCATCTTCAATAATATCGCTTATCCCGCTTCGCATATTCGTAACGATAGGTACAAGGCCGCAGGCCATTGCTTCAACCAAAGCGGTCGACAGCCCTTCGTAGTCCGAGAGAAGCAGTAGCGCGTGGTGCTTTACGATTTCTGCCTGAATTGCATCCGGGAGCAGCACGCCTCCATAACGAAATCTCTCAGGTTGCGCAAAAGAAGAAATTCGCCGCTTTACGGCTTCCTGCTCCGGCCCGGCGCCGTAAATCACCGCCTCCGTTCTTGGAACATCTTTGACTACCCGCTCAGCCGCCGAAAGAACATCGCTTATTCGCTTTTGGCGCTCAACCAGCCTGCCGACGTATGTCACTCCAAACCTTGCTTGATCAAACCCGGCGCACTGAGGCGGAACAGGCGCCCCCGATGGGCAGCGCATAAGCCTGGTATCAGGCGGTTGGCGTTTCTGTATTGATTGCTCCAAATATTCAGACTTGCAAACAGCTGCGCTTAGATGAAAACGCGGCTGACCAAATATGAACTCATCTACAAGGTCCCAATGGAACGAATCATCTGAGCGCACCACACCGATGGTTGGAATCCCAGCAGATCTGACCCAACCCGCCGCAAAATACGCTGGAACACAGAGATTAGGAATGAAAACATCCGGCTGAAATTCCTTCACAAACTGTAGGATATGCACGGTCAGATCTTCCGTGTAACCGCGAGGTATAGAGTAACAGGGTATACCCTGCCTATCGAGTTCTCCGACGACTGCACAGCGCTCGTTTCTATTCATCACAAATAGGACACTCGAGCTAATTCCACGATCACGCAGCCGCGGCAGAATCCGAGTTAACCAAATGTTTGGACCGTTCAATTGGTTCGGCCCATGTGCGACGAATAGTACCTTCATCCGATAACGAATTTAGCGTTGTGCAATTGCCTAACTAATAACTTTAATGCAGCAGAAAAGCCATCGGTTTTTCGTTGTGAAACGCGGCATTAGTCGGCATATTTACGAAATATACGACCGCAAAATGCTGTGAACAAATGAACTTTGCCCGCCACGATAAGATTCTCGGTTCAGCGAATGAGCTTCGAAACTCAGCTCTAGTTCCTAAAGATGCTCAAGTAGTGCTTTGCCAAGGAGTATTTGACGTTCTTCACCCCGGCCATTTAGCACATCTTTTCGAAGCTAAAACATACGGAACTCACCTAGTAGTAAGCGTAGCGCACGACGATGATGTAAAAAAAGGCCCCGGAAGGCCACTATTTACACAGCACGTACGGATGGAGCAGCTCGCGGCACTCGAAGCTGTAGATTTCGTGGTCCCAAGCAGTCGTGGCAACGCTGCAGATAATATTAGAACTATTAGGCCGAATATTTTCGCAAGAGGACCTGATTATCCTCAAGGGCCAAACCCGGAACTCGAAGCAGTAACAGAAGTCAGTGCCGAGCTTAGACGAACATCTGCACCAACAGACTCCTCAACCAGAGTTTCAAGCCGTGCCTTCCAAACTTATGCACGCGACACAGAGGCTTGGCTGGACGAATTTAGCGCTCGCTTTCCGAAAGAGAATGTGCTCGAAGCGATTCGTGCGTTAAAAGATGCCAGAGTGCTGCTCATTGGCGAGCGTCGAGCGTTACAACTACTTGAGCCCTCGGAGGTTATTGAAACTGGCGCAAGAGAATGCAAACGCTGGTTGGCAGAACTTAGCCCGGCTCTTATTGTTGCCTCTCCTTCGGAACTAATACCAGCTTATTCTTCAGCTCGGCACGCCGATACTCCAGGGTTCTTCGCTTCAACTAAAGTAGCTCTGAATAACAACGCAAGCGAACAACCGAATGAATTTGAAACTCTTGTGCTTGAGTCAATAGGACATAGCGACTGCGTAGTGGTGCTTAACTCGTCACCCCATATTCTCACTGATCGAATTGCAACAGCATTGAGAGACTCTCACGTGTTTACGGCCGCAGCAGTGGATCGCGCAACCTGGCTGCGAGCCGCAGAGGCAAATTTGAAGCTTGCAATTTTGCAGGAAGATCTCCCGTTCGCTGCATACTCTACGCTAGGGTCTCTAGACCTTGTCTCACTTCAACACTTTCCTACGGTCTACTACACAAGCAACAACGAATCGGAAGGTGCTATTCCTTCCTTAGTTGCTTCACTTGCGTGGATATCAGACGCGAAAGAAGTTACAGCTCTGGTATGCGCAGCCTTAAAATCCAAGGGTTATTCTTTGGAGCTCTCTGCATTTATAGGCGCTGCAGCCGGCACAGTAGTTTGTGCGAAGAGCGAAGACTCCCCTCACATCATTAATGAAACCGAGTTTAATAAGTTTATCTCACGAGTGCTTTCGTAGTATGTTCGGGAGGCAACCAAAACGGAGAAAATCGCATGGGATTAGGCGGCGGTCCAGTCAGGTTTTTTTGTGATTTATGGCAGCGCGGTATCTTCGAAAGCATCGACTCCGTCTGTGAGTCGGGAAGCCAAGAACTCAATATGACCGCAAAGGAGTTTCACGGGATCGTACAGGCTCACGGTCTCAGTGACTACGACAGACAAGACTTTGCGCTTCTCGATAAGTTTCCCGGCACACCGAGGGAATCGGCCCGTAAGCTTTATCAGCTACTCGGTGCTCAAAATTACACCTGCCTCGATCTGAACAAGGAGCATGGAGCTATAGGCCATGACCTTAATACTCCTTTCGATGACCGAAGTAAGTGGGAGCAGTTCGACCTGGTTACTGACTTCGGCTGCAATGAGCATTGCTTCAATGTGATGGAAGCCTATCGAACTCTCCATCGCCTGCTCAAACCGGGCGGATACATGGTAATTTGTCAACCACGATACGCTGAAACAAATGGCTACTATCTAATGGACGAGTCGTTCTACGAAGGTTTAGCTGCCGCAAACGGTTATAAAATCGTTCAAGCTCAATACGTCACAACAGAACTCAACCGAGCCCGGGAGGAACGGGAACAGTTTTTGATTCCGCTCTCCCGCGATTTGCTAAGAATAATAGACTTAAATGCCGTAAAGATTAGCATTATTTATTGCCTACAGAAAGTTAGTTCAGAGGACTTCGTGATTCCCTACCAAGACAAGTTCTTGTCAGAACGCCAAGGCAACGCCGGCTACATCCAGTATTTTGAGCGTCGCCCACCGGTGAGGAGCTACCTTCCCATTGAAAGCGCGGAAGGCGTCGTTAACTGGGCGCTGCAAACTCATCGCGAGTATATTATTCGCGAAATCCTCACTAAGCATCCCGAGGAGCTGAAAGCCGCGATTGATCGAATTGGACAGCAGGCGTAACTCCCTGCCCACGCACCCATTCCTCTAAAAACAGCAGCGACCAAACCTGCTTGTCCCGCAAAGTAGGCAGCATCGCTCTGAGCGCTTGCTGATCAAAATGCCCCGAAAGCGCAGAGGCATTGCTCAGCAATCGCTCCTCCACAACATTCTTATTTGCAACATCTTTAAACAACCAGCTCTCAAGCGGCACTTTAAAACCCTGCTTCTTGCGATAAACAAAATCTTGGGGAAAATATTTAAGCAGCAATTCCTTAAGAAGAGTCTTGCCCGTGAAACGCCCATCGCGGTCCCGATGAAAATTGTATTCCTCCGGAATCCTCGCAGCAAGCTCATACACTCGAATATCTACAATCGGCGTACGCACTTCGAGGCCGTGAATCATACTCATCATGTCCATCTTTGTCAGAATCTTCTGTAAGTATGTGTTCACATCGGCGAACTGAACCCGGTGACCCGCAGTGTAGGCTTCAGCCAAGTTGAAAAATTCACGCATTCTCAGATTGTGACTGCAATCTACCGCCGGCCATTTGCTACCCCATAACTGAGCTCTCTCGGGCGCACCAAATGTAGTATGGTGACAGATCCACTTGTCGAAACTCGGTAATCTCTGCTCGTTCGCGGAATTCTTTAGGAATTCACCCTCCACTCCATGCTGACGCGCCAACTGCCGGTGATCCTGCAGATGAATCCATTCCAACCACTGAAAATATCGCCAGTAACCGCCAAACGCCTCATCTGCGCCATCTCCCGAAAGCACCATCTTCACTTTACTCGCTGCAGCCTGGCACATGTAGTAAGTCGGTATCGCCGATGGACCAGCGATCGGTTCGCCGTAGCGTTCAACCAGTTGAGGGAGAACGCTCATTGCATCGGATTTCATTACAAAAAGCTGGTGTTCAGTTTGCCATCTATCTGCAACGTAGTTGGAATACTGAGATTCGTCGTACGACGAATCATCGAATCCGATGCTGAAAGTTCGAACGGGGTCACTTAGTTCGTTGGCCATATAAGAAACGACAGCAGTGGAATCGATGCCACCCGACAGAAATGCTCCAAATGGCACATCAGACACCAAGTGTGCACGCACACTCTCTTGAAGAGTTGTCTCAAGCGCCTCTAGCCACTCTTCACGGGAAACAGTGTAGTCCGGGCGAAACTCGAACTGCCAATATGCAGTCGAATCACTTACGCTCCCGTCAAAAGAGATTTCACAGTAGTGACCGGGTTCAAGCTTCCTCATTCCTCGGTAGACTGTCCTAGGTGCTGCAATAAAGTCACACAATAGGTATTCGTCGACCGCCTGAGGATCAATATCTAAAGCATTTCCCGCCAGCAGCCTAAGCCCTCGAATCTCTGACGCGAATGCCGTAAATGATGGTTGTTTCAAGTACACGAGAGGCTTAATACCGAGAGGATCGCGGGCAAGGAAGATTTGGCGACGCTCGAAGTCCGCTATGCCGAATGCGAACATACCTCTAAAACGTTTGACACACTCACGACCCCAGTACATATAGGCTTTCAACACAACCTCCGTGTCGGACGCTGTCTTGAAAACGAAGCCCTTCCCTTCTAGCTGCTGCCTTAGAGTTTTATAGTTGTAGATTTCACCATTAAAGGTAAGGCAGTAGCGACCGCTCGCGTCCAGCATCGGTTGCGCCCCGCCCTCCAGGTCGATAATTGAAAGCCGTCGATGTCCGATTGCAACATTATCTCTTACATGTATTCCCTCGCCATCCGGACCTCGGTGGGCTATCGAATCAGTCAGCAAGCGAATTTTAACCGGAAGCTGTTCCGCGTTCTCTCGTAAGACGATACCGGCAATTCCACACATGTTAGCTCTTGATGCCTCTAACGTTAAATGGAATATTCAACTCATTCGGGCGAACGTACGTATAGCCGCGACGGCGCATAAACACGTCGAGGATATCCCATAAGAGGCTCACATTCTTGACCGACTCCTCTGAGAGTCCCAATTTCAGCTTCGGCGACAACTGGAGAAACTTTCTAAAGTAAGTGTCCGAGACTTTAGTCTTGTGCGCCAATGCGTGGTAAAGCAGCGAGTAAAAGTAGTCCTCCTGATCAAGAACATAAAAGCCTTTATACTTCACGCGGGACGCCAGCATGTCTCGTTCCCAATTTATGTCATAATAATTGTCTCCCAAATGGCGGATATCGACGATCACATCCCTGCCTTCAAAGTTGACATAGTTGGCCACCTTGTAACCGCCATCTTCAACCGCAGGGCCGAATTTTTTATCAGTCTCTGGAAGTAAATGCTTAAATGCCTTACCACCACTTAGACCCTTGAGGCGAAAGTAGTCGTTGACCAAAATATCGATATCACCATGCTCGTCCACTCGATGATCAATCGGATAGTTATCGAAATTCCTGAGAATCACATATTCTAGTTTTGGGTCAGCATTAAGCACAGCGAACCATTCGCTCATTGAGCTGAATTGTGGCCTCCACTTTTCCCAAAACACAAACGGTATATTGTTTTCATAGAACGTAAGCGCACGAAGGTTGTCGTGAGTTTCTTCGAGATTGCAGGTAGAGTGCAGATATTGCTTTCGATCGCCTCTCAGTCGATTCTTCAGGTCAAAAGTCTTTACGTTAACCACCGAAGATGTGCCGCGGGACTTATTCGTACGCACTTCATAAATAGGATCCTCATCCAAGAGGATGTAAAGCAAGAACGGCTGTTCAGCCTTGTCTCCGTGCGTTGCAGTCTGTCCACGATAAAAGTCATTGAGAACTTTCATCCGCCCGCCCGGCATAGCGTCAAGCATAGCGGGCATGAATTTAATCCGGCGCACGACCTTAAAACTGTTCTCGATTGGAGGCGTAATTTTCGCCTCGTCCTCCGTTTTCCAAAGAACAAAGCAGTGAAGCTCTGCGCCAACGAGCGACTCGCTCAGAAAAAACTCAACTGAATTTACAATGTCTGCATCGTAAAAGATTCGCTTTTTCGGCTCAGCCGACATACCGGCACCGCAACTGAAGTCAGTCCCGAGAGATGCCCATCCGAAGTCAACGATTTTAAGCCTTCCCTCTCGAACCAACACTTCTTCATGAGAAAGGTCGTTATGGCGGCAGTTAAACTTCGCCATAACGTCCAATATTCTTCCCAGTTGTTCGGTCCAGTCTCTAGGCAGAGTATCGGCACTTACAGGCTCCCCCACATCCTCCATCATCAGCATCTTATGTGCCTCATCAATACCCAACAACTCCGGAGAAATCCCCTCACCGGCAAGCTTTCTAAGCCAGAAAATTTCACGTTCGAAAATGTTTCTTGGGTTTTCTTTCAAGGCCTTAATAATGCGGCCACCTGATATACGGTAAACGGCACTTGTTGTACCACTGGCAATAACCTCCTCAACTTCAAAACTCTCCCCATTGAACACTACACTCTCCGCGCTCATTAGGGGGTTTGCGTCGCTAGCATGAGAAAGTTTAGTTAACAGCTGCTTCGCAATTTCCGCACGACCCGCAGCCTGAGCCATCTCGGCAGCCCGTGCAACAACCGCCGGTTGGTCTCCAAAACTTTTGGCAAGCGTTTCGAAAATATCAGACGCTTCGTCGTAACGTCCTAACTCAAATAGTGCCTCCGACAGATAATTCCAAGCATCAATCAAGGTATGATCACGCTCGGTAGCCATACTTAGAACGCTCGCAGCGACATCATAATTCTTAGCGTCATAAGCGACCACGCCGAGCTCGTATAACGGTCTTGCATTCTGCGGAAATGCGACGATCGCCTCCTGCAATATGTGCGCAGCAGCTGAAAGATCTCCGGTAATTTTGGCTCGCTGGGCCCTCATCAAAAACTCATCCACGGTCGGTCCTTGAGACTCACCGCCGAGTGCAGCAGCACCAGCCGCAATGTCAACGGCCATTGACAACTGCCTTCTGTATTCTTCCGCGCTGATAGAACTCACTGGCATCTCTGCCTTTCTGTCGATCACCCACTGAGTTAGATCCTGATCCGTCACGTACCGTCGCGCCGGGTCCTGCACCAGCAATGCGCGACTTTGCTCGAGCATTGCTAAGTAAGACTCAGGATCTCCGGAACTCTGTTTTACTTTTCGCAGCATACCGCGCAGGCGCGCCAGCATCCAATCCCGAGCCCAAGCCGAAACGAAATAAAGAGGGAATAGATCTCTAAAATTTTCGGATGTCATAAATTCTGCAGCGGTATGCGCTTGGAGAATAATTTGTGAAGGGTTGATTTGATTTGAAACTGACGCGCTGCCCGCCACTTTTCGCCACGCAGTGAAAGGTGTCGGCACATAGCATGCGCCGTATTTAAGCCCAATAGCCCACAATGTAAGTGTGTCTAAAGTAAAGCCGCGGTTCATCAAGTAACCCCCGTGCTCGAGAAAGGCATCTCTCCGAACAAGAGTCGCTCCTCCCAGCGAGTGAGTTGCCGGCTCTCTTGCGACAAACTTATGAAAATAATCTTCAGGAGTAATGTAAACTTCAGAGCTCCAGCTCTGCGCACCGTAAGTCTCAAGCAGCTTACCATCACCGTCCACACACTGCATTTGACCGAAAATCAAACCAGCGTTTGGGTACCTCCTCGCCATTCTCATCCCACGGGAAAAATACGCCGGCAAAAACCAGTCGTCCGCAGCTGCTCTTGCTAAATATCTACCGCTCACCATAGCGGCGCCGACGTTCATTGCTTCCCCGGGTCCTAAGTTACGCTGATTAATGTGCAGGCGAATAAACGGATACTTGGCGGTGTACTGCTCGATCACTTCGACACTTGTGTCGGTCGAGCAGTCATCAACAATTAGCAACTCACCAGGCCAGAACTCCTGTGAGAGGATAGATTCAATTGAACGCGGAAGTAGCTCCGCGTGGTTATAGTTTGTCAGCACGACACTGAGATCGGGGTCGCAGATTTTGGCCTCAGCAGACATCAGTTATTCGCCTCAAAAAGGAAATGACTCTGCGTATTTAGATGAGGCGACAGCGAAGAGAGACGCTAATTTATTCCCCAAACCACAGCGCTATCCCCCCGAAACAACAGCATAAATTTGCTCAGGAGATAGGCCATGCGCTTTTTGCATATCTGCATGCGTTCCGTAGCAGTGAATGAACTCGTCCTTTAGCGCGAAAGTCTCGAGCCGGCATACCGCCTGGCTGTCCCACGCAATTTCTTTTATTTTGGTGCCAAGCCCGCCGATTGCAGTGTGCTCCTCAACTACAAATACCTCTTTATGCGCCTGAAGAATGCTAATTATACCTTCGCGATCGAGGGGCTTAAGTGTGTGGGCGGACACAAGTGATACGGACTTTCCATCCTCCCTCAGGCGACCGGCTACCTCCTTCGCAATGCTCAGAGCAGGACCGTAACCGATTAAGCAAACATCTTCGCCGCGCTCTACATAGCGAACCTTCCCGAATTCAAACGGGTCAATCGCATCTTCTGTTAAATTGGGTTCGCCGGATTTTCCTATCCGTAAATACAGAGGCTTGCCGAAATTGGCACTAAAAGTTGTAGCTTCAGCAAGCTCAAGCGGGTCACAGGGAGCCAGCACATGCATGTTCGGTATTGCACTCATTACGGCGACATCTTCCAATGTATGGTGAGTGGCTCCAAGTGTTGAATAGACTATCCCCGAACCCATGCCCACCAGAGTCACCGGTAAGTTCTGATAGCAGACATCATCCCTGACGAACTCAAACGGCCGGTAAATTGTGAACGGTGCTATCGTGTATGCATAGGACTTAAAACCCCTTAGCGCCATACCTGCACAGAGGCCGATCATTGACTGTTCCGCAACTCCGACATTAATGAACCTCTCCGGAAACTCCTCACGAAACTTACCCATGCTACCGGCAGGTGAAATATCAGCCACAATCACCGCAATCTTCTCGTCTGCGCAAGCTACTTTATACAGAGATTCCGCGAACTGATTCCTCACTGGGCAAACCCTAATTCACGCAACGCGGTCTTATACTCATCCGCGTTGGGTGCTCTGTAATGCCAAATCGGCACATTCTCCATATAACTCACACCCTTGCCTTTGGTTGTCTTTGCAAGAACCATCATCGGCTTATCCGTCTTACGGGAACGAACTGCATTGAACAATGCCCCTGTATCATGACCGCTAACTTCAGCTACCTCCCAGCCGAAAGACTCTACCTTCGCATTTATCGGGTAAAAATTCGGCAGCACTTCGCTCGTTCTTCCAAGTGATTGAAAATCATTTAGATCCAAAAAAGCGACCAGATTGCTTACACCGAGCGTCGGAGCGATCATCATTCCTTCCCAGGTTGAGCCCTCCTGCATCTCGCCGTCGCTAAGCACCGCATATACTGTTCCCCGCTTTCCGCTTAACTTGTCTGCGTAGGCCATACCAACCGCGAGCGTCAGACCGTGACCTAGGGAGCCGGTGCTCGCCTCAATGCCCGGATTTCCATAATCAGGGTGAACACCAAGAATTCCGTGCGAGGTGCAATACTCGGAAATATCTTTCTCCGACAGCACTCCAAGCTCTTCAAGCGCTACATACTGAGCCATGCACCCATGGCCTTTAGACATCAGAAATGTATCTTCAGTATCTCGGTTGGTGCCGCGGTCCATTAAATGGAAATAGATTGTTTCGACTACCTCCATACAAGAAAAAGCGCCTGCTATATGGAGCGCCTTCACTTGCTGAGAAATATCGAGAATGCGCTTCCTCAATCGCCTGCAGCGCTCATTCGACTCAGCCGCACGAAAAGGGTCCAAATCACTACTATTCATGCGCTGCACTATGAAGCTTCCAGAGATACATCAACTCTTGTCGCCGGAAGTCGCTTAATCTTCTCACCGAGCTGCTTTTTTATCGCTGCCACAACGTGAGAAGGTTTGATCGATTCCATACAATGTGACTCAAAGTCGCACTCTTGCTGAAAGCAAGGCGCTTTAGGGCATTTGGTATCAGCCACAAGACCTTCCCCAAGGTTGTAAAAATACACATCTGAAATCCGAGTTGGACCAAACAGCGCAACAACGCGGCGGCCCAGCGCTAAAGCCAAGTGGAGACCAAGGGAGTCGCTGGTCACAATTATTCGGTGGCGTTGAATCCACTGAATATATTGTTTTAAATCACTAAATCCCTCTTGAAAACTGCTGCTCAGTCCGGCCTCGCCGCAAAGTCGCGCAAGCTCCTTCCAATTCAAGATCGGCCAAGCCTTAACCGGCCACTTACTACCCACAGCATGGTTAAACCCTACATCGCAAGTTGGCTCCTTGGACAGATCGGCCACTGCAGGAACTGCATACGGTTCACCTTTCCACCGCGAGCCTAGGCTGCGAAACAGATAGTGCTGGTAATACTCGCGCTCAACAGCGGAACCTAGCTGGCCACATCCACTCCTAGACGGGAGGCCAATTACCTCGGGCAGAATCTCCTGCTCACGAAAACTGATAACTTCCGGATTACTCCGGACCAGCAGACGGTCCAGGAAATTATATACTGCGTCTGTTCTCTCTAAATTAACTACCAGATCAAACTCTCGGGTGAGCAAGCTATCTAATATATGTTCACTATAAACTAAAACTTCATGTATTATGG
>JAUIIP010000097.1 GCA_030431555.1 bacterium
GAGTAGTATTGTCGCGAATCTGCTTCTTAATTGCGGCCTTCAGATCTTCGTCGAGCGCCAAGCCGCTTCTCAGGACAACGAAAAGCACCACGCGTTCGTCTCCGTCCCACTGTTGCCCGACGACGATGCTGTCTACGACCTGCTCAAGCTGCTCAACCTGATTGTAGATCTCGGATGTGCCGATACGAACGCCTTGAGGATTGAGCGTGGCATCCGAGCGTCCGAACATAATAAAACCGCCATGCTCAGTTTCCATCGCCCAGTCGCCATGGCGACAAATGTTGTCGTCTACTTCCAAGTAGGAGTTTCTATATCGCTCGCCCTGCGGATCATTCCAAAAGTAAATCGGCATAGAGGGGAATGTAGAGACGCAGCAAAGTTCGCCTCGCTCGCCAACGACGGGTTTCCCCTCCGAATTGAAAATCTTGACATCCATGCCCAAACCGCGCGTCTGTAGTTCGCTGCGGTATACCGGAGCGGTCGGATTGCCCAGCATAAAGCACGAGATAATATCCGTCCCGCCGGTGATTGACGCTAAGTGAACGTCGTCCTTGATGTCTCGGTAAACATAGTCAAAGCTTTCCGGAAGCAGCGTCGAACCGGTAGAAAGCACTGCCTTGAGAGCACTAAGGTCATGCGACTCTCGCGGCTTTAGCCCCTTCTTTTCAATCGCTGCAATGAATTTCGCACTGGTTCCGAAGATCGTCATTTTCTCCTGCTCGGCGAGATCAAATAGAATTTTTCCGCCGCGGTGCATCGGAGATCCGTCGTAAAGTAGAATTGTTGCGCCGGAAAATAACCCGCTGGCCAGCCAGTTCCACATCATCCAGCCGCACGTTGAGAAATAAAACAGCCGGTCGCCGCGCTTTATGTCGGTATGAAGTTGGTGCTCTTTCGCGTGTTGGATCAGTGTCCCGCCCGCACCATGAACTATGCACTTGGGGACTCCGGTAGTGCCGGAGGAGTACATAATGAACAGTGGGTGATCAAAGGGCAGCTGTTCAAACTGAAGTGCCTCAGATGGGTCAGCAGATTTGGTCAGTTCTCCAAGCAAGTGCGCAGCAGGGATGGAACTAATATCAGGTGAGCTGGCGGCAAACGGGCAAATGACAATGTGCTCAATTGAATCGATCTTTGCGGCAATCTCTTTTACCCTGCCTAGGGAGTCGATCGTCTTACCATTGTAGAAATAGCCGTCCGCGCTAAAAAGCACTTTTGGTTCGATCTGACCGAAGCGATCCATCACGCCTTTGAAACCGAAGTCCGGCGAGCAGGAGGACCAGATGGCACCAAGACTGCTCGCTGCGAGCATCGCGATTACTGCCTCTGGAATGTTCGGCAGGAATCCGGCTACGCGGTCCCCCGGCCCGATGCCCCAACTGCCCAGAACTGCGGCCAGCTTGCGAACTTCTTCGTTCAAATCAGAGTAGCTTAGTTCTCGCCTATCTCCGGATTCGCTCCAGGCTATTATGGCCGGCTGTTCGTCGGAGAATCGAAGCAGGTTTTCAGCGAAGTTTAGCTGTGCGCCTTCGAACCAGCGAGAATCAAGCATGTCACCAGGGTTCGACAGCACCTGGTTCCAGCTTTTTGAGCTGATAACTCCGGTGAATTTCCACACGGCAGTCCAAAAGTCCTCCTTGTGTTCGATCGACCAGCGCAGCAGCTGTTCAAAGTTCTCAGCACCTGCAGAGAATTGGTCATTAACGAAATCCCTGAATAAGGTGATGTTGGCGTTATCAATGCGTTCGGCTGTTGGACTCCAAAGCGGGGTGCTCATCGCAATCTTCCTATGGCGGACTGTGAATTTATCGATTTTTTGTATCCCGCTTTTTTAGCAGTCTGAGGGCTGTAAACGAAAGATCCGCAGCTCTGAGGCTGGAAAATCTTCGAACCGACAAAATAGAATCAGTAATTTCAGACACTTAGGCCTATGGCCTCAGCGCGCCAGATTATTTAGCAGCACTGCTCAGCGCCGATAATACATATAGACGTAAATGGAGATGTACGGCGGCTAGACGTTTAGGGTCTGCACTGGGCTAGGCAACCCGACTCAGTTTAGTCGCATGCTAAAGGAAAGGCGACATGGTTAGCAGTATTAAGAGCGGTAGTAATCCGCAGCAGCAAGCAGCATCCTCCCAAACACAACAACCAGCAAAACAAAGTGGCAGTGCCGAACTTCGCTCGAGTTTTCGCTCGCTCAGCTCTGGGCTTGCGGTTCAAACGAGTGTTGCAGCGGAGGCCAAGACTTCGAGTAAATCGCAGTCATCCAAGGATTTGAGCAACGTGCTTAATGGACTGAACGATGCGATTTCGTTCTCTGCCAAGGCCTTGGAGGCGCTCGGAAAGATAGAGGGAGAAGCGGAAGATATCGAGGAAGCCGGTGGGCAGGACCTCAATCAAGAAGTCGTAAGGCTTAGAGAGGACATTGGAAGAACCCTGCAGCGACTTCAAAGTGGAGCGGATACAGCTGAGGTTATTCGGGAGAATATGATGTCTTCAAGGGCGAGACCTGAAGATGTTGATGCAGCGCTCTCTCTGGCACGCGATACTGGAAGTGCAATTCAAAACAGCGAAGAGGCTGTTAAAGCACATACTGGCTTGGACCCGGTGCGGGTGGCGCAGCTGCTCTCTGAGAAGTAGTTCGGAGCCGGTTCGATTTCGAGACTTCACCGTAAGATACGGCCGACCTCCAAGCAGGAGGCACGGACAATGTTGTCCGAGGCAGCTAAGTGCCCGAAATTACGCCTCCAAAAACATACAGATAAATACATACCCCTACTAGATTAGGGCTGATAAACCAGCTATTATAACCCCTGTAATTCTGCGGTATCCTGCCGCCTGTTTTCTGTCCGGTTTTCCCTAGATCAGCTTTGTATAAGCAGCATGCCGCTTTGGCAGTGCGAAACCCTAATGCGGGATAATGATGATTAAGAAGATCTTTAAGGCAGCCTTAGTTCCCAGCGCCATTTTCGCGTTTTGGCCGGCTGCGGTCTCGGCAGGAGTGCTGTATCCGACTCCGAATGTTGATGTACCCACACCGACTGTAGATACTGTAGGTGTTTCTCGGCGCACGATTAGCCGCAGCAGCACCGCTGCTGCAAGGGATTTCAATCCGCTGGGCAGCGGAGATGTAGATTTCAAAGGCTACCAATACCACCGAAACCGGACTGCTAGAGCACGTCGGGGAGAAACTCCTGCGCAAAAGGAATACAAGCGCAAGCTTGCGCAATACGAATATCGTTTGGCCTTGTTGGAGGCGAAGCGCAAGAAAAGCGGTCCATTCGCCCGGCGTTCGAGCGGTGCAAATGCAGGGGCAGAGTTATCTGAGCAGCAGAGCGTGCAGCTTGAAAAGCACAATGCCAGACAGTCCGCTGCGGTTAACTATCAGCAGCGTGCGCAGGCCGCGGCGAAATCGTATTTTGCGGCGCAGGCTCCCGCAACAGCGGGATCGGATGCTCCGGGGGCAGTGCAGAACGCCAAAACCGAGCAGAATGCAGTGGAAGCCAAGACGGTAGACAGCGGTCCTGGAAAGCTTCCGCAACAAGGTTATCGGCTGCCGGGCACACCTGTGGTTGGCAACAGTTTGAGCAGCCCTGGAGCTGGGGGTGGGCAAGAGGGTCGCAGTACCTTTTGGACTCGGCTTAGCTCTGTTTTCTCTACGGAAGAGAAATAGCATTTGCCGGAGCTCTGCTCTTGAAGCGCTGTACTAAGTGTGCTTAGTACAGTGGGATGCGTTTTCTAGATATAGTTCAAGGGAGTTCCCCCAGCATTTCGCTCGAATTCTTTCCGCCGAAATCGGCCGATCGCCTCGACGCGACATTCGAACTCATTTCCGAGTTATCCAAGTGCAGTCCTGATTTCATGACCGTAACTTACGGCGCGGGGGGCGGCACCAGACAGCTCACGCGCCAAATGGTGTCTTTTATAAATCGCGAGCTGCATATCCCGGCAGTAGCTCACCTAACCTGCGTCGGTCATAGTTCGGCAGAGGTTGATGAAGTTTTAGACTCCTTGCGCGACGAGGGTATTAAGCACGTGCTTGCACTGCGCGGAGATCCTCCCAAGGGTCAAACTAGTTTCGTTCCACACGAAGAAGGGTTTCACAATGCTCGGGATTTGGTACGGCATATTTGCTCCAAATATGACTTCAGTCTAGGAGTCGCCGGCTACCCTGAGACCCATATGGACGCAAAGTCTCCTGAAGACGACCTGCTCTATTTGAAAGAAAAGCTGGATGCGGGTGCAGAAATCGTAATTACTCAGTTGTTCTTTGACGAAGAGCTGTATTTTGACTTCGTTAGACGCGCTAGAAGCGTGGGAATTACTCAGCCAATAATACCAGGCATCATGCCGATTTCCAATGTAGGGCAGCTCAAGCGCTTCACTCAGATGTGCGGTGCTTCGCTTCCTGATGCACTGCTTGGTGAGCTGGAGAACATCAAAGATGACCATAGTGCTGTCGGCGCGTTTGGCGTTAACTACGCGATCGGCCTCTGTCGCAGACTGCTTGAAGGCGGCGCGCCGGGTCTGCATCTTTACACTTTGAACAAGTCGAACCAGATTCGACCGATAATCGAAGAACTGTTCCCCGGCCGCTGCTGCTAGGCAGCGGCGAAGCGTGTTCCGGCCGGCGTGCTGCCCTCCGTCTTTGAGACTCCACGGCCTGAGTTCTCAGCAAGCCTGTTCAAGACTTGATAAATAGTTTCAGCTTCTTTCTCAGCGCCAATTTTGCTGGCTATTTCCTCGGCAGTCAGTTTCTCCGGACCCAATGCTTCAAGCGCTTTTTGTTGAAGTTCGATTACTCGTCCGGCAGCTTTTTTTCCAGCTTCTACTCCCGGCTGGTGGTAGGCATTGATGTTAACTAAACTGGCGTAAAAACCGACGGCGCGTTCATATAACGCAATCAAGGCACCAAGTTCCTTTGGGGTCAGTTCTGTGACGGTGATGCTGATCGATTGGCGCTGCTTGTCGAAGAGAGCTTTGCGTGTTCCCAGGTAAAATCCGGCTAGGAAATCTCCAGAGCGAATACCCGGCTCAACCTCTACCTCACCGCTGTCACGCAAAACGTCGATAAAGGTAACGAAAAAATTATCCAGGCCGTCTCGCAATTGTTGAATGTAAGCATGCTGATCGGTTGAACCTTTGTTACCGTAAACAGCAATTCCCTGTTCGACGCGGTTTCCGTCCCGATCTAATTCCTTGCCGAGAGACTCCATAACTAGCTGCTGAAGGTATTTACTAAACAGCATCAGTTGATCCTTGTAAGGAAGGATCACCATATCTTTGGCACCCTTGCCGCCGCCGGCGAAGTGCCACATCAGGGCCAGAAGCATGGCTGGGTTCTTGAGAGGGTCGCCTGAGCGAGTGCAGTGGTCCATTGCGGCGGCACCGCTTAGGAATTTCTCAATGTCGATGCCGATGAGTGCAGCAGGAAGCAGCCCTACAGCCGAGAATATAGAAGTTCGTCCACCGACCCAGTCCCAAATCGGAAAAATCTCCAGCCAGCCTTCATCCTTGGCTAACTTGTACAGCTTACTACCGTCGCCAGTGACGGCTACTGCATGCTCGGCAAAAGTATGACCAAGCTTTTCGAACGCAGCTTTGACCTCAAGCATCCCATTTCGTGTTTCTTTAGTTCCTCCCGACTTTGAAACAATTAGCACTAAAGTACTTGCACCGCCTTCGGGCAGCTCTGATAGGGTGCGCCGGGTGCCGTCCGGATCAGTATTGTCACAGAACGAGAGACTCATCGGAGATTCAGGCGTTCCAAATGCATGTTCAACGAGCTGAGGCCCAAGAGCAGAGCCGCCGATACCCACCAGTAAAACATGCTTAAAACGTCCTTGTTGATGAACGTGCTTGGCGAAGGCCTTTATTTTGTCAGCGGTCTGTTCAATAAGGCTGCGCAGTTCAGCATTAGGCGCCAGCTCGGGCGCACGCAGCCAATAGTGGCCGACCATTCGATCTTCGTCGGGGTTTGCTATCGCACCATGTTCCAGCTCGCTCATCTCCGCGAAAGCACGAATAATTTCCGCAGACATATCGTCAAAGAAAGAGTCGGGGAACTCCATGCGACTAATATCGAGCTCTATACCCAATGACTCGCAGCGGCATAGATATCTATTGTAGCGCTCCCATAATTGTGAGTTGTTCATCGGTCGGCCTCGGGGTTAGCTCTAAGGTTTACCTTGCCAATATCATTAACCATTCTTAACATCTCGTTACGACTAAAAACTGTGCTTTTCAGTAATGCGACTACCATACATTTTTTGGATTATTTTAGCAGTGAATGCTCTGATCTCAGCTGAAATTGCCGCGGCGCAGCCGCAGAAGCACGGAGACTTTCGTTATCTGCTTGAGCCTAATCGAGTTTATTCCCATATCTCCTACCTGCATGAGCCCTCCGGGGAAGAGGACGGTGGTCCGGGAGAGTACAAACTTCATAAAATCGATTTAGATTTCTCTAAAGCGTTTTCTCTTACAGAAGACGCTGATTTGCTGTTTGGTGCGTCATATGGGGCACGTGTATACGATTTCAAGGAAGTGCCTGAGGCTATTACGACGACGAGTGGGGAAACCCTGCACAAGGTGTCGGCGATGGTTGGGATAGAATATTTTTTATCCGACTCTATATACATGCAGGGCTATGCGCGTGATGGTTTGTACACGGACTTTAATGGTGACCTGGATTTGGATGATTTCAATTTCTCAGGTCAGGGAATAATTGCTTTTAGGATTAATCCTGGTACCGCATTGATTCTTGGAGCAGAGTATAGCCCGCGCTTTGTGGACTTCGCGGCCTTTCCGATAGTCGGCCTCAGGGTGGCCAGCACGAGTGGCGATTTTCATATCAATCTGACTCTTCCGATTGAAGCCGAGCTTACACTAAACTTGTCATCCAGTTTTTCCGTATATGCCGGCGCTTGGATTGACGGTGACAGGTATAACGTGCGCTTCGGGAGGTCTGCAGAGGACTTTGATGTAAATATCCAGGACAACCGAGCCGGTGCAGGCTTCTATTACTGGCTCGGCGAGCATGTGCGCCTTGGATTGGAAGCAGGTGCTTCCATCGGCAGCCAATTGGAGTTTGAACCCGAAAACGCTGGGCAATACAAAGGCGATTTAGAGACTAATCCGTATTTTTCAGCGGGTTTAGGGCTTTCGTTCTAGAAGTGCTCATGTGCTAGGAGGCGTAGCTGCGTTATAATTAGCCAAGTAATGAAATACATCTTTCTTTTTGTTGTCGCTATCGCTTCAACAGCAGCCTCGGCTGCTGCTGACAACTCGCGCATGCCGTTTAGAATAATGGGCGACGACTTAATGGAAATAGCCGTGATGGAAAGCCTTGCCGTCATGGATGTTCGTCGGACTAGTTTTTTCGAGGCGGAAGTCGTTGACGTTTTGTATGGAACTGAAACTTTGCGGTTTGATGTTGCAGAGGGGACCCGGCTTACAGTTCATGATTACCCACCGTTCCTTCTTCCGGTTTTTTCCGACCACACTCACTTCGCCACCTACAACGAGTATTACAAGCGTGTAAAGGTTACCGATGACTCACTTGTTCGCGGCTGGTTTTGGCTGCCGGAGGACATAGAGCGCAGTTCTTTTCGCTACGGTAGAACCCATGAAACTATTAAGCCGCCGGAGGACTGGGATGAACGGCCGCTTGTAAAGAAAATTGCGCCGATGATCTTAATTGGGACTCAGCGATTTGGCTGGTTCGGAGTGCCGAAGGAAGAAGATCTGCATTTTCGCATCGCCGATTACGGCATGTTCTACGTTGTTGAAGAGGCGGTGCCTAGACCTGTCGAGCCTCGCCATAGACACCTCGAAAGTTTTGAGAGTGTTATCGGCCATCGGATTGACACACTGCGAACCAGGGTACGGCAGTATGAAGTCCCCAAAGAGTACGATTCTTTTGATGCTAACGATCAGCGGCTAAGGGCTGCCGTTGCGATGAAGCAGCGCTTCGACTACGCGCGGGAGTATGATCGCCAGAAACGAATTGGTTTTTACATGGCTCGGGCTAAGGACGAGTCTATTTACTCCAACTATGCGCTTTATGAACTACGCAGGCTCGGAGGCGACGATGTTGTGTCGCAGCTAATGGGCTATCTGCCAAAGGCGAATTACTTCAGTGACGACATTTGGGAGTCGGCAGTAAGAATCGTATACGGTGATCAGTCGGGACTAGATCTCGCACTCAAGCAATTCGAAACGTTCGTCGACGTAGCCGAACGACAAACGGCCGCTGACTGTGTGCTGGATGCTGAGCTTGAGGAGAACCCTCTGCACAACTTGGCCGCAATTCTCAGCGACCCGCGGGTTGCCTTGGTCGATACGGCGAAAATGTTCCCGCTGCTTTTCAGGCTCTACGATGCGGAGCTTACTTGCTTTCTAAAGCAGAATAATCTGGACCGCGACAAGCTGATTCCGCGCTTAACGATGGCCTCTTATATGCGCGCGCTTGAACAGCCGCGTTACACTGGGCTGACAATCGACGAGGTGGGTTTGCTTGGCGTCGTAAACCCTTACTCTCCGGTTGAGGTTCGCGCTAAGCAGGAAAGCTTGGCGAAGTTTTCTCCTACGCTGAGCTTCAAAACGCTTGAGACAATGGCCCGTGTTCCCAGCACGCTGCGAGACCTGGTCGACTTCTGCGGTTACGGCATAGAGAATTATCAATCGGTGGCTTTTCCCAACAAGCTAGAGGGGCCGCATTTTGTCTGGCAGTTTTCCTGCGACCTTTTGCTCGATTACGACTTTTTGGAAAAGGATTGTACCACCGATGACCAGCGGATGAATTTCGAGTCGTCGACTTACATCGGGACGATGGTGAATGCGATAATGGCCGCGATTAAGAACGATGATGAGGCTCTGATGCTGAACAGTTTCAACGTTCTAGCTGAGCTGGAGCCCGAGACAGTAGCGAAGGTTATGTCATGGCTTCTGGAGCGCACTATCGAGGAAAGGCAGTCGGTGGTTCGTAGATCATTCGTCGAAAACTTAGCTCGGCTTCCTTATGACTCGATTGCGCGAACTCTGGTCAAGGAAATGAATTCATTTCCGGGAAAACATGGTGATGAGATTGAGCAGACTCTAATTAAGATGACCCGTGCTGAAAGGCTGCATGGCACCGATAAATGGAGGGGATGGCTGCCTTACATCGTGTCTTTGAAGGAACATCGCAATGAGCACGGCAAGGCCTACGGCGAAGGCGAGGAGCTTGGCGTGTTTACAACTGACGCGATTCGCAAGGCTATATACAAGCGCCCATGTTCCGAGAACGAAGTAGGTTGGAACAAGCGTTGGTCCGGGGAGAAGTTGCCCGACGGGGCCAAGGCTAAATAGAGCTTTTTAAGCCATCTAGCAAAATTGACTGAGTTAGTAAGGTCGGCAGCAACAGCGGCTCTGAACGCCGATCCGGCGCAATGATAACGTACAGCGGCACCCCCTGGGCGCCGTAAGAGTACAGTGCTTCAGAGATTTCATCGTCGCCGGAAGTCCAATCAGCTTTCACCGGGAGAATATTATGTTCTCGAATGAAATCTGCAACGGCGTCAGTCTCGATCACAAGCTTTTCGTTGGCTTTGCAAGTGACGCACCAGTCGGCGGTAAAATCGATAAAGACCGTCTGTCCGCTGTCGAGAGCGCTGTTGACTAGGCTTGGTGAATAACTTTCCCAAGAAATCTTCTCAGACTGGGAGACCTCGGATGGCGACTCGCTTCGCTGGGTGACCTTTGGCCACAGTGACGCAAGCACCCAGACAAAGGCGATGGCCAAGAACACGTTAAAGACTGCTCGTAATTTAGAGTTCGCAATAAACTCAACCGCGTTCTTAGTGAGCCATAGGCAGAAAAAGATGAACACTGCGGCTGCTACCGCCCAAACTGTCCCGTCTTGGGTTAAGCTGTCGAGCACGAACAGAAGCCAAATAGCAGTTCCTAAAAGCAGGAAGCCAAGGAACTCTTTTAGGCGGTATTCCCAGGGGCCCGGCTTGGGAAGTACGCGAAGCAGCGCAGGGTTTGTTGCGAGTAAAGCATAAGGAAGTGCCAATCCGAGACCAATGCTTAAAAATACGGCGAAGGTATAAACTGCCGGTTGTACAAAAGCGAAAGCAAGCGCTGTGCCTAAGAATGGAGCAGTGCAAGGTGTAGACAGTGCCGTGACCAGAATTCCTTCGAGAAAATGCGAAAGCATTGACGGCTGCATTTTCGTTACGGCGCGGTTCGCTGAGTTTAAGTAGGGAATCTTGAAGGTATAGACATCGAAGAAAACCAAACTCAGAACGAAGACAACAATAAACATAAGAAACACGACAGCAGGATGCTGAAACTGAAAGCCCCAACCCACTCGCATTCCGACGTCTCTTAATGAGACTACGATTGCAGCGAGGCTCAAAAATGAAAAAATTATTCCTGCTGAGAAGGCATATACCGTTCGTCTCGCCTCGCTCTGCTCTATGCCCCCCATGTTGATGAATCCCATAACCTTGATGCTGATGATCGGCAGAACGCACGGCATCAAATTGAGGATAACCCCTGCAATGAAACCAAAAAAGATGGCTGCTCCGAAAGCGCTCCACGAAAACTCGACCACCGCAGGGGGATCGCTTGCTTCAAGCTCAGGTCTTTCCTTAGACTGGTAGGTTCGGTAGCTCAGCGCAACAAGACCGTCTTCCGAAGACGCCGACGGTTGAGAGCCTGGTGAGTCTCCCTCAACTTGAACTCTGCTTGTCCAGAGAATACTTACCGGATTATCAGAGCCGCTTAGTTTCGGCGCAAGCAGCAGGAGGCCGCCTACTTCATACTCTTCTTCCGGGGCACCTGACAGCACTCTAACGTCACAGACTATTACAGGTGAACCGTCCGCTTCCATCTTCAGTTTCGGATCACCGAACTGAAGGTAGGGATTAGAAAACGGAAAAAACTGCAGATACTCAGCCGTGGCGGCATCCGCCTTGTTTATCCCCTGCAACTTCAAGCCCAGTCGCAGTGTCTCATTGCGTGCTGCAACTTCAGGGGACAGCGTGTCTATCGAAAGTGACGCTAGTTTAGGAAATTTAGAAGCTGCTTCTACGACACTCATGGGCGCCTCGGCCAGCGTCCGTCCGATTCTTGATATATCGTCGGAGGGACCGAGCGGCACATCGGTGCCGTACTGAAATGTCTGACTCAATTCCGCCTCGCCGGGCACGCAAATCTCTTCGCATACAAGCCAGCGCACCCTTGCCGAGACTTCGATCTCTTCCGTGTGGTCGGGTATTACTGCAGGAGTGAAAAGTTTCGAGGCTAGCGTTACATTCGAGTTGTATCCGAACGTGATGATGTCCCCACGTTCACGGATTCGCTTTGGTGCAGGCCAGATTAGATCCGAAGTGCTCCAACCTTCAGGAAGCGTCCATTTAACCTCTGGCGGTGAGCCTGAATCGCCGCTGTTCTTCCAATAGACGTGCCACCCTGGTTCGACCTCAAGCACAATAGCAAGGGTTGCAGCGGGCTCAGCTTCATCGCCTGAGGGCTGTATATTGAGTCTATCAGAGGCAATTCTAGCCTTTACGTAGCGGTTGCCCGGTAGTGGGCTGTCTTGCTGAGCCAGTGCCGAATGTGGAATCAACAGCGGCGCGGCCAGGAGAAATAGAGCTAAAAAGTTACGAAGCAAGCGCATGTTTCATCTGTAAGGCGTTGTGATCACATGGGCAA
>JAUIIP010000098.1 GCA_030431555.1 bacterium
CAACAAAGTCCAGCTGTTTAAACTCGCGATTGGCTATATGTTCGTCTCCAGCACATTAGTGATTGGCTGGAGGTCCATTCCGCGAATTGTCAAAGAGCTCATGGCCAGCAGATTTGCGAACAAGCTCCATCGCTCCGGCGACGACGGACGACGCGTTTTGATTTACGGGTCAGGCGAGCGCTGCGGCCTGTTTTTAAGGCAGCTGGGTTACACGTCGATTATTAAACGCAATAAACTGACCGTAGTCGGGCTGATCGACGACGCCAGAAATCTGCGCCAGCGAATTGTTTATGGCTTTAATGTTGTCGGGGATATAAATGACCTGCCGCTGCTGATTGACAAGTACCAGGTGGACGAAATAATCATCGCCTGCACTCTTCCGGACGAGAGACGCGCCTTTCTTACGCGGGTCGCCGCCGACCGCGCAGTAGAAGTTTCCAGCTGGAACTTGAACACCAACGGCGCTCCCCTGGTTGCACCAATCGAAGAACTAACTAGTTCTAGATATGCAAACTAGCGGCTCAGCATCAGATGCCTCCAATCTTGCGACCTATGCACGCACTGTGCGCTACCTGCGTCCCAAACAAGTCCTGACGCGCATTAAGCATAGACTGATTGGCTATTCCGACGACATTCCGCCAATCGAGCCGGGAACCTTTCAACCGCAAAAATTATTATGCGATCCGCTGACACCCAGAGTCGGCGGCGTTAGGGGACTGCGCTCGTCGAAATCGAAAATTACATTTCTTGGTCAAACTAAACCTTTTCCTTTCTCCTCGGAAGGCGGCGAACCAGCAACACTGCTTTGGCAGTTTAATTACCACTATTTGGACTGGCTTTGGCAGCTCAGCGACGAAGAGCTGCTGACCTATTACGAACACTGGAGCGAGAACCATCTCTTTGGTAACGGAGCAGCGTGGCATCCTTATGTTGTCTCAAAGCGCTTAATAAACTTATCCATGCTCTGCCGTTCGCGCCTACTCCCAGTGCTGGAAGCAGATGAACGACTTAAGCAGCGCTTCGCTTTGTCAATTTGGCAGCATCTGTTCTTCCTCCGAAACAACTTCGAATATGACGTCGACGTAAATCACCTCCTGACAAACCTTATAGCAGCTGCCGTTGGAGCGAGCTGCTTCGACAGCCTGCCAGGCCGAACCGCTGAGGAATTAAACTCCCTTTTGGTAGACGAACTCGATAAACAGTTCCTGTTTGACGGCGGACACATCGAGAGAAGTCCGGGCTATCAGCTCGAGTTAACTTACCAGCTGGCTCACTTACTGAACTGCGGAACCGACATCTCTAACTTGGGTAAAGTAGTCGAAGACAGCTTGGAGGTAGTTAGCAGCTTGTCTGACTCTGCCGGCGAGCCCTTCCTGTTTAACGACGGAACTGTTGAAGAAACTGTCTTGGCTTCCGACCTAACGAAGTATGTCTCACGCATAATAGACAAACCGTTGTGTACTGACTTAGAGCAAAACGACAAGGCTATTTTATATCGCGATAGCGGCTACTGTAGAATAAATTCCGGCAGTTACTCGCTTACAGCAGACTTTGGCCCGCTTGGTGCAGCACACAACTGCGGGCACGGTCACGCGGACTTTCTTTCGTTTATCCTCTACAACACAGGCAAACCACTCATTGTTGATGCCGGAAATTCTGACTACGAGCGTGGAGCGCTCAGAACATACTTCCGTTCGACCCGCGCGCATTCAACTCTAGAGCTGAATTCGCAAAGTTGCGCAGAGTTGTGGTCAGCCTTCCGAGTCGGGCGCCGCAGCACACCAAAGCTTTTGGATTTCAAAAGAGAGGGCGACACATTTACTCTGATAGCGATGCATGAGGGCTACAAGCACTTGCCGGGCAGCCCGATTGTTGTCCGGCGATTGATTGTAAACCGGCAGGCTGTGATTGTTGCAGATTATATATTTACGAGTGAGAGCATTGAGGCCTTGGGGCGCTTTCACATCCATCCGATGTGGAACATTAGTGCCGACAGGAACAAAGCAGTCTTGCGCTCGAAGTATGACACTACTGAAACTTACGTCTACTGCAGCGCTCAGCTAGTCGTGGAACACGATCACTTTTTTAGTCCGGGGTTTGGCAAGGTGCAGCCTGGTGCTGCGCTGAGCTACAAGCCCCTTAGCACCGCTTCCGGTGCTTTTGCTGTTTCCGTATTTGCGAACCATAATTTAGATATCGATTTCAGCACGGTGCCTGAACACCGACTGGCGCTCGATGGACAGACTATTGACTGGAGCGCGCACAGCATTGAGCTTTGCGGTCAGCGCATATGAGAATTCTGTTCTTCTCCCATTATTATCCGCCGGAAAACAATGCTCCCGCTGTGCGCACAGCGGCGCATTGCAAGGCTTGGGCCCGCAAGGGGTGCGACGTAACTGTGGTCACCTGCGCGCCGAACCACCCGCGGGGAGAGCTGTATGAGGGCTACGAGAATAAATTGTTTCAGCGCGAGAATGTAGACGGTGTTGAAATAATCAGAGTCTACAGCTTTCTCGCTGCTAATAAAGGCACACTTCGCAGGATTCTTAACTACGTGTCCTTCATGCTTTCGGCCGTCGTTGCGAGTCTGTTTATCAAAAAAGCCGATGTTGTTATTGCGACCAGTCCGCAGTTTTTTTGCGGCTGGGCCGGTGTTTTTGCAAAATTCATTCACCGCGCTCCGCTAATCCTTGAAATTCGAGACATTTGGCCTGAATCGATTGTTGCGGTCGGCGCAATGCGCAACAAAGGCATCATTCGATTTCTAGAATGGTTGGAGAAACTAATGTACCGCGCGGCGACCCACATCGTCACGGTCGGCAAGGGCTACCGCGAGCAGCTTCGAGAACGAAGGGTCCCCGAAGAAAAGATTTCGATTATTTATAATGGAGCTGATCTGGACCTCTTCGAGCGCGGCAGCGACGCTTCGCTGAACTTCCCGGCAGATGTCTCCTTCGTCTGCACTTACGTAGGCACCGTCGGCATGGCGCACGGATTGTCTGTCGTGCTCGAAGCAGCCGAAAAGCTGCGTGCCCGCGGCAGAACCGATATCGGCTTTGTAGTAGTCGGGGACGGCGCCGAGCGCAGCGAACTCGAACAGCGCGCGAGGCAGAGCGGACTCGACAATGTCGTCTTCACTGGGCAAGTGCCTCGCAGTGCCATCCCGGGGATACTGGCGCAAAGTTCGTGCTGCCTTGTTCATTTGAAAAACACCGAGCTTTTTTCGACAGTGATTCCTTCTAAGATCTTCGAAATGCTCGCTGCCGAAAAACCAATTATTATCGGTGTGCGGGGTGAAGCCAGAGAAATCATTGAATCTGCCGGTGCAGGGGTGTTTATGACGCCCGGTCGTGCGGATGAACTGGCAGCGATCTCATGCACCCTGGCCGACGATCGCGCTTTACTGTCAAAGCTCGGCCGCAGCGGAAAACAGTTCGTTGAGAAAAATTTTAGTCGGAAATACTTCGCCGAATGCTACCGCGATTTAATCGAAACAGTAGTTGCAGGAAAGGTCCCGCCCGGCAGCTTTACATTAGAGCAATCGGAACCGCTCCCTCCGAAACGCTCATACGGCTAGGCTGCGAATGGCCTGAGCAACCCTCTGCGCTGTCTTGCCGTCCCATAGTTCCGGCACACGTCCCTCAGTCTCCTCGGACTTCAATATATCCGACGATTTTTGCGGAATCTCTGCTGAGGCAACAAGCTGATTAGTTCCAAGCGTTATTGTTATCGGACGCTCGGTGTTGTCCCTGCGTGTTAAGCAAGGAATGCCTAAATAGGTCGTTTCCTCCTGAATGCCTCCAGAGTCAGTGATGACAAGACGAGCGGCGAACAGCAGACTCATGAAGTCACAGTAGCCCAGCGGCTCGGTCGTTATAATGCTCTCGCACTCCTCAAGCAGATGAAGCAGGGCAAAGGCTTCTAGATTCTTTCTGGTTCGCGGATGGAGCGGAAACACCAGCGAAATTTCTTTAGCGGACTTTACCAGGGCCTCGCAAAGCTCCTCGAGCTTCTCGGGAGTATCGACGTTTGAGGGACGATGTAAAGTGACTAAGCCGTACTCGCCCGGTTTGAGCGAAAGTTTCTCCCAGTATTTAGTCTCTTCGATCCTCGGCCTCACAAGCTCCAAGGAATCCATCATTATGTTTCCGACTCGAACGATCTTTTCTTTGGCGATACCTTCGCGAAGCAGGTTCTCATCGCCGTCCGGGGACGGCGTCAGCAGCAAATCAGCAATCGAGTCGGTTAGTATTCGATTTATTTCTTCCGGCATCCTGCGGTCGTTCGACCTGAGTCCGGCTTCAAGGTGCACGGTCGGAATATGCAGCTTGGCTGCGGCTTGCACACAGGCGGCAGTGGCATTGACATCGCCGACGACGAGCACAACATCAGGCTTATCTTCGACACACAGCTTCTCGTAGGCAATCATGGTTTTGCCGGTTTGCTCAGCGTGCGAGCCACTGCCAATTCCTAAATGAAAATCAGGCTCGGGAAGTTTAAGATCTCGAAAAAAGGAATCGGACATATTCACGTCGTAATGCTGCCCGGTATGTACGAGAACGGGCTGTGCCCAGTCGCTGCCGCTCAGCTCGTGGTACAGCGGTGCTACTTTCATAAAGTTTGGTCGCGCCGCGCAAATCAAATGAATTCTGGATTTCACAATGCTAAGCACCTACAAACTGAACAATTGTATCGACGACATAGTTTAGCTGCTCCGAACTGAGTTCAGGATAAACCGGTATCGCAATCGTCTCCTTCGCAGCCTGTTCGCTGTGCGGCATATCCCCTTCGTTGTAGCCCAAATCAGCAAAGCACTCCTGCATATGAAGTGGAACGGGGTAGTAGATTTCGCAGCCGATATTCTTTTCGCGTAGATGCTTCATCAGCTCGTCACGTTTTCGCACCCGAATAACAAATTGATTAACGATACTGGTAAAGTTTTCCTGCTCGGTCAGAGTGCTGCCCGGCTCAGATCCCCCAGGAAGCACAACAGGCTTCTCACAGCGCTTCTCGAACGCCTCGCTCGAATTCAAGGCAACTCCGGCTTCGACGAATTTCTTCTCATACTCCCGAGCATTGCTGCGTCGTCCTTCGTGCCATGAATCAAGATGTTTCAGCTTTACTTCGAGCACTGCGGCTTGCAGTGCGTCAAGGCGGAAGTTGCCACCCACGTGCTTGTGATAATACTTCGGCTCGGACCCGTGGTTGCGAAACATTTTAAGTTTGTGCGCAAACTCGGCATCATTAGTTGTAACCATGCCGCCGTCGCCGAATCCGCCTAAATTCTTAGAAGGGAAAAACGAATACCAGCTCCAGTCGCCTAGGTTCCCGGCCATTTTGCCTTTATACCTAGCACCGATTGCCTGAGCGGAATCCTCGCCCACATTCAAATTGTACTTCTTTGCAAGCGCGTTTACCGGGTCCATATCAGCGCACTGACCATAAAGATGAACCGGTATAATCATCTTAGTGCGCTCAGTGATCTTCGCTTCGATCTTTGAGGTGTCGATATTAAAAGTTACCGGATCGATATCAACAAATACCGGCTTCGCGCCGCAGCGCACGATACCGCCGACAGTAGCAAAGAACGTGTACGGTGTTGTTATCACCTCATCACCGGGCCCAATCCCCAAAGCCATTAGTCCAATTAGCTCGGCATCAGTACCGGACGAAACTCCAATGGCGTGCTCGGCACCGCAGTACTGCGCAACTGCCTTCTCGATTCCGTCGACGTGCGGCCCGCCAATGAACCACTGCGAATCGCAGACATCCTTAATTACAGTTTCAATTTCTGCTTTGAGCGGCTCATACTGCGCTTTAAGGTCTAGTAAAGGTACTGTGATATCACTCATGCTTTCTCCGGTAGTGCTTGCTCCTCATCGAGATCTAAGCACTTCAATACGTTTTCGGACTCGAACTTATACTTGTAGCCGCTTTCCGGGCAAACCATTAGTCCGCTTGAACCGGGCGCACTAAGGCGGTGACCATGTCGGCTCATCCACCCCGCAATCCGACCGGGGACTCCCACCACCAAGGCGTAGTCCGGGATGTCCTTAGTCACCACTGCACCAGCAGCGACAAAGGCGTATCGACCGATTGTGGCTCCACATACAATTGTAGAGTTTGCCCCTAGCGTCGCACCGCGCCTAACCAGCGTAGGCTCGTACTTGTCGCGGCGAACGATCTGAGATCTAGGATTGCCGATATTTGTAAAAACACAAGAAGGGCCGCAAAACACATCATCCTCGAGCACGACTCCCTCATACAGCGAAACGTTATTTTGAATTTTAACGTTGCTTCCGATCTTAACTCCGCTGGCGATAAACACGTTCTGCCCAAGGTTGCAGCGTTCACCCAACTGCGAGTTCTTCATTACATGGGAAAAGTGCCAGATGCTGGTACCGCTGCCTATCTCTGTAGGCTGGTCTACCACAGCGGTCTCATGCACAAAATAATCAGACATAAACTACCTACATACTCACGACATCGCCGTTGGTCATAAGCGAGCGTTGTGCTGCTTGCAAAACGGCGAGAACGTTAACTGCACTGCGTCCATCCGTCAGCGGAGATTGGCGAGATTCAATTGCTTCGAGAAACGCGCGACACTCCTGCTTTAACGGCTCTGCACTGTCATACTCAACCTCCACTCCCTCACCCTTGATCGGAACAGGCCCGTCCGGGCTCGCGTCAACTCGCTGGTCATACAAAACTAGACTCTTCCCAACATCATCAAAGCTCGCCATCTTCTTTGAGCCGACGACGACAAGACGCTGCTCCTTGAACGGATGCAGCCAGGAAACAAAAATATGTGCGCGCACACCGTTATTGAAAAGCAAGTTAGTGACAGTTACGTCCGCAATATTCGGCTGGATATAGTTCCCGCCCGAAGCCGCCACTTGAAAGGGCAGCTCCCCGACTATTCGGAGGATAATCGCAATATCGTGCGGAGCGAAACTCCAAAGGATATTCTCTTCTCGGCGAATTTTTCCCAAACTTAGACGGTTCGAATAAATATAATTAACTTTTCCTAGCTCCCCTTCGCGAATAAGCGAGTGCAGCTTTAATATACCCGGATGATACTCAAGCACGTGACCAACCATGAGAACGCGGCCCTTCGACTCGGCTATCTCAAGAAGCTCATTACCCTCCGCAAGAGTTAAAGCGAGCGGCTTTTCGACAAACGCATCTTTACCGGCGAGCAACGCGGCTTTAGCTAGTTCGTAGTGGGTCTCCGCGGGACTGGCGATCACCACTGCGCTAATTTCGGAATCAAGCACGTCTTGGAAGGAGTCAGTAAGATTACAGTCCTCGGCGATTTGCTTCGCGCGGATGCGCCCTTCGTCAGACTGCTCGCAAACCAAACCCAGAGCATCCAACTCCAAAAAATTGCGCACTAGGTTTTTGCCCCAGTGGCCGCAGCCGATAACGGCAACTTTTTGCGCCACTTACGCCCCCGAATTATTGCTAAATTTACTGAAAAATCTATCTACTAGAGCGCAACAAAACTATCACGGCGCCCAGCATTTATCCAGCATTAGCTACGGTTTTAAATGCTAAGATTGGCGCTGATCGCTTAGTACGGTTGCCACTCGTACTCGCCGCTTGCACCGTTGTAAACAGTCTCACCTGAAGGCTGCATGTTGCCAATAATTGCCATACTAGTCGCATGCTCCGAGTTTGATTTGGCGCGCAGAATATCGTTGCGAATCTGCTCGTGCCTCGAGTTTGTCGCGGTGTTCGAACTTTCCGACGCTGAATAAAACGAGCCGACTACGCCAACCGAAGACAAACTAGCAGTAACGATGAACACGGCCGCGCAAAAGCCAAATACTGCAACTCGCTGATGTCTTGGCGAGTCAAACAGATACTCAAACCATGAGATGTCCGTCACGCTGAGAAGGATCTGCGCACCATAGAGGCTCAACAGCAGGGGCACCAAAGAAAACCACAGAGCCGGATATAGGAGATTCGAAAGCGCATATGGCGAAAATACAAAGCACGCGAGCAGGACTGCATTTGCCGACGACAGCGACAATTGGTTTCTTTTAGCCAGAAAGGAAAGTATCACCGCAAGCCCCAGCATCGATACACAATGCACCACGAGGTGCTGCATAAACCAGCCCGCAGCGTTTATGACTCCGCTTCCAGCGGATAGATTCCAAGCCAGGCGAGCGCATGCGGGAAGACTTGCGAGCTTAAGAACCATCCAAAATGAGTCTTCGGACGGACCGCCTTCCGACCTGAATTCGCACCAGGCCTGGTTAGGGTCGAGCATTATCAATTTTAGCTGAGCAACAAAGGAATAATGAGAGCGCCTCTCGGATCCGAGAGATACGGATGACTTCATATGTAATAACCTGAATGAAACCAAACTCTCGTTTTAAGTTATGACGATCTCAGCGCCAGTATTGACTTAAAGCGGCTGTCTCGCAGTTTAAACAGCTGAATACATACGTCTTTTGCTTTGTTATTTCAGGAATTAAGGGGGGCAGCTTGTCGCCCTGCCGACCACTGCTCTCTTTGTTGACGGGCTTTTTCAGCACTTAGGCTGTACCCAATAGGGTTATACTGCGGCGAGGCCGCTGCGCTTTCCTGGTGTTGCTTACCGCAGGCAAGCAGACGGCAGTCGGCAATAAACTGATCAACTGAAGCTTGAGCTTGGGAGGTGTTTAGCAGCTGGCCGTTCCAAATGTTAATGGTGGTAGGACTACTCATAACAGTGTGATGCCTAATCATCGATGTTAACATTCTTAGGCTCAGGGAATCTCTCGCTCCAACCTCCTCAAATACAAGCGGCAAAACTACTGCATTAGAGAGTGCGTAATCACCTCTCCTCAAGTACCGCGTTCGCTCAATAAACCTCTGATAAACGCTTACAACCCTGGAGACATCGGCGGCTGAGTAGCCGACGAGCACTATTCCGTCAAAACCAAGCAAGTCCTGATGAAAGTTAGCGAACAGATCTTCCGGGTTCTTTATGATGCAGCGATACTCTTCGTCCGGACCAAAATCTGTCGGGCAAATGTCGCAAGCAATGCAGCGCCGAGGCGATTGCCCAGTAAAGTCGAATATTCCAATATCCGCCGCCTCTCTAATCCGTTGACCAAAAAGGGTGTCTTCAGTTGTCTGCCTAGCTTTTCCGTCTTTGTCCTGAAGCACCCAGACTCCGATTCTCGGCCTGACCTGAGCCCGCTTGTGGAATCCGGAGCTAAGCAGAGAAACCACCTCACTCAATCGGCGACCGGCGCCGATCGCTGTAGTCAGCCCGTACTTATCTTTGGCCATTGTGCCGACGTCGCCCGCCCAACCGGTACCGCCGTACTGGGCGGTTGACTGTGCATCATTGCCGACTACCAAGAATCCCAACGATGCCATATCCAGTAATTGGTAGATTAGGGACGTTTCCTGCCCGCCGTTGCGTTTTGCGCCGACACTGATACCGGCGTAAGCCTTACGTCGAGCGTTCGAACTCAAGTGGCTGCGAACCTGCGGATCCGTGCGCATGAATTCAATAAAATCTTGGACTAGCGATCCTCTGTCACCGAAGTAAACCGGGCCGGAAACAAGTATGCCGTCGGCTTCTATCAACTTCTCTCTAAGCTGAACAATACCGGCACTGCTGCTTCGATTTCCAAAAACCGAGTCGAGCGAAATATGCTCCACACGCGCACCGCCGCGAAGCGCACCCCATAGGCCTGCCGCAAGAGCAACTTCAGAGTTACTCAGGCCGCGGTCACCTCGGCGTCCTTGATACTTGCGATAAATCTCATCAAAGGAGAGCCCGCTTGCCTTCCCTGCTTCTAAAAACTCTTCGACGCAAAAGTAAGCTTCACGCTTAAGCAATGCGCCAAGCTCGAGTTCGTCTCTACAGTCAGATAGTTGGCTGACGAGCTTCTTAGAACCCGCTCCAAATCGCGAGTTTCGCAAACTGCCCGAAAGTCCGAGTATTAGTGGTCGCTGCTCCATCATCACGAGATCCAACATCGTCGTAACTCGCTTCACTTGCAACGAGGATGTACGCTTTACCTAGGCAAAAAAACGCAGTTTCTCGCTATTAAATCACTAGTATTGTAAGGTTTTTAGCCGCTAACTGTGATCGGACCCTGTGTTTGAAGCTGAGTAGATAAACTTCGCAACTCCTGGGCTAACACAATACTTTCGCGAGTGGTGGTCGGATGGTTTAGCATTCTGTGCACGACATGCTGCGAAATGGCGGAAAACGCCGAACGCTCACCGACGATAAAGCAGCCTTCTTCATTTCTAAACTCGAAGCTCGTTCGCTGCATAAACATGGTGTAAAATTCGGGCATAGACGTAGCGTGCAGTTCAAAGGTCGCGAGATGGAATGGAGTAGCCGCGTCCGTTATTGCTAATGAGTAAGAGTTATCCCCCTCCACTAGCTCCGCCCAGTGGCTTAGGTGAAAAACCACGTCGTCTGATGTGATGCCTTCAGGGCACCACAGAAATTTCCCGTCCGAGTTCACACGAATTAGATTCTTAATGCTCTCTCGAGGAAGTATTTCCAGACACCTGCACCTCCCGGATTGATAGCCTTCTTGAACTACCTTAGCCCGGCGTATGCGCTGATCCGACACTTGCATCTTCTGTAGAATGCTTACGGGGAAATTTTGGATCGACGGTCTTGAAAACAGAGCCGTCATCGTGACCGGATGGCGGTGATCGAAGATCTCCGCAAGCATCAAATCGATGCCTTGTGGACCAGCCGGGGCATACAATGCTTTCTCGCGCCTAAGCCTGGTAAGCGGTGAAACCGAAAGTAACTCGTGAATTACTTCATTAATCACAGGCAAGGGAGAAGAGACAGACACCGAAATATTCGGTACCATCTCGGGTTTCAAGTTCTCTACTCGCAGACGACATTCCTCAAAATCGAACCTCAGCGCGAGCTTGTCGTTGCGAAAAAGTTTCTGGTCTTGGAGAAAAACCTCGAAGCGGTATAGCGCGGAACGCAGCGTATTGTCTAGGTCTGTAACCTCTCCACCAACTATTACGTCGTATGCTCGCTTGATAGAGTTGCGTCTATCAAGAATTCCCCTTCCCCCGTCGCATCGATCTTTGAAATCCAAAAGCAGTACGAGCAACACCATCACTCGGACCGCTGACATGCTGACGCGAGCCCTGAAAAGTCCGTCTACCGTTACGATGTACGGTTTTCGCTCACTGTCCGTGCGCAAATCAATATAGACGTCGAGAGAGCGGTGACTCTGACTGTCCGCTGCGTCGTCGAAGGTTTGACCGCTTAGTGATGATTTAAGCAGTGCGATATCGTTCTCGAGCCTTAGAATATGATTCAGAAGGTCCCGATTAGAAACATCAGATCCAGAAGCCATACAAGCCCCTTAGCACGAGACGGACAATCTGTCATTGGAAGCCCGCAAACTGGTCGGCAGCCAATAGCTAACGCGCGGCTGTGGGGAAGATGTAGCTTCCTTCGTTGCTGCGGGTCACCCAGGCGGCAATGGTATTTTGATGCTCAGGAATGAGGGTGATCACACCGTAATGGTTTGGCGATTCATAGTCCGAAAGTCTCAGACGGAACAAACCCGGACCTGGAACGAACAACTCTTTATTCGTTTCAATTGCGGTTCCGTCGGAGCGAACAATGCCAAGGTGGACAAACTGATGACTCGAGTGATTGTTCACAATCCAGACT